>NZ_JARWNW010000222.1 GCF_029868325.1 Nocardia carnea
CTGGGCGGCCCGGGTCGCCGGCGGTATGGATGTCATCGGTTTTCTCCGGCCGACCTTCGAATGGGTGCTGCGGCGGCGGGTGCTGGCGCTGCCCAATGTGCGCGCGGTGCACGGTATCGGCACCGGGCTGCTGGCCGGGCCGGGCGGCACCGCGGTCACCGGAGTGAAGGTGACCGGCGTGGAGGGCGAGAAACTGGACGCCGATCTCGTGGTCGACGCGACGGGTCGCGGGTCCAAGGCGCCGAATTGGTTGAGCGAACTGGGCTACGCACCACCGGCCGAACAGCATGTGCGGTCGTACCTCGGGTACGCCACGATGGTGGTCCGTTTCCCCGAGGGCACCTTGCCGGACGGGTTCCGCGGGATCGCCGCCACCCCGAATCCGCGGCATCTCAAAGGCGGAGCCATTCTGCCCTGCGGTAACGGTCGGCATGTCGTGGCCGCCATGGGGATGTCGAAGAACTATCCGCCGGCCAGGTACGCGGAACTGCTCGACTACCTGGACGAGGCCCCCAGCCCCCTCCTCGGCCGGGCCGTGCGCGCCGCGGAACTGGTCGTCGAGCCCGATACCTACCGGATGCCCGGTAATCAGCGCCGGCTGTGGGAGCAGCTGGACCGGCGGCCCGAGGGATTCGTCGTCATCGGGGACGCCGTCGCGGCCTTCAACCCGATCTACGGGCAAGGTATGACGATCGCCGCCATCGGTGCTTCCCTGCTCGCGCAGGTCGTCGCGTCCGCGGACGGCTCGGTCACCGGTGTCGCGGAGAAGTTCGCGGCCGAGCTGGCGCCGTGGACCGACTACGCCTTCGCCATGGCCGCGAACACCGACTCGTTCTTCCCCGGCGCCGAGTTCGTGAATTACACCCCGCCTGCCCCGGAAGCCGTTGCGGGCGAAGCGTTCGCCGTTGCGGCCGCCACCACCGATCCCGCGGTCGCTCAGGCCATGCGGCGGGCGGCCTATTACATGGATCCCTCCGGGATGCAATCACCTGCCGTACAGCAGACCATCGCCGAATGGGCGTCCGCGGGCCGGCAGCCGGACCCGTCCCTGACCGACCCGAGCCGGCTGCCCGGCACAATTCATACCGTGGGCTGAGCATGCTCGCTTTGCGAGCCCGGCCGGGCCCACGGTCCTGACGCGGTCACGCCGGCCGGGAACGCAGCGGGCGGTGAGGTGCCCGAGGGAGCTCTACAGCTACGGCGAATCGCGGATCGCCGGTCGTCTTCCACTGATGCCCGGCGGCATGGGGCCCCGGTACGGCTACCGAGAGGCGGTCAGCAGACCTTCGGGACCGGTACCGACTCGCGTACCGAACCGGTCGCTGATATCGCCGAGCGTGCTTTTCAGCCATTGGGTGTCGGCGGGCCCGGCTCGTTCGAGTTTCATACGCCGGATGCGCAGCGGCAGCATGCGCACTTCGGCGGGACCGCCGGCATCGAGGGTGACGAGGTAGAGCAGCCGGAGTTCCGGCCGGTAGGACTCGTGACCGCCGATCCCCTCGTAATCGTCGACGATATCGCCGCAGCCGTACAGGATGGGCTTGCCTCGATAGATTTCGATCGCGCGGGGATGGTGCGCGGAGTGACCGTGCACGATATCGACGCCGGCGTCGATCAGCCGGTGGGCGAACTCCTGCTCGCCGAGGCCGGTTCCGTAGCCCCAGTTCGGCCCCCAGTGCACCGATACGATCGTGCGATCACCACTGCGGGCGAGGGGAGCGAACCGGGCCGCCACCTCCTCGGCATGCCGGGCGGAGGGATGGTCGATCACCCAGATTCCCGGGTGGTCGCGGCCGGCGGCCCAGCCGGCGGGAACGCCACTGGACGGGGTCGATATCGACGCGATCAGTACTCGGTGACCCCCGGGACCCGGTACCGCCACCGGCCGCTGCGCGGCAGCGAGGTTCGCGCCCGCTCCGACGGCGCGGATACCCGCGCGGGGCAGCGCCGCGAGGGTGTCGGCGAGTCCGCGGATACCGAAATCGAGGGAATGGTTGTTGCTCAATGCGCAGGCGTCGGGGCGGAATGCAGCAAGCGCCGCAAGATTGTCCGGGTGCATGCGATAGTGGACCCCTTTGCCCGCCGCGAAACTACCGTCCGCGGTGATGGCGGTTTCCAGGTTGACCAGCCGTACGTCGGGCTCGAGTTCGTCGAGTATGCGGGGCACCTCACCCCAGGGCCCGGTGAATCCGTAGGGCCGTGGGATCGGCCCACTGGCCTGCTCGGCCAGCTCGACGTAGCGGCGGGCATCCCGGACGCACGGCTCCTGTAATCCCGGATGCCCCGGTCGAGGCAGGAGCTGATCCACGCCACGGCCGAGCATGACGTCACCACCGAGTGCAACCGTGACCGTCATGGCGGTACCGGGTCCGGCGATATCGGTTCACTCGTACCGGGTCGGCCCGCCGGTCGGGTGCCGAGCTTCATACAAAAACGCTACCACCGGGCGCTGACCGCATCGAGCCTGGTCAGCGCATATTTGTGCAGATGTGGCACACGTTCACCGGGCCAGGAAATGCCAGCCCAGCCAGGCCCACACCAGGATGATGAGTATGCGCAGCACGCGGGACCGCAGCAACCAGCGGAGGGTTTCACCGAGAGTGGTGCAGCGCTGTGAGTGACGCGCCGTGAGCTCCGCCAGCACACCCACAACAGCGAGCACCGCGAACCCGGCGAGAACAAGCGCCCGGTCGGTCATCGCAGCAGCCGCCACCCGGCGGCCAGCCATATCAGCCAGCCGGCCCAGCGGCCCGGACCCTGTTCGAGCGCCGGGTCCAGCAGTGTGGACAAGCTGGGATGGGACGGATCCGGTACGTTCCACGACTCCTGCCGCGACAATGCGAACAGCTCCCAGGCCGAAACCGCCAAGAGTAGCGACGACCACAGCAGCAAGCCGTTCCGCATCCGCGGTCCCCCCGAGATCGGTTCGGCCGGCCGGCGGGCAGCCCACACGAGCGCGCCACCGGCAATGGTCACGATCAAAGCTGTTGCTGTCCAATGGAATGGATGGGTCCGGGCGCCGAATGTGGCGACGACGAGCGCGGCACCCACCCATATCACCGGCCGAAGAGAACCCCCATCGGCCGGCGGGCTCGATTCGGCTGCCATGGTCGGCAGCGTACCGCCACCACCTCGGCCGAGCCCCGGGGTGCGCGGGGAGGAAAGTCGCGTCGGATTCCGGTGCGCGGGCGCCCTGGTTCAGGACTCGGTGGCGGTCGGCTGCCAGGCCGGGTCCCGGCCGATGAAGGCCATCAGCTTGTCCTGCGCCGTAGCGTTCTCGCCGACCGGCACGGCCGGACCGTACTGCCCGCTCTCCCGCAGCATCCGGTCCATCGGTGCCATCCCCTCGAGTGCTGCGCGGCAGCGCTGCTCGCCCAGGTCGGGCGTGTAGCCGAGGGCCTTCGCCAGATCCCAGGTGTGCATCCAGATATCGGGCGTGTAGAAGGTGTCGATCGCCTGGTCGACCGGCTGGTCACCGGTGTGCGGGTTGCTGAGTACCCGGCCGGCGGGATCGTCGAGAATGCCCTGGATATCGGCGACGTGCCGCTTCCATGCCGCCACCGGGTCGCCCGCGATATCCAGGGCGGGCAGCACGATTGCGGCGCCGCCGAGGAACCCGCGCGACCACTCGACCAGATGCCGCACGATATCGAGCGCCGTCCACTCCGGCACCGGGCTGGGGCGTCCCCAATCCCCGGGCGAGGCCGATTCGACCAGTGCGGTGAACCGGGCCGCGTCCTCGAAGTGCCGGGTCGCGGGCCCCGCGACCGCGGGCGTTGCGGACTCCGGCGCCAGCAGGTGGTCGAGTTTGTCGTAGCCCTCGCGCACCCCGGTGTCCATCCCGCTCGCCAGCATGCCGTCGCGTGTCTCGAAATCCGCGACAACGCTCAAAGTCCGCAGCCGGGTACGCCGCTCGCCGACCTTCTCGAAGGTCACCGTCTCCAGCGCGACCCCGTCCGGTTCGCCGGTGTAGGTGAATGTCCACACGATTCGTTCCGACGGCCGCACCTCGTGGAAACTGCCGTAGAAGGCGGCGATCTCCACGCCGTCGCTTTCGCTGGCGAATGCCCACGCGCCGCCTGTGCGGGCATCCCACCGGGTGATTTTCGTGCTCAGCGCATGCGGACCGACCCACTGTGCGTAGAGCGCGGGGTCGATATGCGCGCGGAACACCTGGGCGGGCTCAGCATCGAACTCCCGGATGATCTCGATCGTGGGGACCTTCTCGTCCGCGATGATCCGGGTGTCGTCTCCGGTTGTGGTCATGATGCCTCCTTCGGCGGGTGAACCCGCGGCTGTTCGTCGTCGGTCATCTGGGCCAGCACTGCGTCGAGGCGCTGGTAGCGCTGTTCCGCGGTGCGGCGATAGCGTTCGATCCATTTGGTCATCAGGTCGAATATCTCGGCGTCCAGATGCACCGGCCGCCGCTGGGCGTCTTTGCTCCGGGTCACCAGCCCGGCGTCCTCGAGAACTTTCACGTGCTTGGAGATCGCCTGCAGGCTCATCTCGTAGGGCTCGGCGAGTTCGCTCACCGTCGCGTCCGCCGCCGCCAGCCGGGCCACCAGTGCGCGCCGGGTCGGGTCCGCCAGTGCCGCGAATACGCGGTTGAGCCGTTCCCCGGATTCGTCCATAAGACCGTCCTCAACTATTTGGTTGACTACAACGGTAGAGCGGTTGCGCAGGTTTAGTCAACCGTGTGGTTGATAATGGCCGTGGCCTGCTGGGCGGTCCCGGTGGGTACGGCCGGCCTGCGGGTGGCTCGGTGGAGTCGTACGCACATCGGTTGGCAGGGCGGCTCCAGCTGTAGTGTGCCCGCTCACTAAACGTGAAGGGTGTGTCGTTCGTGTATTCGGTCACAATGAAAGTGAGGTCATGTAATGCGGCCCGCTATCGATTTCGAGCCGAATATCGCTTGTTTCAAGCTCTTTCGCAAGAATGGTGCGGTCTATGGTCGGCCGGGCGCATCCCTATGTTACCGAAAGGTATTGTGGCACAGCTCTCTTTATCACCCAAACGCTCCTTGACCTGCGGGTGTGGTGTTCTAAGCTGGTGAAAGTCGATGGGCGGCAAGAGCTCATCGGGGATACGGCCGAATGCGAAGCCGTACCCCTGACATTCGCGCGGTAAGGCGAAACGGTGGACCACAGGGTCGAGACCAGAAATACGTCGGAATACTCACCACAATCCGGGATCGGAAATATCGACCGACCGGGTTCGCAATTACCATCCGATTGGAAATGCTGGTCCATTTCGGCGCTCAGCCTACTCACCCTCATCCTGCTGTTCCAGCCCTGGCTGTCGGCTTCGGGGCCACGTGGCGACGTGCAAGCGGACGCTTTCGGCCGGCTCGACGGCTCCGTTCCCGCGCTCCGTAACGTCGGCGAATGGCTCTCCGGCAGTATCGTTTCCATCAGCGGACTGTGGGGCTTCCTGGCCGCCGCGGCCGCGGTGACCACCCTGGCCGCCGCGTGTTCGTACCGGATGTTCGGTATCGGATTGCCGGCGATGGTCGGTGCCGGGGTGGCCAATGCTGTACTCGTCCCAGCGGCGCTGGTGTATTTCAACGGCAAAGCGTCGGAATTGCGCGCGATGACCGAACAGTACGACGAACTGAAAACCGCGCTCGGCGATACCCTCGGCAAACTCTTCGGCGGCGGCCGGGAATCCAGCGCTGATACACCGGCGGCCGCCGTTGTGTTGACCGATCAGGCACTCGTCTGCGGCGTGGTCGCGGTGCTCGCCGCGGTGCTCGCCTTCAGCATGCGGAATTCGATGCGGGCGAGCACCGGCGCTGCCGTTGTACCGGCGGAGGTTTCCCGCCCCGGCCCGGCCGAGCTACCGGCGGACGCTCAGCTCGCGGCCTCCGAGAGCGTGATGGTCCTCGAACACCACCTCGAGATCGCCCTGTCGTACCAGCCCCGACTGCTCGGCGCGGCCGGGCTCGACCACGACGACCTCGGAGTCGGCAACCGCCTCCTGCCCCGTACCGAGCTGCCCCGCCGGACCGACGGCCCGGCGCGCCGCGACCGGCCTACTGCCCGCCGCGTCCGGCC
Source organism: Nocardia carnea (assembly GCF_029868325.1). Classification (GTDB taxonomy): domain Bacteria; phylum Actinomycetota; class Actinomycetes; order Mycobacteriales; family Mycobacteriaceae; genus Nocardia; species Nocardia carnea_C. The sequence goes on from NZ_JARWNW010000222.1 coordinate 6,054, forward strand.
TCGCCCCGCCAACCGGCCCTCCGCCCCGCCGCAGCCCGGCAGCGGGTCCGCCGCTGCCGCGAAGCGGTCAGCCGGCCACTGTAGTTCGCCTCGATCGGCAAGGCCGCTCATCCCCGGGTGAACGCGGCGGAATCACCGACCGGCAGGTGGTGTCGGTTTCGTCCAAGACATCGGCAGCGGCTCTTCCTAGGCTGATGGCAGCCCGAATCCGATGCCCGAGCCCTGGAGGAATTGATGACACGCGAACTGGTCTACACGGGTTTCATGTCGCTGGACGGCGTCGTGGACTCGCCCGGAGGTACGGCCGAGGGGCACCGCAGCGGCGGCTGGGTGATGGACACCGAGTTCGTGCCCGAGGCGTACTCGCTCAAAGCCGAGGAGCTGGCCGATACGACCGCGTTGCTGTTCGGCCGCCGCAGTTACGAGGCGTTCGCCCCGATCTGGCGCGATTCCGACGATCACGCCGCCTATAAGGATCTGCCCAAATATGTTGTCTCGGCCGGTCTGAGCGAGGACGCTCTGATCGACGGATGGGGTCCCACAACGATCCTGCGATCGACCGACGATGTCGCGAAGCTCAAGCAGGCCGACGGCGGCGCGATCTATATCCACGGCAGTGCCGAACTGGCTCGCCGCCTCGCCGACGCCGATCTGATCGACCGGTACAACCTGCTGGTGTTCCCCGTGCTCCTGGGCGCGGGGAAGAGTCTGTTCGCCCGGTCGGACCGCGATAAGCAGACGCTGCGGTTGCGGGACTCGGCGACCTACTCCAACGGAGTGGCCAAACTCGTCTACGAGGTCGCGCACTGACCGGGATCGAGCGCGAGCGCACCACCGGCCCGGGTGCGCAATTCCTGAGCGGTCCGGCCGACGTACCGGCGTAGCGCGCGGGCGAGATGGGGTTCGTCGTAGTAACCGAGCTTGCCGACCACATCGCCGGGTGTCTCGCCCGACGTCAGCAGGAGTGCGGCCGTGCGGGCGCGTCCGATCTGCCGGACAGCGCCCTGGGTGAGGCCGGTCGCCGCCCGGAACCGTCGTTCGAGAGTCCGCTCGGTGACTGCCGGTGGCGCACCCGCCAGTGTCGCCGCGACCAGCGGGTCGCGAATCACGACTTCCTCCCGGACGAGCCGGTCGACGAGCGCCTCGGCATCGTCGGCCCGCGGGGTTTCGCGGTGGGCGCCGTCGAGCCAGAAGGTCCGGCCGGTCACCTCGGGTAAGGCGATCCCGCCGTCCACCAGGGCCGACGTCGCCGTCGTACGCAGTGATGTACCCACCGCGAACTGGATACCGACGAACTCCGCGCCTTCGGGCACCGGTGCGGTACCGGTACGGCTCTCCGGTCCGGTGACCGCCGCATAACGGCGACCCTCCTGTTCCCAGAACACCATCCCCCAGGTCTCGGTCGCCACCGAGGTCATCTCGGTGACCTGCTCGCTCCGGCAGATCCACACGGACTCCACCCACGGCGAGTCCGATGCCCGTGTCTCGAACAGCAGTCCCATTTCTCCACTACGCTTCCGGATGCGGAAATCGTGCACGAACTGTTGTCTCATATTGCGCTCGAGTGTTACCACCGATGTGCCCGGAAGAGACTCTGACTCGAGGCATCTCCTTTCGACCTGGTGAACACTCGGCAGGACGAAAGGACATCGGTGTCAGTAACCACCCTGCGGCGTGACCATTCGGTCCGGCTCACCGCGGCAGCTGCGGTCCTCGTTGCGGTGACGGGCTGTTCTTCGGGGCAGGCGGTATCGACGGACGAATCCAGCCGAACCCCGGCAACTTCGCCGGCCGCGCCACCACCGGAACATATGTCGAATCTGCTGCCGGGAATGCCTCCACCGCTGCGCTTCGACGATATCTACGCGGCCAACCGGGAATTGAGTCCGGCGGTGGCCGGCCATCGCGAACTGGTCTACGTGCCGAACAGCCGATCCCACGATGTCTCGGTGATCGACCCCGGGACCTTCCGAGTGATCGACACCTTCTCGGCCGGTGGGGTGGAACCGCAGCATGTGGTGCCGTCCTACGATCTGCAAACCCTGTACGTCACCAACGACCTGCCGATCGGCGGAGGCAGTCTGCTGCCGATCGATCCGCGAACCGGTAAGCCGGGCACGAGTTTCCCCGTGCGGGATCCGTACAACATGTATTACACACCGGACGGCAAGTACGCTCTGGTCGTCGCCGAGGCGGATAAATCGCTCGACTTCTACGACCCGGTGACCTGGGAGAAGAAACATGCCCTCCCGGTCCCGGACTGTGCCGGGGTCGATCATATGGATTTCACCGCCGACGGCCGGTTCGCCCTGGCGAGCTGCGAATTCGCCGGACGGATGTCGGTTATCGATATCGCCGGGCGCACGCTGGTACGCACGATCGATCTGCCGCACGGACGGCACGGGATGCCGCAGGACGTCAAACTCTCCCCGGACGGCCGCACCTTCTTCGTCGCCGATATGCACGCGGGCGGTCTCTACACCTTCGACGCACTGACCTTCGACAACACCGGGTTCGTCCCGACCGGCGCCGGTACGCACGGCCTGTATGTAACCCGTGATTCCAAGCAGATGCTCATCACCAACCGAGACGAAGGCAGTATTTCGGTATGGGATTTCGCCGCCAACGGTCTCGTGCACAAATGGTTCCTGCCGGGTGGGGGCAGCCCGGACATGGGCAATCTCTCCGCCGACGGCCGGACCTTCTGGGTTTCCGGACGCAAACACGGCGAGGTCTACGCGATCGATATCGTCGACTGGAAGTTACTGGCTCGTATCCCTGTCGGCCAAGGACCGCACGGTTTGACGGTGTGGCCGCAACCCGGCCGCTACTCCACCGGGCACACCGGGGTCATGCGATAACCCACGTGGCTTGCCTGAGACCGGTCCGACCGAGTTTGATGGGATCGGGTCGGGAGGAATCCGCAACCGCGGAAAGATCAATGGGAGATAAAACGATGAAACGTGTTCTGTCGGGCAGCATCGCCGTCGCGGCAATTGCCCTCGGCGCGGTAGCCGGTGCTGCGCAGGCGAGTGCCGGTACCGGGCTGCCCCTGCAGCCGGCCACCCCGTCCGCTGAATCGGTGCAGATGGACCTGCCGATCGCCCCGGGCTCTTCGGCAAACGAAGCGGCGGGCATGGCGCAGCTGATGCAGATGCTGTCGACCATGTCCGCCGCCTGACAGCAGCGGGTAATGCCATCGGCCCTGTTGCCACACAGGCTCTCGCCTGTGCGGCAACAGGGCCGATTACCTGTGGTGGTTCGGCACCGCCGGTAGTCCGGCCATCGAGGGGCGGAGCCGGCGTGGAACAGCCGGTCAGGGCACGATCTGCGTGATGTTCATTGCTACCGGGGCGCGACCGGCGGACACTGGAGGAATGGTTGACAGGGAGCAGCGCACACCGTTGTACGGGGTGGTACTGATTCTCGCGGCGCTGGGTGCGGCGATGGCGGTCAGCTACTACGGGCCGACGTGGTTCCGCGTCACCGTCTACATCCTCGCGGTGATGGTTTTCCTGGTCGGCGGTGTGATGACCTTCCGGGATTACTCCCGCTGAGGTCGCTAAGGCCGATACCCTCGCCCTCGCCCGCGGGGTGACAGGGGCTGATATGCCACAGCGCTGACCAGCTCGATCGCGCCGTGCAAATCCTGAGCCGGACGGGGCGGCAGTGGTTCGGCAGCCATCCGGCAGGCTGCTTCGAGAAGCTGCAGGGGGAGGTGATCGACGATGATGTTCATCGAATTGTTCTTGTCCGAAGGTGTGCTCGACCCCGCACAACGGTTGCGGGTAGCCCGGCGCCTGGGCACGATCCACGAGTTGGGCGCGGGTGACCCCGACAGCGGGGGAGAAGAGATGGCTCCCCGTTCGGCGGCCGTATTCGCATCGATGTTTCAGGTGGTGGTGCATGAGCCGCAGATCTGGGTCGCCGGAGAGCATTCCCTTACCGAACAGGATCCTCCGCACTGCTTGGTCCGGATTCACGTTCCGGGACCGTGGCGCAAGGATATGAGCGAAACGTTGATCTCCTACGCCACCCGAATCGTCTCCGACGAGTTCGACGATCGGGACCTGCCCTACCGGCGTCCGACGGTGCAGGTACATGTCCTCGGTGTCTCGGAGGGGAGCATCGGGATGCTCGGAAAGATGGTGAAGTCCGAAGATCTCGTCGAGATGTTGAGTGATCCGTACCGGGACGATCTGGAGGTCGGCAAGGCGTTGCAGGATCCGATGTGCGGGGTGCTCGTTCCGTTGGACGACAACACCGCCACTGTCGAGATCGACGGTGAACTGTATGCATTCTGTTGCCGCGGCTGTCGCGCCGAGTACCTGGCGAAACGCGAGAAGGCCGCGCGGCGGTGACAGCGGGCGCGGTCAGTACGCCTGGACCTCGGCCGTTGCGGTCGCGGGAGCGAGGCGACATCCACGCTCGTACTCGTCTCGGTATTCGCGCAGGGTATGCGCCAACCGCGCGACGTCGGGGTTGCCGGAGTTCGGGCCACCCCGCAATGCGTGGGCCACGCCCAGAATCTCCGACGCGTACTCGTGCTCGCCGCGCCGGTGGGCAACGTCGGCCATCCCAACTGCCACATGGGCCAACATCGGCATATCGGGCAGCTCGACGGCGATGTCTCGCGCTTCGCGCAGGTAGCGCGCGGCGGCGGCGAAATCACCGGTAGCCGCGGCGAGATATCCCGCGCCGGCCGCGTACAAGGCGCGCTCGGGTGGGTCGGTGGCGTCCGCGGCATAGCCGAGGTGCTGTTCGGCCTCGGCGAGGTCGCCGTTGTGGCGTGCCAGGTCGGCGAGGGAGATCCGGGCAAGGGTGATCTCGTGCGGAGAGGCGCCCCGCGTGAGTACCTCCGACAATTGCTTGCGCGCGTTATCGACATCTCCGGCGTCGATGCGGACCATGGCAAGCCAGACTTGCTGCCCGTCGTGGGTGCCGAGTTCGCGGGCGACCAGGGCCGCCTCGTCCAGCGTGGCCAGGGCCTCGACGGTGTCACCGGCAGTGATCAACGCACTTGCCAGCGACATCAGCGACAGCGATAATGCCCATCGCTCACCGCAACCGCGGAACCCCTCGACGGCTGCGGTGATATCCAGTCGGCCGGCGTCGGCCCGGCCCGCTGCCCCGTGTAACAGCGAACGTATGAACCACAGCATCCCTCGTGTCCATGGGTCGGTGTGTTTCAAATGCGGTTCCAGCGTGGCCAATCCGTCATCGGTGTCGCCGGCGGCGAGGGCGATCAGGGCACAGATGAAACCAGCGGTCGGATGGTGGGCAGTGCCGGGGCGTTCCACGGTGGCCGCGGCGGCGGCAAGAGTACCTGCGAAGATCGCGTTGACCAGGTAGGCGGCGATGGCGCGCAGTCGTGCCTCGGTCGCGGCCGGACCGGGCATCGAAACGATATCGCCCAGTTTCCGGATGGCTTCCGCGTGATCGCCGTGAACGGTCCAGAACTGACCGAGTGCGGCGCCCAATCGGACGGCGGTATCGGTATCTTCGCTGTCCACGGCGAACGCGATCGCGGCGTTCATGTTGTGCCGCTCCACATCGAGGCGGGTGAGCCACGGGAGTTGCCCGGAGCCGCGCAAGTGCGGTTCTGCCCGTTCGGCCAGCTCGAGGAAGTAGTGTGCATGGGCGGAGCGAGCGGCGGCCAGGCGGCCGGTGGCTGCCAGCTGTTCGATACCGAACTCGCGGACGGTGTCGAGCATCCGATATCGGCCCGCCACATACTCCAGCAGTGATTTATCGACCAGGGCATGCAGGATGTCTGCGGGGAGGCCGACGTGTTCAGCGGCCTCAGCGCAGAAGCTCCCGGGGAAGGCGGCTGCCCGGTCCGCCGCGGCGCGTTCGGTGTCGGTCAGCAGGTCCCAGCTCCACTCCACTACGGCCCGCAATGTGCGGTGGCGGGGCGGGGCGGTGCGGCTGCCGCCGGTCAGTAGCCGGAATCGGTCATCCAGGCGGGCAGCGAGGGTTTCGATCGACATCGACCGCAGGCGAACGGCGGCCATCTCGATGGCCAGCGGCAAGTAATCCAATCGGCGGCAGATCCGATCGACATAGTCGCTCGGCACAAAATCGGATTGCACGGCCCGCGCCCGATCGGTGAACAGCTGTGCCGCGGAACCCGCTTCCAGCGGCGCTACCGCGAACAGTGCCTCGCCGGTGATGCCGAGCGGTTCCCGGCTGGTGGCCAGTACCCGGAGCCGCGGGCAACGGCCGAGTAGCTCTGCTACCAGCTGTGCCACCGCTTCGACCACATGCTCGCAGCCATCGAGGATGACCGCTGTCTCACGGTTTGCGAGCGTGTCGACCAGACGAGATATCGCATCCGCCGAGTCCCGCAGGCCGAGGGCGGCCACCACTGCGCGGGGCACCTCGCCGGGACGTGTGACCGGAGCGAACTCAACCAGCCAGACCGGGATATCCAGCCCGGCACCGGTCATGGTGGCGAGGCGGGTCTTGCCCACGCCGCCGGGCCCGACCAAGGTCACCAGCCGATGGTCCAGGAGCCGTCGGCCGAGCTGACGCCGGTCGGCCTCGCGGCCGACGAAACTCGTCAACGGCGCCCGCAGGTTCCCGCGGACGTGCGACCGCTCCGTGTCTCCGCGCAGTATTCGCATATGCAGCTCGCGTAGTTCCGATCCGGGATCGGTACCCAATTGCGTTGCGAGCACGGTGCGATAGTCCTCGTACGCGGACAGTGCCTCCGCCTGCCTGCCGTCGGCAACCAATGCACGGAGGAGGAGAACACGTAAACGTTCCCGCAGCGGGTTGGTGGCAACCAGCTGATTCAGCTCCACCGATAGCAGGGCGCGTTCCGGGGACGACCCGCTCAGTATCGCCTCGATCCGGTCCTCGGTGGCAGCCAGCCGCAGTTCGTCCAGCCGCGCGGCCACCGCGGTCGCGAACGGCAGATGAGCGATATCGGCCAGCGGCTCGCCCCGCCACAACCCCAGCGCCTCGGTCAGCAGTTCCTGGGCTGCACCGTGGCGCCCGGCCCCCAAGGCGCGGCGGCCTTCCTCGGCCAGCTGCTCGAAACGTACGGCGTCGACTGTCTCGGCGGGAACCTCCAGCCGATATCCCGCCTTCCCCGCGCGCAGCATCGCCGATTCGGGCAGCGCCCGCCGCAATCTGGCCACCAGCGAATGGAGAGCGGCATCCGGATGATCCGGAATATCTTCCGGCCACACCGTTTCCATCAGCGTCCGCGCGGAAACCACACGGCCCGCATCCAGCGCCAGCCGGATCAGGAGCGCTCGCGCCCGTATCCCGCCGACACCGATGCTCCGGTCGTCGGCGACAACCCGCAGCGGACCCAGGATCTCGATGCGCACACCAACGATTATCCAGGGTCGGTGGCAGCCATCCGGCACCGGTTCGGCAGAGCTACGCGAAACAGTCGGTGCCGACGACAACGTTGCACAAGGAGAATCGCTATGGCGCAGATCAGCAATACCGAGCAGTTCCAGGTGTGGAACGGAGCCGACGGACACCACTGGGCCGAACATTACGCCCGATACGACACCATGGCCGGCGGCCACGATGAGCATCTCTTCGAAGCCGCCGCGCTCGGCCAACACAGCCGCGTGCTCGATATCGGCTGCGGGACCGGACAGACCACCCGCACCGCTGCCCGGGTGGCAAACCGTGGCAAAGCAGTCGGGCTCGATCTCTCGGGGCCGATGCTGGCCTGCGCACGACAGCTCGCCGAAACCGAGAAGCTCACCAACGTCACGTTCGAGCAGGGCGACGCACAGGTCTACCCGTTCACCGTGGAGCGATTCGACACGGTGATAAGCCGCGCCGGGGTGATGTTCTTCGACGACCCCGTCGCCGCGTTCACCAACATTGCCAGTGCTATGAGGCCAGGGGGCCGGCTCGTGTTCACCTGTCACCGGGAGCCGGGCGACTCCGTTGCCGCGATCTTCACGGCGCTGGCCGAATATTTGCCGACTCCCGGTTTCGACGATGTCGCCCCCGGCGTTACCGAGTTCGCCGATCCCGATCAGGTTCGCGACGTACTGACCGCCGCGGGCTTCGCGGCCGTCACCGTGACCGGTTTCGAGACCCTGACCGTCCTCGGCCGAGACTGTCGCGACGCGACCGAATTCCTGTTCGATGCCCAACTACGCTCGTTCGTCGCGGGCGCCGGCGCGACAGCTGTCCGCAAAGCGAAGGCCGCCGTCGAAGCGACGCTGCGACCGCACGAGACCGACCTCGTGCGGATTTCCGCCCGGGGGTGGTTGTACACCGCGCACACGTCGGCTCGAGGGTGACCGGCACTCATGTCATCGAGGTGCACGAAGGCAGGCGGTCAGTGGGGTTCGGGGATTTCCCCCGGCCGGTATTTCGGCAGTCGCGATGCGGGCAGTGCGGCGGCGGCGCTGATACCGGCGAGGATGAGGAAACCGAGTTTCAGGGTGCGCAGCCGCTGTTCCTCGTTCAGGGTTACGGCGGCGTCGATCTGTTCGGGGGTGGCGGTGGTCTGCTCGAGAAGGCCACGTAATTCGTCGTTGCTCACGAAGTTGACGTTGTCGAGGTCCACCTGCGCGGCCAGTTCCGGCGGCAGTTCCGGGTGTTCTTCCACGGATTGGGTCACGCCGAAACTCAGCGTGGTCACGAGCACGGCGCCCATGACGGCGGTACCGACTGCCGAAGCGAGGTTCTGTGCGGTACCCCGCAACGACCCGACATCGCCGGCGAGTTCTTTGGGCGCGGCGGTGACCAGAACGTTGAACACCAGCGTGACCAGCGCTCCCTGCCCGATACCGAAGACGATGAGCCCCAGGATCGTCGGAACGGTTTCCCAGTTGTTCGTGACCGCGAAGGCGAGCCAGATCAGCGCGACCGTCGTCAGGCCGAACGAGAAGAGGGCGATCACGCGCGGCGGGTACTGCTTGTAGAACCGGACGATCAGTGTCGCGGTGACGAAAACGGTGAGGTTGAACGGGATCATCGCCAGCGACGTATCGAACGGGCTACGTCCCTGCACCATCTGGATGTAGGTGGGGATGGTGAAGTTCACCGCGGCTTCCATGGCCACGATGACGAACATCGCGTAGATGGCGGCACGTTCGGTGGGGCGGCCCAGCACGCTGAGATCGATCAGCGGAACCTTGCCCTGCCGCATCCGCCGCCTGGTCCACATGACGAACAGCTGACCGAGGATCACACCGGCCACGACCAGTACCGGCGCGGGCGACAGTTCGAGAATCGAGAACGGCGCAGCGTCTTTCGCGAAGACGATGCCCCACGCGTTCAGGTTGTTGAAACCCAGGGTGAGTACAACGATCGCCGAACCGATCAGTACCGAGGCGAAGATATCGATGCGGATATTCGGGTCGCCCTCATCGGTGCGCAGGCCGAAGCTCAGCACGAAAACGGCGACCGCGATGGCCAGCGTGACACCGAATACAGGGCGCCAGCCGACCAGTGTCCCGAGCGTGCCGCCGATCAGGAACGCGCTGACACCGGAGATGGCGCGGGCCGAACCGAGCGATCCGACCGCTGTCGCCTGCTGATCGCCGGTGTAGTTCTCCGCGATGAGCGCCACCAGCGCCGGAACAATGATCGCCGCGGCGGCGCCCGCGAGCACCTGGCCGCCGATGGCCCATTCGATACCGGGCGACAGGATCATCATCATTGACGAGCACGCGAATACTACGACCACGACACGGAAGATGAGCAACCAGCCGATGCGCTGGCCCAGTTTCGCGCCTGTCATCACCAGTGCGGCAACGGCGATGCCGTAGACGACGATGGTGGAGCCGGCGACGGTAGGGGGGACCCCGAAGTCCTCACCTATGCCGCCGAGCGAGATCGGGAGCGCGGCGACGTTGAACGACATGAGTACCTGCGCGAGGAACAGTCCGATCATCGGTATCCACGAGCGCCGTTCCACGACGGGGTCGGCGGCGGTGGTGGTGTCCGGCACGGTCAGGCTCCTTTCGCGCTGTCGCGGTGGGCGGCCGCGACGGGCTGGTGGACGGAGGACGCGAAGAGATTGAGGCCCAGGGCCCGCGACAGGTAGGCGCAGGCGCGTTGCCCACGGACGCTGTTGCCTGCCGCATCCAGCCGCGGTGAAAATGTGCCCAGCGCACCCTTGCCCGGCGATACGGCGACGATGCCGCCCGCGACCCCGGATTTCGCCGGCAATCCGATCTCGAACAGCCATTCCCCGGATCGTTCGTAGAGTCCGCACGAGGCGAGCACGGCCAAGGTGTCGCGGCACACCTCCGAGGAGACCACCCGCTCCCGGGTGACCGGGTTGACACCGCCGTCGGCCAGGGTCGCGCCCATGACCGCGAGGTCGGTGGCCGTGACGGCCAGGGCGCACTGCCGGGTGTAGATATCCACGGTCTCCAGCGGGTCGGTGTCGAGGCGCCCGTAACTCTCCAGAAGCCGCGCGATCGCCTTGTTGCGCTGGTTGGTGAGCATTTCGGAGCGATAGACCACCCCGTCGACTTCGAGATACCGCCCGGCGAAGCGGGACAGGCCGGTGCGGATGTTCTCCCACTGCTCCGCCGGCGTCGCGCCGGGCATCAGCGCCGTCGTCGCTATCGCGCCGGCGTTGACCATCGGATTCATCGGGCTGCCGGCGTTGAGTTCGACGGCCATCACCGAATTGAACGGCAGGCCCGTGTTGTTCACGCCGACACGCTCGTGTACGGCCTGGTGCCCGTAGGTCTCGCAGACGAGTGCGAAGACGAAGGCTTTCGAAATCGACTGGATCGAGAACGCGATCCCGGTGTCACCTGCGGAGTGAGTACTGCCGTCGGTCCCGGCCAGCGTCAGCCCGAACCAGTTCGGGTCGGCTTCGGCCAGGATCGGAATGTAGTCGGCGATCTTTCCGTCGTGCAGGCCGGTGTAGCGCCGGTGGGCCTCGGCGACGAGTTCGCCGACTCGGGATTCGGTGGGCAGATCGCCGGTGAATGCGTGTTGTGCGATATCGAGCACATCCGCCTCGAACATCGTGGCCTCCTCCACCTCGTCTCATAACCGGCGGGTGGTTGCCCGTGGTTTCCCCGTGGTGCGCAGCGGATACTTCAGTCCTCCCGTTGCCGCGGATCAGTGGTGTCGCACCACCTGATTGCCCGAGCGTAACGGTGAATATGGTTCTGGCCCGGTAAGAACCGCCGGTCGGACGCCGAGCAGTAGTGTTTCCGGCCGGCAATGCGGTGGTCCGGGGCTTCGGGAACTCGGCCCGGGCTCGGGGGCGGCGTGCTGCGGTTACCGATCGAGCCGGTCGGAGATGGTGGGATCGTGCTCTGCGGTCCGGTCGGTATCGGGCGCCGTGCGGGTGGCTGCCTCGACGATCTCCCGGATGTCGCGCAGGCTCGGTGCGCCCGGCAGCAGATCGGGAAGGTCCGGCAGCTCCTCGGCGATCCCGGTGATCGGCGAAACGATCTCTGCCAGCTGCTGCCGCGCCGCCTCGGCCGCGGCGCGGGCCGCCTCGGTGATGGATCGAGCCAGGTGTGCCGGTGGACCGCTTCGGAAAGCCTCGGCCGCCAACCGGACATCGATGACGAGCCCGTACGCGTCGACGGTGACCTCGGCCAGCCGATCCGCCGACCACGCCGACGACCGGGATCGTGACAGTCGTTCGTGAACGCCGGGAATATCCTCGCGCTGTTGATCCAGGCCATCGAGTAACGTGCCGACGAGTCGCTTCATCTCGGCGGTGGCCTCGGTCAATTGATCGAGATCGTGATCGTCCATAGTGCGGCGTCCCCCGAGTGCTCGACATGTGACTGTCAGTGTGGGCTGTATCGACTATATGACTTCCGGCGTGCTGCCTACGCCTTTCGTGCAGGAGCCGAGGCGCCCTCCGGGCCACCATCCCCATAAGTGGGAATATATGACACTGGGAATGCCTGGTGTGAGGAGTTGAGGTTGGGGCTTATGAGGTCAGTCGGCCGTCATCTGCATGACATTGCCGCGGTATGACCACAGCCCCCATCGGAGCCGTTCATGAGCAGCGTATTCTCCCTTGATTCCGACGAGCTGGCCCGGCAGAGCCCCACGCTTTCCGGGGCAGCGCAGGAGTTGGCCGCGGCGCTCCGCAATCTCGAGACCGCGCTCGGTACCGAGGGGCGGTGCTGGGGAAACGATGATCCGGGAAAGGCCTTCGAACAGACGTATGATCCCGACGCACAGCAGACCGTGGTGAATCTGCGGAATCTGGTCGGGACACTGCAATCGAGCGGGCAATCTTTCACAGATATCGGCGGCGAATTCGACACCATGGACACCGATGCCGGTCGCGGGGTCCGGGAACGCGAAGGGCCCTCCGAAACGACCGCTTTCGGTCCGTCGGGTCGGCCGGACAGCGGTTACCCCGCGGCGCGACCGCAGACAGTGTCGCCGCTGTCCGGTTCCCGTTCGACGTCGCCGGATGGGCAGTGGCCGCACACGGAATCATCGGCCGGCGGTGAGCACGGTCCGCGCGGCTCGCGACCACCGGCCACCGAGGACACCGCCGGGAACAGGCCGGGCTCCGGGGCCGAAGCGCCTTCCGGGCCGTCCCTGGGATCACCGCAATCGCCCGCGGACGGTGACGTATCTTCGGCGGCCGGGGCCATCGCAGCCGGAGCCGATCCCGTCTCCGGGCCCCCGGCGACCGGGCACACCGTCGCGCCGGCGGCGCAGCCCGCGCCGCCTGCCGCGCTCGGACACCCGCTCTCGGGTGCAGGAATGCGGGGCGCGGCGCCGAGCAGTCCCTGGTCCGGGCCCGGGGAGCGGCCCTTCCTCGCCGGGCAACCGCCCGGCCCGCAGTCCGGTCAGCCGCCGGGAAGCCCGCCGGGCACCCGCCCGCCGGCGCAGCCCCAGACTGCCAGTGCGAAACCGCAACGCCGGGAACGGAAGAAGGACGACAACCCGCAAGCCCGACGCCCTGAAATCGCTGCCGCCGAGAATGCGGACCGGCCACCCGCCGTGCCCGCCGACCGAATGGGGGTGCGGACGCACTCCACCCCCTGGTCGAAACCGGAACCCGCGGAGACTCCGCACGCCGATGGCTCGAGAATCGGTCGATGACGAAAGGACGAGTCCACATGGATCGACCGAGTCCCGAGGATCCGCGATCGGCCCACTCCGAATTGGCACGGCTCGTAGATACATTGCTGGACGGGTTCGGTGAGCAACCGGCGGATCTCCCCGACGCCGCCGCGCAACTCACGGGGGCCCGCTCGTCGGCGTCGTCTGCGGATCGTCTGGTGGAGGTGACGGTCGACGCGTACGGGATCGTGCTGGAGGTGCGGTTGTCGCCGCAGGCCTACCAGGTGAGTTCACCCGAGCAGCTGGGACGGTCCGTCACCGAGGCAGCCCGGTCCGCTGCTCTGGCGGCACAACGGCGACGGGCCGAGATCGTCGCGCCGATCACCGGTACCGGCGGCGATCTGCCGGACCTCCCCGACCTGTTTCCGGGTGCGCCGAGTTTGCGGGGAATCCGGGACATCATCGAATCGGCCGGGCCGGGAGACAGCGAACCAGCGTGCGCCCGCCGCGAGCACAGGTCCGAAGGGTGAACGGGTACCGCCGGACAACGCCCTGCTAAGCGATGACGCTCGAAATTCCCAAGGAGATCCCTTCCTGGGTGATCACCGCGGTGGCCGGTCCGTGGCCGGAGGGGGATGAGGATGCGCTGCGCCGGCTGGGCGCGGCATGGAAGGAAATCGGCGATGCGATCACCACGGTGTCGCAGCTGTCGGGCAAGGCCCGGGAAAGGGCCGTATCGGCGATCGAAGGGCAAACCGGGGATGCGCTCGAAAAGTACGGCATCGACCTCGGCGGGGACCTGAAACACGCGGCGGACGCCTGCTACGGGCTGTCGGACCAGTGTATGCACAACGCGCTGCTCACCGAGTACAGCAAATACGTGATCATCGGGTCCCTGGTGGCGCTGGTCATCCAGTTGGGCGTGGACGCGTTCGTCCCCGGTGTGGGACAGGTGCACGGCGCAGCGGCGACAGCGGCGACGCGGTTGACGGTGCGGGCCGCCTTCCGCGAACTGATCACCGGGCTGGGAGCGGAGGGGGCGCGTGCGGCTGCGGCGCGGTTGGTGCGCGTGATCGCGTTCAAGGGTGTGACGCTGGGCGCGATCCAAGGTGGCGCTATTCCCCTTGCCGCCCAGGCAGTGCAGATGACGGGCCCGGAGAATTACCGGACCGAGTTCGACTGGAACGATATCGGCCTGGGAGTCGTCTCCGGTGCTGCCGCCGGTGCTGCGGGTGAGTTCTTCGGTGTGCGGACGATGGTGGGGCTCGAGCGGCGCTTCGTGAATAACGCCGCTTCCACGGCGGGGAACAGGCTTACGCAGGTCGGAATCCGCTTCGCGGGCGCCGCTGCCGGCGGTGCTGCGGGCGCGATTGCCGGAGTGGCGTCGGTGGTGCCGTTCACCGGTCAGCTGGACCTGGGATGGGACCACCTGTTGCCCGGCATGGTCGGTGGTGTGCTGGGTTCGATGCCCCACGCATTGCGCGGTCCGGCAGGGCCCGAGATCGGGGCGCCGACCGGCGACGGCGGCAGGCCGGGCGGTGGCGGGCCGGATGCAGGACGGCGGATATTTGCGTCGCCCGGTGATGACGGGCCGCCGCCTTTTTCGCCTGCCCGGGACGGCGGCGGTGCCGCCGACGGGCCGGGCGCCGGCCGGGACGGCACTGCACCCAGGGGACGTCACGACGATTCCGCGGCCCCGCCCTCGGGTGAAAGAGACTCGCCGGGCGCGGTGCGGACTGAGGGGAATGGGCAGACCGGGAACGAGGCACGTCCGGAGTCCGTGGCCCGGACCGAGGGACAGCAGCGGCCCGATACCGAGGTGTGGCACGACGACGGCGCCGCGCCGCGGCCGAATGAGGAGACCGGGGAGTCAGGGGACCGCCGAACCGCAGATCGGCCGGCCCCACCCGGCGAAGCCGGCCCGGAAACACCGGTTTCCGCAAGCCGGGAAGAAACAGCGCCGGCGCATTCCGAGGGCGAGACACAACCGGATACCGTTGCGCGGCCCGAGGACGAGGGCCCGACCTCCGGAGACGGCGATCCGCCGGCTCCGCAGCCGGACAACGGACCGGCCGCAGGCGACGACGGCCCGTTCCTGCGGCTCGACCTGGGTGGGCCCGAGTCGCCCGCGCTCCCGGCCGATGCCCATACCGCGACCCTGACCCGGGAATCGCTGACGGCGATGCTGCACGACTGGTCGTCGCCCGATTACGTTGCCGATATCGCCGGCGCAGTCGGTGACGTGGTGGAGCACGGACGCGGCACGGTCCGGGTCACCGCGGAAACGGTCGGTACACCGGACGGTTTCCGGGAACTGACCATAGAAGTGACACACACCGATGCCGGCCTGGTCCGGACGATCTGGCAGCTCGACCAGAATCCGCGCCCGGTAGAGCGAGTCGTGCGCGGGCCTGATTCCACGCCGCCACGCGAACGCGCCGCCCCGGTGACCGTCGGCGACGATCGTGTGAACCAGATGTGGGGCCGTGAAGGTGAAGCCGTCTACCAGTCGTCGGTCGGACAACAACGACAGGCGCTGGCCGACCAGCTGAGCGAGACCTACCCGTGGCTGACCGATGAGCAGATCGGCGATGCGCAACTGATCCTCTCGGAGCTGTACACGAATTCGGTGACCTATTCATTCGACCATCGGGCGGTCGTCGAGGTCACCGCCCCGGAGGACGGCCGCGTGCGGGTTTCGGTGAGCAACTCGCTCGCGCCGGGGGAAGCGATGAAGATGGCGGACTGGATTCCCGATCAGCAGCCGGTGGAAAGGCAGGGCGGCCGGGGCACCCAACTCGCACACGCCTTCAGCGATAGCTGCGGCCGCGTGCTCCGATTCGGCCCGGAGGGATCACGCGCGACCCACTGGTTCGAAATCCATCGTGCCGGCGATACCGGCGATACCAGCGGTGTCCGCGAGCCGGTGATCGATATGAGCGAGTTCGCCGATGATCTCGCGGCTCTCGGCTTCGACGTGGACGAGCTCGCCGGCGGGGTGGACGCCGGTCTCCGTGAGGGCTCGGCGCCACCCGCGGGACGAACCGACGGAGCGGATTCGGAGAACTCGGCGCCAGACCGCGCGACCGCGAGACCGGAGGAGGGCAGCAGCCGCCCGCAGACCACCTCGCGTCCGGAGGATAGCGGCGAGGGACCGGCTGAGGTGGGGCCGCAACGGCGGGAACTCGAGCTGACCGCGGCAGACCGCGCGGGCGATGAATACACCCAGGCGAGCCGCGCCTGGGATTGGCTCGACTCGCAGATACCGGATTGGCCGGCCGGCCGGCGCGACGATCTCGGCTCGAGCCTGGCCGAAACGGTCGCCTATGCCGCGCGCTCGACCGACGGAGATTTCAGAGTGGTGCTGGATGTGCGCGGCGAACCCGGCGACCGTATTCTGCACGCGCGCATTCTGGACCACGGAACCGAGACCCCGCCTGACAGCGTTTTGGAGGATCCGCACCACGGTCGTCTCGAGGTGAACACGAATCCGGGTGACGATTCACAGTGGAGCCGGGAGATATCTTTCACTGCCCGGGAATCGCCCGAGTTCCCGGTGTGGCTGCGCGACGCCCTCGAACAGCCCAGAGCCGAAGGGCAGATGGGCCTGCGGCACATCCGGCTGAACTCGGAAAACGATCTCGTCATCGCTGTGCAGAGCAAGCATTTCGACAATCTGCTCGAGCGGCTGTCACAGTTCGATCCGCTCGGCCGCAACCCCGAACGATGGCAGGACGATGCCGATGCCGGTCTGCGACGGTCCGGGCGTACAAACCACGGGAAGGTCGGCGCCGAGATCACCGAATTCCAGGCGGAGTATCTTGTACTCCGCAACGGTGACGAAACTGTCGAACTGCACATCTACCCGTTCTGGGACCAGGATTTCCGGCAGGGACTACGTGAGCTGGGCTTGGCCGGACGCGGCGATCGGACGGTCCCGCTGACCGAATTCTCCGAAGCGCTCGTGCGCGCCGAACGGCAACGACGGGAAGCACGTCCAGCCCGGGAGGAATGATCCCGGAAATCCGAAACCGATCACCCCCAGGCCACGGCCGTGCCGAGTAACCGGACACGAAATACGCTGCCAAGCCTTGAATCGAACATATGTTCTATATATGGGGTAGACTCGGCGGGGTGAACACACATTCGACTGCACCGGCACGGAGATGGTCGGAACTGGCCGATGTCGACTTGCTGCGTACTCTCGTTGAAACCGAGCGTCAGCGCCGACGGTTGGGTGCCGCCATGATTGCAGCGGTCGCGGAGGCTGAGCGCCGCAGTCTCGCTGTCGATACCGGCTATCGGGACACAGCGCAGCTGTTGAGTGATCTGCTGCGGATCAGTACCTCCGAGGCGCACCGGCGAATCGAACGCGCCGCTCCGCGGGCTCGATCGCGCTCCAGGAAGGGGTGGAGGGCATTGGCGGCGGTGGGCTGATTCGGCGGCAACCGCAGATGCTGTGCCCCCGGCAGGACACACAAAACATGGGCAACCGGGAAACGCCTGTTCATCGTGGGTGACTGTGGAACCTGAGCGTCGCAACCCGGATCACTGGGCTGAGTTCAACACTGCGTCTTGATGAACAGTCGCATCAGTCGGGTTCGGTGAAGAGTAGGTGCGCCGCGCGGGTGATAGTGCGGCGGATATCGGTGATGTTGGCGGGGTTGGTGGTCAGGTCGAGGAGGCAGGTGGTCAGGACGTGACCGAGGACCAGGGCCTGGTCGTGTTCGTCGGTCCAGTCCGGGTCGGCCAGGGCGGCGCGGACCAGTTCGGTGAACAGCGGCCGCCAGACCCTGATGCCGGGTCCGTCGCCGGAGTGCACGGAGTTCATGCCGGCGTGGAGCAGGTTGCGTTGTTCGTCGGCCCAGTCGATGACCCGCGCGAAGGTGTCGGCGACTCGGTCGGCGGGGGCGGCGGCGGCGGGGTCGGGGTGTAGCCGGGTGATGCGGTCGAGGGTGTCGAGGGCCCATTCGGCCATCAGGTGCTGGATCAGGCCGTCTTTGGAGCCGAAGTAGCGGTACACGGTCACCGGAGTGGTGCCCGCCTCGGCGGCGACCTGCCGGATGGTGACACCTTTGTAGCCGTCACGGGAGGCCATGGTGCGTGCGACGGCAGCGATCTCGCTGCGCCGCTCACGTTCGGCGGGTCCGAATTCGCGTACGACACGCAGGGAATCGCGGGACTCACGGAGTAGGGCGGCAGCGTCATCGACCACAGACCGAAGGGTACCGCAATCGCGTCACGCGTTGTATAACACGTTATACAACGCGTGAAAGGACGGTGCCGTCGTGATTGCCCCCGACTTGTTCTCCCCGGCCGCGCTGGAGGACCCCTACCCGGTGCTCGACCGGTTGCGTGCCGCCGGTGATGTGCATTTCCTGACCGAACAGCAGTTGTATGTCGTGCTGGGATTCGACGCGATCCGCACCGTGCTGGCCGATCCGCAGACCTACTCGAGCAACCTGGTCGCGGTGCTGTCGGCGGCCTCGGGATCGGCGGCGGTGTCGGTGACCGAGGCGGCCGGCGCGGTGGATGTGCTGGCGACCGCGGATCCACCCACGCACACCGCGCACCGGGCGCTGGTGATGCCGCGGTTCAGTCCACGCTCGGTCGCGGCGCTGACCGAGATGATCGACGCCGCTGTCCGGCCCGCAGTGGCAGGGTTGGTCGCCGCCGGTGGTGGTGACTGGATGGCCGAGGTCGCCCATCGAGTGCCGGTGCAGGTGATCGGGCACCTCATCGGGCTACCGGACGCCGACCATGAGCAACTGGCCCGCTGGTCGGACGCCGCGATCGATATGGTGTCCGGTGTCGCGACCCCCGATCGCGCCGGGCAGGCGGCGCTGGAGGTCCTGGACTTCGTCCGATACCTCGGCGAACAACTCGATCACGCCCGCCCAGGCGAAGAAGCCGGGGTGCTGGGCAGCGTGGCCGCGGCCGTCGCCGCTCGGACGATGACCCGCGATCAGGCCGCGATCCTGCTGGTGCAGTTGGTGACCGCGGGCGCGGAATCCACCACGAGCCTGCTGGGCACCGCGGTCCGGCTACTCGCGGGAGACCGCGAACTCCAGGCGCGCCTGCGTGCCGACCGCGGTCGCGTGGATGCGCTCGTGGAGGAGGCCGTGCGGATCGAGAGCCCGTTCCGTGGCCACTTCCGCGTCACCACCGCACCCACCCACCTGGCCGGAGTAGACCTCGAATCCGGTGCGCGGCTGATGCTGATGTGGGGCGCGTCCAACCGCGACCCGCGGATCTTCGACCACCCCGGCCGTGTCGACCTCGACCGCACCCAGCCGAAACGGCACCACAGCTTCGGCCGTGGGATCCACTTCTGTCTCGGTGCCCACCTTGCCCGCAAGGAAACCGCCCAGGCCGTACACACCCTGCTCGACACCACCGGCAACGTGACACTGCGGGGTCCCGAACCGGCCTACGTCCCCAGCCTGATCGTGCGGCGTCTGGCACGTCTGAACCTCACGGTCTCCACATGAGTGTCCCGCGCAGCCACGACAGCGACGTTTTCGCTCGCTGACTTCCACGCCGGTGCAGTTTCGCGAGGAGTCGGCATAGCCGAGGCGACATCTTCTTGACTGGCATTCAAGAAGTGCCTACCGTGGTCGCGACGCGGTTCTTGGGCGACGTTCAAGAGCGCTGGGTTGGCTGAGCGGAAGGATCAAGGTATGGCTACCGGCGAGTCGATCGATCGAGGTGAGGCCACCGCGGCGATTCAGCGGCGCGATGTGGAGTTCATCTCCGGCGGCGTGCCGTGCGCGGCATGGTTGTACACCACACCCGGCGCGCCGGAGCCTCGGCCGATGGTGATCATGGGGCACGGGCTGGGAGCGGTGCGTGAGATGCGCCTGGCGGCGTTCGCCGAACGGTTCGCCGCGAACGGCTGGTCGGTGCTGGTCTTCGACTACCGCCACCTCGGGGCCAGCGGCGGAGAGCCTCGGCAGCTCCTCGACATCGGTCGCCAACTCGCGGACTGGCATGCCGCTGTCGCCTTCGCGCGCACTCTGCCCGAGGTCGATGTCGAACGGATCGCGTTGTGGGGCACATCGTTCGGTGGCGGACACGTCCTGCAGGTCGGGAGCCGCGACCCACAAGTAGCAGCCATCGTCGCGCAATGTCCCTTCACCGACGGACCGGCCTCGCTGATCTCACGACTGCGGACCGGGCCGCTCAGCGCTGTCGCGCTGATGGCAGTGGGAATCCTCGACACCGCACGCTCCTGGCTCGGTAGCAGGCCCATCCTCATGCCGATGGCCGGAAACTCGTGGATGCCCGCATTCGTGGCCTCACCCGACGCTATCGCGGGCGCGTCGGCGCTGTTGCCGCCCGGTACCCGGCTTTCCCGACGCTCCAGCGCCATCCTGAAGAGGTTGCCCTCGGTTCATGCGCGGCTGTCGAAGAACATCGAACTGACGGTCGCCGACGACGGACATGAGCCCGCCACCACGGTGGGCCGCGACTCGATGTGGGGCGTACTACGCGGCCCGGACAACGACTTCGATGCCGCCAATGCGCTGGCCGCCCGCTTGGTGTTCCGGCTGCCGCTGTACCGTCCCGGCCGTGCCATGGCCCGCTCCAGCGTTCCGACGCTGCTGTGCGTCTGTGACAACGACGCCGCCGCCCCTGCCGAAACCACCAAACGCCGCGCGCAGGGCCTGGCACATGTCCGCGTGGAGACCTACCCCTGCGACCACTTCGACATCTACCTCGGCACCTACTTCGAAGACGCCGTCGGCGACCAGATCGATTTCCTGACCGAGCAATTCACCGACGCCGCGCACGCCGCGACCTGAACCCGCACGGCGTGCAGCGTGCAGCCGCCTGCTGACTGCATCAGCGGGCGGCTACCGCCATTCCGCGGGCGCTCTGAATCAGCGTTTCCATCACCGCGCGCTTGCGCTCATCGTCGACCGGATGCATCAGTAGTCCCTCGACCACGAACACCCCGATCGAGATCATCGCGTCCAACTCGTTTTCCGGAACCCCGATCCCGATCAGATCCACCCGGAACAAGCCCTCGGTCAACGCGTGGAACGCCTCATGCCAGTCCCGGACAGTCTCCGACTCCTTCGCGCGAGCGTGAACGGTGGTCACCAACCGGCTCACGTGCTCCAACTCCGCGACGACCCACACCAGCCGATCGACGATATCGGTGTCGACGACCTCACCGTACCGGGCCATCGAGTCGGCCAGGACCTCCTCCAGCACCGCTGTCAACACCGCGTCCTTGTCCCGGAAATACCAGTACAGCGTGTTCGACACCACCCCGGCGTCCTGTGCGATTCTGCTCACCGGAACCGCGTCGTACCCCTGTTCGGTGAACAACCGCCGCGCGGCAGCGACGATCTCGGCGCGCTTCTCCTCCCGATCGCGGGGGCGTCTGTTTCTCGGCATCAGCAGTCCTGACTCATCGCGTCCTGTGAACCAGCCTATCTTGGGCAGCCCTCAAGAAAGCAGTTGGCAGAAACGGCAGTCAATTGCGCGGCTGAACGAAGGCGCGGTTCCCGAGGGAATCGAGCCTGCGACGCTAGAACCGGCCATTTACCTGCAGAAACGCATGTGAAAGTTGGTGCCCTCGGCAGGATTCGAACCTGCGACACCCGCTTTAGGAGAGCGGTGCTCTATCCCCTGAGCTACGAGGGCCGGGCCGGGGGCCGGTGGGCGAGAGTCTACCGGGTGCCCCCCTGTGGGGCCGCATCGTAGGTCGAGCGGCCCGCTGACATCAGTATGCGGGCGTGGTTTCGTAGTCGGCGGGGTCGAAGCGGCGGGTTTTCCACCGGTAGAGGACCGTGGCGCCGGGCCAGTTGTTGGTGATGCGGCCCGAGGCGTTGCGGTACCAGCTGGAGCAGAAGTTCCAGGGCGTGTCCTTCAGGCGTTTCTGCAGCCAGTTGTCCCAGCGCTGTTCGGTCTCCACGCGGGCGGCCAGGCCGCGGCCCGGGTGGTGGCGGAGGTATTCGACGGCTTGGCGGATGTAGCGGGCCTGCGATTCCAGCATGTAGACGATGGAGCCCGAGCCGACGTTGGTGTTCGGGCCGTACATCATGAACAGGTTGGGGAATTTCGGGACCGAGATGCCGAGGTAGGCGCGGGCACCTTCGGCGGCCCAGGCGTCGGCGAGTTTGCGGCCGTCGGTGCCGTAGATGTTCATGGGGGCAAGGAATTCGGTGCCCTTGAACCCGGTGCCGTAGATGATGACGTCGACTTCGTGGTCGATACCGTCGGCGGTGCGCACGCCGGTGGGGGTGATCTCGGTGATGCCGTTGGTTTCCACGGTGACGTTCGGCCGGCCGAGGGCGGGGAAATAGTCGTTGGAGAACAGCGCGCGTTTACAGCCGGCGGCGTAGTCGGGGGTGAGTTTCTCGCGCAGGATCGGGTCGGGGATCTGCCTGGCGCGGTGGGCTTCGGCGACCTTCAGGACCGGGGCCTGGATGCCTTGCAGATCGGTGAGAGCCAATGCCATCACCTCGAAGAACATCCACCAGCCGAAGCGTTCGGCCCAGCGGACCGGGGGCAGGTACTTGAATACGGCGTGGTGGCGGGCCGCGTATGCGGCGTCGGCCTTGGGGAGCACCCAGGCGGCGGAACGCTGGAACAGGGTGAGGTGTTCGGCGATCGGCTGGATGCGCGGGATGTATTGGATCGCGCTGGCGCCGGTACCGATACAGGCGACCCGTTTGCCGGTGAGGTCGACGGAATGGTCCCATTCGGCGGAGTGGAACGCGGGCCCGCCGAAGGTGTCGATACCGGGAATGTTCGGCATGGCGGGGCGGGAGAGCTGGCCGACGGCGGAGATGAGCACATCGGCGGTGAGCAGGTCGCCGTCGCCGGTGCGGATCTGCCATTTCGCGGTGGTTTCGTCGTATTCGGCATCGCTGATCTCGGTGCCGAAGCGGATATAGCGTTCGAGATCGTATTTGCCTGCTACACGCCGCATGTAGTCGTGGATATCGGCCTGCTCGGAGAAACGCCGGGGCCAATCGGAGCGCGGTTCGTAGGACCACGAGTACAGGGGGCTCGGTACATCGCAGGCCGCGCCGGGGTAGGTGTTCTCCCGCCAGACGCCGCCGAGGTCGTGGGCGCGTTCGACGATGGTGAAATCGCCTATTCCGGCCCGCAGGAGTTCGAGGCCCATACCGAGCCCACCGAACCCGGCCCCGATGATGATGATCGACGGCGTTGTCATGGTTCAAGCGTAGGTCGGCGACCGGTCGTCCCGGAGGGGAACGAAGGTCAGTGAATCAATATTTCCGGCCAGATTTTCGGGCTCGGGCGGCGCTGCGCGTGCATCTGTAAGTGATTCCGGATTTTTCCATTCCTGGGGTCCGTACTGGCCATAACGCATGGTCATGTGACCGAAGCGGTGCGAGATTCATCCCATCAGTCGGTACATATATGCGGACCGTGTCTCGTTTAGATGTCATTTCGTTATCTGGCTTGGCAGTAGGCCGGATTCCCGGCTATCACAGGTGAGTGCTCGGCGGCGATGGCGCAGTGCCGGTGGCCCGCAGGGGGCGTCGCGGGCGCTGCGTCTCATCCCGTTTCGTCCCGCCCGGCGGGTCGCGCCCTTTCTGTCGCGTTGACCAGCGTCGTCGCCTATTTCTTCCGGTTTCGCCCTAGCGTCCCCATGTCCGGCTACTCCACGGTAGTCTCCGGCGGTGTGATGTGAGTCATGCCCACTTCTGTGTCTCACCGACGAGGGCCGGGCTCATATCGCGTGCCCTCCGCCACCCAGATCAGTAAGGGGTATTTCCGATGTTGAGCACCATGATGGACGACCAGCTCTCGCTGGCGACGCTGCTGCGCTACGCGTCCACCTTCGTCGGCGATTCCACGGTGTCCACCTGGACCGGCGACGGAGTGCGCACCATGACCTATCGCGAGGTCGGCGCCGATTCGGCCCGGCTGGCCAATGCGCTCACCGATCTCGGTATCGGGCGGGGGGACCGGGTCGGCACCTTCATGTGGAACAACAACGAACATCTGGTCGCCTATATCGCCATTCCCGCGATGGGTTCGGTTCTGCATGCCCTCAACATCCGGCTCTCGCCCGAACAGCTGATCTATGTCGCCAACCATGCCGAAGACCAGGTGGTCCTGGTGGACGGCAGCCTGGTGCCGATGTTCGGCCAATATCTGCCGCAGCTGAAAACGGTGCGGCACGTGATCGTGGTGAACGGGGATGTCGCGGCCGTGCCCGCGGTCGACGGGGTCACCGTGCACGACTATGCCGAACTCCTCGCGAAATACCCCGACACCTTCGATTTCCCGGTCGTCGACGAACGTTCGGCGGCGGCGATGTGCTACACCTCCGGCACCACCGGTGACCCCAAGGGCGTGGTGTATTCACACCGCTCCAACTGGCTGCATTCGATGCAGGCCACTACTCCCTCCGCCATGGGGTTGCGTATCGACGACACCGTGCTCGGCATCGTGCCGATGTTCCACGCCAACGCCTGGGGGTTGCCGTATGCGGCGCTCATGACCGGCGCGAACGTATTGATGCCGGACCGCTTCCTCCAGCCGGGCCCGCTGCTGGAGATGATGGCAGCGGTCAAACCGACCTTCGCCGCGGCCGTGCCGACCATCTGGGGCGGTGTGCTCGCCGCGCTGGCGGCGCAACCGCAGGACATCACCCATCTGCGCGCGGTGGTGGTGGGCGGTTCGGCCGCGCCGCCGTCGATGATGAAGGCGTTCGAGGAGAAGCACGGGGTGCGGGTGGTGCACGCCTGGGGGATGACCGAAACCTCGCCGCTGGGCAGCCTGGCGCACCCACCGCACGGGGTGAGCGAGGAGGAGGCCTGGACCTACCGGGTCACTCAGGGGCGTTTCCCGGCCGCCGTGCAGGCGCGATTGGTCGGCGACGACGGGTCGGTGGTGCCCAACGACGGGAAATCCCTGGGGGAACTGGAGGTTCGCGGTCCGTGGATCACCGGCTCGTACTACTCACCCGAGGGGACTGCCGTGGACCCGGGCAAATTCGACGACGGCTGGCTGCGCACGGGCGACGTCGGCAAGATCACGCCGAACGGCTATCTGACGCTCGTGGACCGTTCCAAGGACGTGATCAAGTCCGGTGGTGAGTGGATCTCGTCGGTGGATCTGGAGAACGCCGTGATGGGTCATCCCGCCGTGGCGGAGGCGGCCGTTATCGGTATCCCGGACGAGAAATGGGACGAGCGGCCGCTGGCGGCGATCGTGGTGGCCGAGGGCGCCTCGGTGCGGCCGGAGGAACTGCGTGAATTCCTGTCGACGCGGTTCGCGAAATGGCAGCTGCCCGAGTACTGGACTTTCATCGAGGAGGTGCCCAAGACCAGCGTCGGCAAATTCGACAAGAAGCGGTTGCGGGCGCGGCACGCCGACGGGGAACTCGAGGTGACCACGGTGCACTGAACGCCGGAATACGCGGTCCCCGGGGGGGGGAAACGCCGGCGGGGCGGGGGGGGGGGCGGGGGGGGGGGGGGGGGGGGGGGTGGGGGAGAGGGGTGG
>NZ_JARWNW010000223.1 GCF_029868325.1 Nocardia carnea
CGGGCCCGAGGAATCGGTTTTCTGCCCGGTGGCCGCAGACGAAGACAGCACCTCGGGGTAGGTCATGCCCGCGCGTTCGTTGCGGTCGAGATTACCGCCGGCGACCATACCGTCGAGCACATAGTTCCAGCGGGCCTCGGCGCCTTCCGGATTCGATTCCGGATCCAGCAGCGACGGCAACTGGATGGTCGCGGCGAGAACGGCGCCTTCGGCGACGTTCAACTCCTGCACCGGCTTACCGAAATACGCTTTGGCGGCCGCGTCGATACCGTAGGCACCGCGCCCGAAATAGATGGTGTTCAGGTAGGCGGTGAGGATTTCGTCCTTACTCCACTGCCGAGCCATCTTCGCCGAGATCACCAGCTCGTGGAGTTTACGGGTGTAGCTGCGTTCATCACCGACCAGCGCGTTCTTCACATACTGCTGGGTGATCGTCGAACCACCACCGGCGCTTTCCCGGCCGAGCAGGTTATCGCGCGCGGCGCGGGCGAAACCGGAGATGGAGAAGCCCGGGTTGCTGTAGAAGTCGCGGTCCTCCGCGGCGATCACGGCGTTACGCACATGCGGCGGAATCTGATCGATCGTCACATCGGTGCGGTTGCCCTGCGGTGGAACGACGCGCGTGATCTCGGTTTCCCCGTCGCTGGCGAGGATCGTCGCGACCTGGTTGGTCTTGAGATCGCCCGGTTCGGGGACCGACACCGTGGAATAGGCGATCAGGAATACCGTGCTCGGCACCACGATGGCCAGCGCCACCAGGACGTAGGCGATCCGGCGCGCGATCTTCCACCGGTTCTTGCGTTTCTGACCGGGACCACGGCCCTCGGGGCCACCGGGACCGCCGGAACGGTTCCCGCCGGGCCGCCGCGGCGGTGGGCCGCCACCCGGGCCGGAGCGGTTACGCGCCCGGCTGTCGGCGCCGGCGGGCCCCCGCGGCCCCCGGGGCGGGCGCGGGCGGGGGGCGGCGCGCCGGGCGGGCGGGGGGCGGGGGGCGGGGCGGCTGTGGCGGGGGGGGGTGGCCGCGGCCTGGGGGGCGGCGGCACCGGCAAGCGCGTCGGCCTGTTCGTT
>NZ_JARWNW010000224.1 GCF_029868325.1 Nocardia carnea
GCCGGGTCTGCCGCCGCGGTGGTCGGTTTCGCCCAGTTCGGTGCCGCAGCGGTCGCCGCGCCCGCGGTCGGTCTGCTCGGTAATTCGGCCCGCGCGATCGCGATCGTCATGACCGGCGCCGCAGCCAGCCCACACCGCGCAGCGCACTCGCCGACCCGAACGCCAGCACCACGAACGGCAACCCGAGCCCGGCGCAGTACGCGACGATCAGCGCGACCCCGCGCACGGCGGTGGGGGGCGCGGGACCCCCGGCCCCCCCCCGCCCCCCCCCCCCCCCCCCCCCCCGTGCGGCCCCCGGGGGGCCCTCAATTTCCCCCCCCCCCGGCGGGGCCGTTCGTCATTTTCGGCCATCTTCCGGGATTCGTGTGACAGCGGGCACAACATGGTGTTACAAATAGGTATATGCCTAATCGGCATATTCCGTTGGGCATCAGCTCGCAGACCCCGATGGAGGGCTCCATGACCATCCCCGCCGACACCGCGATCCCGAGCGCCGTGATCGACCGCATATCCCTGGTCCTCGACGCGTTCGAGGGCCACGGACGCCTGACGCATGCGCAGGTCGCCCGGCGGACCGGACTGCCCCGGTCCTCGGTACACCGCATCCTCGAGCAACTGGTACGCCTGCGCTGGCTACGCCGCAACGGACGCAACTACGAACTCGGTTTGCGACTGATGGAACTCGGCTCGCTCGCGATACACCAGGACCGGTTGCACCGCGCCGCCGTACCCTTCCTGCACGAACTGCACCGCAGTACCGGATACGTCGTCCACCTGGCCGTACTCGACGGGGCGGACGTGGTCTACCTGGACAAGGTCGGCGACCGGCTGGGTAACGCGGTCCCCACCCGGGTCGGGGGCCGCCAGCCGGCCCACTGCACGGCCGTCGGCAAGGCGATACTGGCCGATACCGAGGCCGCCGATTTCTTCGACGCCGGCACCGCCCGGACGAAAACGCGCTATTCCATCACCACCGCGGCGCAGTTGCGGGCCGAGCTGGCCAAGGTCCGGGCACACGGCGTCGCCTTCGAACGGGAAGAGTCGGTGCCAGGCTTCGGCTGCGTGGCGGCACCGATCGGCGAGATCGGCCGGGCGGTGGCGGCAGTATCGATCTGCGGGCCGATCCAGCGGATGACCCTCGACCACCGGCTGGCGGCACCGGTACGGATGACCGCCCTCGGGATATGGCGCAATGTCGAGGACGGCGAGGTACGGGTGCATCCCACGTTGCAGCAGCCCCGCCCCCTGGGACCGGCGCCGAAACTCCGGCCGGGCGTCCACGCCGAGCCGGCACTCACCTGACCGGACCACCACCGGAACCGGGCGGTCCGTCGCCTGCCGGTCCGTGCGGAGCCGACCGGCCCGGGCCGATCCGGACCGCCGTAGCCCGCTCCGGCCACCTCGGCCGGAGCGCTCGTATCGCTACCCGGACGCCGTCAGCGCCGTTCGGGATCCTCCTGCCGGACCCTCTGCTCGACCTCACGCCAACGCCCCGGAAGCGGATGCGGATAGTCGGATTGCTCATCGTGTTCGGCTGTCCCCAGCGCCGATTCGGCCGCATCGATATCGTCGATCAGCTGCCGGGCAAGGTCGCGTTCGCTCGCGTAATAGCGCTGCGCCCATTGCAGCACGATCTGCGAATATGCCCATCCCGGTTCGGATTTCGCGGCTTCGGAATCGACGGCGGCGCTGTGTTCCAGGCGTTCGGCGTCGGCGATATGGTCGCGCAGGATTTCTTTGAGCCGGTCCGGGGAACTGAGGTGCCCGAACATGACCCGCAGCATCACATGGTGTTTCAGCATCGGCGGGTCGACGGGCGCACTGTTGCTCCACGCGGTGACAGCGGCCCGCCCGGCCCGGGTGATGCGGTAGAGCCGGCGACCGCGCATGGCATTGTCGCTGTCCACCCGGGACTGCGCGAACCCGTGCCGTTCGAGCTTCTTCAGCTCGGAGTAGATCTGACTGTAGGACGGGCTCCAGTAGATGTACCGGACACTCCAGTCGGCCCATTTCTTCAGGTCGTACCCGGAGATCTCCTCCTCGTAGGAGAGCATGGCGAGCACCGCCCAGCTGGTCGGCGGCAGGTTGACCTGCGCCGGATCGGGTTCGCTCGTAGTCACCGCCGAATGCTATCAACGCCGGTATACCGGTCCGTAACACCCATTACGCGATGAGGCGGATGCCGAACCGGGTGTCCCGGTCACCGGGAGGGTGGCCCCGCGCCGCGCGGCGGCCGATCTAGCGTCGGCGTCGGCACAATCCGGGAACGTGAAAAGGCGGTAGAGCAGTGGTGAACTTCGACGACGAAGTCGATGTGCTGGTGGCGGGTTCCGGCGGAGGTCTCGCCGGTGCCTATACCGCGGCCCGGGAGGGGCTGTCGGTCGCGGTGGTGGAGGCGACCGACAAGTTCGGCGGCACCACCGCGTATTCCGGTGGTGGCGGCGTCTGGTTCCCGTGCAATCCGGTGCTCGAGCGGGCCGGTACCGACGACACCCTCGACGACGCACTGACCTATTACCGGGCGGTCGTCGGTGACCGGACCCCGCGCGAACTACAGGAAACCTATGTACGCCGCGGCCGCGATCTCATCGAGTACCTGGAGGCAGACGATCGTTTCGCGTTCCAGATGCTGCCCTGGCCCGACTACTTCGGTGCGGCGCCGAAAGCCCGTCTGGACGGGCAGCGCCACATCATGCCGGTCCCGCTGCCGGCCGCCGAACTCGGGGAACTGCGCGAGCATCTGCGCGGGCCGCTGGACACCGACCGGCTCGGCGCGCCACTGCCGGATGTGCTGATCGGCGGCCAGGCCCTGATCGGCCGTTTCCTGCGGGCGTTGTCCGCGTATCCGGAGGTCCGTCTGCACCGCAACGCCGCCCTGACCGAACTCGTCGTCGAGGACGGAGCGGTCGTCGGCGCACTGATCGAACGACCCGGCGGCACCATGGCGATCCGGGCCCGGCGCGGCGTGATCCTGGCCGCCGGCGGATTCGAGGGCAACGACGAACTGCGCCGGCGCTACGGTGTGCCCGGCAGTGCTCGCGACACCATGGGACCGCCCGGAAACCAGGGCCGGGCGCACGAGGCCGGGATCGCGGCCGGCGCCGATACCGATCTGATGGATCAGGCCTGGTGGTCGCCGGGGCTCACGCACCCGGACGGCCGATCGGCGTTCGCGCTGTGGTTCACCGGGGGTATTTTCGTCGACCAGGACGGGCGGCGCTTCGTGAACGAATCCGCACCGTACGACCGGCTCGGGCGCGCCGCCATCGACCGGATGCGCGCAGGTGAGCTCACCCTCCCCTACTGGATGATCTACGACGACCGGGACGGTGTGACACCTCCGGTGCAGGCCCCCAATGTGTCGTTCGACGCGACCGAGAAGTACGTGGCAGCCGGACTGTGGCGGACCGCCGACACCCTCGAGGAGCTGGCCGAGGTGATCGGTGTGCCCGCCGCCAACCTGGTGGCGACCGTCGAACGTTTCAACGCGATGGCCGCGGCCGGCGCCGATACCGATTTCGGCCGCGGCGACGAGGCCTACGATCGCGCGTTCTCCCAGGGCGAATCGCCCCTGGTGCCGATCGATCGGCCCCCCTTCCACGCGGCGGCGTTCGGCCTGTCCGATCTGGGCACGAAGGGCGGTCTGCGCACCGATACCGGCGCCCGGGTCCTCGACGGCGACGGCACCGCGATTCCGGGGCTCTACGCCGCGGGTAACACCATGGCCGCCGTCAGCGGGACCGTCTACCCCGGCGGCGGTAATCCGATCGGCGCCTCGATGCTGTTCAGCCACCTCGCCGTCCGCGACATGCTCAGCCGCTGACCCGCCCGACCAGAACAGGAAGTACATCATGCCGGAACCGGACCGGATCCGTGCGGCCGTGCGCCGCTACCTCGATACCGTCGCCACCGGGACCGCGGCCGAGATCGCCGCGCTCTACCACCCGGACGCCACACTGGAGGACCCCGTCGGCTCGCCGGCGCATACCGGCCGCGCGGCCATCGAGAAATTCTACAGCCCCCTCGAATCGGCGCGCCGGCAGACAGAACTGCTGAGCGTGCGCGTGAGCGGCGACAACGCCGCGTTCTCCTTCCGGGTGGTCACCGAAACCGGTGGAAAAACGATCACGGTCGAGCCGATCGATGTCATGACCTTCGACGAGGATGCGCGGATCACCGGTATGCGCGCGTTCTGGTCGGCCGAAGACGTCGATTTCGGCTGAGCCCTGGATCGGACACCTCGGCCATGCCAGGGTGAACGGCTATATCGGCGCGCGGTGCGCGCCCGGCGGACAAAGGAGTGACCGTGCGAAATATTCAGTGCGCCAACTGCGGAAACCGCGTTCTGGTGGAGAAGTACAGTCCCAGTCACACCAGCGTGCAATGGCTCGACGATGCCGAATCCGCCTGCCCCGAGTTCGCCCGGCGGGCGGCCCTCGGCGAGCCCAGTAACTGGATCCCGACCTGTCCGGCACTGCGTGATTCGATCGAACGGGCCGTTGCCGAGGGTGAACTGCGCACCGACGAGTACCGGACCGAACCCGTCCCGGGGCGACTCGGCTGATCGGTCCTGTACGCCGCCGGCCCGCTGATGTCGCAGGTGCCGCTCGCCCTCACCGTGGCCATCCCGGCAACGAGTGGGGGCGCGGGCCTGGGCAGCCCCGTCGGCTCGACCCCGACGAACGCCGGTACGAATACCGGCGCAGGCGATGGAGACGTTCGGGCAGCGATTCCATGCCGTGGTATCCACCGCCGAACTCGCGCAGCGCGGGGTAGCTGCGAGCTGCTCACCACGGTGCGGGGAAGCGCAGCGGCTTCCCCGCACCGTTTTCCTAGCGCTGGGTACTGCCGGCGTCCACCGGTAGCGTCACCGCGGTGATGTAGCGGGCCTCCTCGGAGGCCAGAAACAGTGCGGCATTGGCGATATCGACCGGTTCCACCCACGGAATCGCCAGCATATTCATGGTCCTTGCCGCCTCGGCGAACTCTTCGCGGGTGGGATGCTCGAGATCCGGCCGGAAGGATCCGCGGACCATATCGTTCTGGATCATCGGCGTGTCGACATTGGTCGGATGCACCGAATTCACCCTGATCCCGTGCGGCGCGAGTTCCTGCGCCAGCGACCGCATCAACCCGACCACACCGTGTTTGGCCGCCGTGTAGTGGGCCACGCCCACCAGCCCGCGCAGGCCGGCGATCGAACTGGTCAGGATCATCGAACCGCTACCGCGGGCGATGAGATGCGGGGCCGCTGCCTTGCAGGTCTGCCATACACCGGTCAGATTGACGTCCAGCATGGTCTGCCATTGCTGTTCGGACAGTTCCAGTCCGGGGGCGCTGGAGGTGATCCCCGCGGTAGCGCAGACGATATCGATACCGCCGAGCTCGTTCACCGCGGCGTCGGTGGCCGCGCGCAGTGCCGCGCCGTCGCGGACGTCGACCACCGCGGACACGATGCGCGCCCCGGTCGCTTCCACCGCACGCACAGTGTCCTCGAGGTCCGCCGGGGTCGCCGGTGGAATGATCACCGTATCCACCGGCCCGCAGATATCGAGTGCGACGATATCGGCGCCTTCCTCCGCCAACCGGATCGCCTGTGCCCGCCCGATTCCTCGTGCCGCGCCGGTGACCAGCGCTACCTTGCCCGAAACCCGTCCCATCTCACACCTTCTGAGTAAGTCCGGCGTCCACGACGAGCTCGATCCCGGTGATGTACCGGGACTCGTCGGACGCGAGGAACAACACGGCATTGCTGATATCGACCGGATCCACCCACGGCACCGGGAGAATCGTGCGCTGGGCGAGCACCCTGGCCGCGTCTTCCCGCGTCGGGTTCGGCAGCTCCGGGCATAATTTCGCGTATACGCGATCGTTGAGGATCATCGGTGTGGCCACCGATCCCGGGTGCACCGTATTGACCCGGATACCCCGCGGACCCAGCTCGTTGGCGAGGGTGCGGGCCAGCCCGACCACCGCATGTTTGCTCGCCGCGTAGTGCGCGGCCCGCGCACCACCTTTCACACCGTTCGTGGAACCGACGATCACGACCGACGCGCCCGCACCGAGATGCCCACCGGCGGCGCGGACCGTATGCCAGGCACCGGTCAGGTTGACATCCAGCGCCCGCTGCCACGATTCGTCGGTCACCTCCCAGGCCGGGGCGTGGTCCGCGTAGACACCGGCATTGGCGACGACCACATCGAGGCGGCCGAGCTGCGCCACGCCCGTGTTCACTGCTTCCGCTACGGCCGGTGCGTCGCGTACGTCGGCGAATCCGGTGATACACCGGCGGCCGGTGCGCTCGACCTCCGCGGCCGTGGCGGCCAGACCGTCCGCGTTCCCGGCGAGATCGAGGGCGATGATATCGGCCCCCTCTTCGGCCAGCCGGCGGCAGTGGGCGCGACCCATCCCGCCGGCCGCACCCGTCACCACCGCCACTCGTTCCGGTAGGCGCGTCATCGGGCACCTCCGGTGAATTCAGCACTCATACCGGCGACGCTAGGTCCGCGGGTTTCCCGGCGAGCTCGGTCTTCCCATTGACCGGGCCGTCAGGCGTACCGTTCCCGGTGAGCGGAAAGTGCGCGCCGAGTGTGACCGTTCATCGCCGGATCCCGATGGCACCGCATACCGGCGCGGGCCACGGCAGCGCTCGGGAGCGGGCGATGTACTCGTCCAGGGCTTCGGCGATATCGGGCGGTAGTTCGACCGAACGACGATTCTGCAGGTCCACGTGGATCAGCAGGATTTCGAGGGTGTTGGCGTTCCGGCCGCGCCCGGTGTCGACGAGGAAGGTCATCATATGGACCGCTTTCGCGCTCCGGTCCAGGATCCGGCCTGCGACGGCGAATCGGTCGCCGGCGCGGAGTTCCCGGTAGTAGGCCAGGTGATGCTGCGCCGTGAACACGCCCATTTTTCGTTGGCTGCGGTAGGTATCGTCGATACCGACCGCCCGGACCAGCGCGTCTGCTCCCGCCGAACCCCAGGTCAGATACTGCACGATATCCATATGGTCGTTGCCGTCCAGTATTTCGCCGGTCACGGTGCCGGTCACCGATTCGGACAGCGCGGCGATATCGGCTGCGGTGGGGAGTTCAGCGATCATCCCGCCATTCTCGAAGCGACGGCGCCGGACATCCACCGGGCTGCCCGCTCAGCGAACCACGCCTTTCCGCCGTGGCCGGTGGCGACGGTACGGCTATCCCGCGGTTTTACCGTTGTCCGCGAGGTATACGGCACCGTGGACGGCGGAGGCGTCGGCACTGGCCAGGAACGCGATCACCGAGGCGACCTCCTCCGGCTGGTTCATCCCCCGCGGAGACGCGACCCGCATGACCAGGTTCGGGTCGGCACCGTCGGGCAGGGTAAACCCGGTGACCTGTGGGGTCAGCATGCCGCCGGGGCAGACCGCGTTCACGCGGAGGCGGTCCGCGGTGAACTCGACCGCGAGGGCCCGGGTCAGGCCGACCAGACCGTGTTTGGCGGCGCAGTAGCCTGCCGAGTACGCCTGGCCTTCGACTCCGGCGATGGAGGCGACGTTGACGATATTGCCGCCGGTCTCCAGTAGGTGCCCAAGCGCGGCGCGGCACAGGTAGAACGGGCCGTTGAGGTTCACCGCGAGATCGTGCTCCCAGTCCTCGTCGGTGACGTCGCCGGTGTGGCGCATGCGGTGCGTGCCCGCGACATTGACCAGGATGTCCAGGCGACCGAACGCGCCGGCGCAGTCCTCGACCACCGACCGGCACGCCTGCGGGGTGGCGATATCAGCGGTGGTGAACCGGCCGCCGGGCACCTCCGCGAACACTTCCGCCAGCCGGGTTTCGTCGCGCGCCACACCGAAGACCTGGGCCCCTCGACCGGCGAACAGTCGCGCGACCGCCGCCCCGAGCCCGGACGAGGCACCGGTCACCAGCGCCACTTTCCCCGACAAACTACTCATTTCGACTTCCTCGGCTCGTTTTTCGGCGCTCACTGGGTGCGGGCGATGACATCGTCGGCGAAACGGGACAGATTCGCGATCTTGGTATCCAGGCTCTCGGTGTCCTGTTCGCGGCCGTAGGGGTCGCGGAAGCCGACGATCACATCGGTGACGCCCTTGTCCTCGAGACGTTTCACGCCGTCGACGGTGAAACCGTCCACCGAGATGACATGGATCTCGAAATCGTCGCGGGTGCCGTATTCGGCGCGCAGGGTGGTGAGTTCGGCGAGCAGGCGGTCGAGTTCGGCCGGATCGCCACCGGCATGCATCCAGCCGTCACCGCGCTGGGCGGCGCGGCGCAGGGCCGGGCGGCTGTGCCCGCCGATGAGCAGCGGGATCGGTTCGGTGGGCACGGGTGAGATCTTGATCGGCGGCAGATCGTAGAACTCGCCGTGGAATTCGAAATAGCCACCGGCGGTGAGACCGCGGACGATATCGAGGCATTCGTCCATCCGCTTACCGCGCTTCTCGAACGGCACATCGAAGATCTCGAAATCGTCGGGCCACGGGCTGATCCCGACGCCCAGGCCGAGACGGTTACCGCTGAGCGCCGCCACCGACGCCGCCTGTTTGGCGACCAGTACCGGCGGCCGGATCGGCAGTTTCAGCACGAAGGGGGTGAACCGCAGGGTGGTGGTCGCCGCGGCCAGCGCGGCGGCGAGGACGAAGGTTTCGACGAACGGTTTGTCCTCCAGGAACTCCCGGCTGCCGTCCGGGGTGTACGGGTAGGTGGAATCGGAGTCACGGGGGTAGGCGATGCTGTCGGCGAGGACCATCGAGGTGTATCCGGCGGCCTCGGCGGCCTGTGCCAGCGGCACATAGTAGGTGGGGTCGGTCATGGTCTCGGCGTAGGTGAACCGCATGGGGTCGGCCTTTCTGCGCTCGGCGTCGGGTGGCCGTTTCGTCTCGGCAAAATTAGAACACGTGCTACTTTTTCGCCATGGCGAAACTGATCATCGCCCTGCACGGCACAGATATCGGCGACCGGTTCCACACACCGGAATTCCGGGACGCGCTGACCGCCGCCGGTGCGCACGCGGTGCAGGTGAATCTCGACGATGCCGAGGTCGCGCCCGCGTCGATGCGGCTCGGCCCCGGTGAACCGATCACCGCGCTCGTCTCGGTATGGACCGACGGCGACCCGGCCACGATCGTCTCCACGGTGGCCGATGCGGCAGGCGATCCGACGCCCCACGCCTACCGCGTGCACGAACATATCCGCCTCGACCCGCTACCGGTCCCGGATGGCACCCGCTGCGACGCCCTGGCGAATATCGCCCTGCTGCGCAGGCCCGAAGCGATGCCGCGAGCGGAGTACCTGCAGTACTGGCAGGTGCGGCACACCCCGATCGCCATCCGCACCCAGAACACCGTCGCCTACATCCAGAACACCGTCGAGGAGAAACTCACGCCCTCGGCTCCGGATGTCGCGGCCATCGTCGAGGAACATTTCCCCATGGGCGCGATGACCGACCCGCATACGTTCTACGGCAGCCGCGGTGACAACGCCGAACTCCAGCGCCGGATCACCGAACTCATGGCCAGCGTCGCACGCTTCGGTGCGGATAAAGATTTGGATCTGGTACCCACCAGCCGATACCAGTGGTCTCTCCGACGCTGACCCGGGCGCCGGCTACGTCACCCCAGAGCTGCCTGCATGGCGACACCGTCGACGTAGGAATGCTTCTCCTTGACCGCACCGTCCTCGACCAGCACGAAATCCGCGAGATCGACGCATACGTCCCGGCCCGTTGCCGAGGTGCCGGTCAACTGCCACCGCACCACCCAGAAATCCGCGCCGACGCGGAGCGAGAGTTCACGGAAGGTCAGGTCCGGGACCAGGGCGAAGGTCCCCGCCGCGGCCTCGCGGATGGCGGCCCGGCCCCGGGCGGGTTCCTGGCCCGAATGCAGATGGAATACCGAGTCGGCGGTGTGGAGTGCGACGATCCGGTCCGGGTCGCGGTCGGCCCAGCAGGCGTGGTAACGCTCGAACAGTTCACGGATTGCTGTGGTCACGGCGATAACTCCGATCGATCGACGGCCGCGGTGGCGGCGGCAGTGAATGCCCAGTATCGGCGGCGGCCGGCCGGCGCGGCGATGGGCGCGAGCCCCCACTTCGACCGGCTCCGTTGTGCACACGCACTGCCGGCGCTACCTTGAGCGTTAGTGAGCCAGGACACACACTTCGAGAAGTCGCGCCTGCTGCGTGATCTCCACGCCGATTCGACGGCGATCACCGAGCTGGTGACCGCCCGGATCGAGCACGACGATATCGACTACGGCACCGCCGCACTCGGCCACGGCGAACTGATCGCGCTGGTCGCCGACTGTTGCGCGGCATGGCTGGACGCGCTCGCCGAGGTCCCGTATTCCCTCGAACCTGCTCGCCGAGCCGGGCGGCTCAAGGCCGAGCGCGGTATTCCGCTGGAAAGCCTGCTGCACGCTTTCCGCGTCGCGGGGCTGGTGTTCTGGGAGATCATCGTCGAATCCGCCGAGGACGATGATCGTGCCGCGCTCCCCCGGCTGTCCACG
Source organism: Nocardia carnea (assembly GCF_029868325.1). Lineage (GTDB taxonomy): Bacteria > Actinomycetota > Actinomycetes > Mycobacteriales > Mycobacteriaceae > Nocardia > Nocardia carnea_C. The sequence continues at coordinate 10,508 of NZ_JARWNW010000224.1, forward strand.
CTGGTGTGGGCCACCGTCGACGCCTATTCGGTCGCGGCCGCCGACGCCTACCGGCGCGTGGTCGCGGGCGGCACCACACAACCCGGCCAGGGCATGCTGCGCGCGCTACTCGACCCTGGCCTACCGCCCGGACAGCGCGCCGAACTCGGCCGCCGCATGGGTCTTTCCCCCCGAGCCGTTTCGGTCGTCCTGGTCGGCGATGTCCACCTCGACGCGACCGGAGTCGTCACCGCGTCGACCGTCCTCGGCGACGAACTGATCACCCTGGTCGCCGCCGGCGCACCGGCCGCACTCGAGCGAGCGCTTCGGACAGTGCGGGCACGAGCAGGGGCCAGCCGGCCCTTCACCGATCTCGCCGCCGCGCCCACCGCGCTCGACCAGGCACGTTTCGCGCTCCGGTGCTCGGGCCCCGCCGAGACCGGGGTCCACAGCTACGGCTCCGCGCCGGAACGTGCCCTGATCGCCGCTAACCCGGAGCTGGCGGTGGATGTTCTCGCCGACCTGCTCGCCGCCTTCGACCGGCTCGATCCCGCAGACTGCGGGCTGCTCGTCGACACCGCCCTGGCCTGGTACGCACTCGGCGGCTCCACCACCGCGGTGGGAAAGCAGCTGCATCTGCACCGCAACACAGTCCGGCACCGTCTCGGGCGAATAGAACGACTCACCGGGAAAGCCTTCACCTCGCCCGCCGACGCGGCGCTGCTGTATCTGGCGCTGCACGCGCGGTTGCTCCGGGAACCTCCGGACAGGTCTGATCCGGTCTCGGCACCCCCGCGTCCGAGTCGCGGGGGTTGTTTACGGCGGCGCGCCTACCCCGCCCCCGGGGGTGTGAAGGGGTTAGTGGAGAAACGGCTCCGCGCCGTCCGACTCCGCGCGGCCCGGTAACCCGTCCACCGCCGAACACCGCGCCCAGGACCAGGTCGACGCTGTTGTCGCTGCGCTTGTCCTCGATGAGTTCGG
>NZ_JARWNW010000225.1 GCF_029868325.1 Nocardia carnea
CCCCCCCCCCCCCCCCCCCCCCCCCCCCCCCCCCCCCCCCCCCCCCCCCCCCCCCCCCCCCCCCCCCCCCCCCCCCCCCCCCCCCCCCCCCTCCCCCCCCCCCCCCCCCCCCCCCCCCCCCCCCCCCCCCCCCCCCCCCCCCCCCCCCCCCCCCCCCCCCCCCCCCCCCTTGTGGTGCCTAACCCCCGGCGGCCCCCCCCCCCCCCCGCCAAAATTACAGCATGAGTAGTGTTGCCGCGTATGCCATGGCCGGGCCCGATTCCGCGTTCGAGAAGGTCACCATCGAGCGCCGGGAACTGGGGCCGCATGATGTGCTGATCGATATCGCCTACGCCGGGATCTGCCATTCCGATATCCATACCGCGCGCAACGAATGGGGCGGGGCCGGATATCCGTGCGTTCCGGGGCACGAAATCGCCGGTACGGTGGCGGCGGTCGGGTCGGCGGTGAGCCGTCATCAGGTCGGTGACCGGGTCGGTGTCGGTTGTATGGTCGATTCCTGCGGGGTGTGCGAACCGTGTCTCCAAGAGGAGGAACAGTACTGCCTGCGCGGTGCTGTGATGACCTACAACAGTCGCGTTCCCGAAGAGGTGCAGCCCGGCGGGCACACCCTGGGCGGTTACGCCACTCAGATCGTGGTGACCGAGAACTTCGTGCTCGGAATTCCGGAGGGTATCGATCTGTCGGTCGCTGCGCCGCTGCTGTGCGCCGGGATCACCGTGTATTCGCCGCTGCGGCATTGGGGGGCCGGGCCGGGTAAGCGGGTCGCGGTTATCGGTATGGGTGGTCTCGGGCATATGGCCGTGAAGATTGCCGCGGCGCTCGGTGCCGAGGTGACGGTTCTCAGCCATTCCCTGAGCAAACAGGAAGACGGGAAACGATTCGGCGCCCAGCACTACTACGCCACCAGCGATAAACAGATCTTCCGGGATCTGCGCAGTCACTTCGACCTGATCATCAACACCGTTTCCGCCGATCTGCCGATCAACGACTATATGAAACTGCTGCGCCTGGACGGCACGCTCGTCGTGCTGGGGCTGCCGGAGCAGTCGCTGACGGTGCAGCCGAAGGTACTGGCCGGGCGGCGGCGGTCGCTGGCGGGTTCGATGATCGGCGGTATCGCGCAAACACAGGAGATGCTGAATTTCTGCGCCGCTCACGGAATCGGTGCGGAAATCGAGGTTATTTCCGCGGACGAGATCGACGGCGCCTATGAGCGGGTTGTGGCCAGCGATGTGCGGTACCGATTCGTGATCGATACCGCGACCATATGATGCCCTGCCCGGGGTGAATTCGGCCCGCCCCGGGCGTCTGGATCGACCGCTGTCGAACAATGCGAGCTTCTCCACGGAGGCCTTTCTCCACATGTGGAGAAGCCTGTGGAAAACCCCGCCGGGCTTGTGGATGGGCGGGCACAGTTGTGGATGGATTTCCGAGGGCATTCGATGGCCGATACCGTGAATCTATTGATTCGATGACCGATGGATAACGGCCGGGGCGCGATTTCCGCCCCGGCTTTTTCTTGCTTTCCGAACGGCAAAACGACCTGTCAGCGGGTTGTTTCGGCCGCCGTTGCCGTGCACCGGCGGCCCGCCGCTGTGACGCAGGCGTGACCGCGGGCGGCGTCTGGATAACGAATCCACAGGTCAGCCCGCAGGTTGTGCCCAGCCGTCACCCACCCTGTGGATAACTGGGGAAGCCTGTGGATAACTTCTCCACCCGCAGGTAGTCGTGCGGCTCGACCGAATAAATCCTCCCGGCGCCCGCCGACTTGGGAGACACTTGAGCCATGGCTTCGCCCGATCCGAACGCGCCCAGCGGCGCCGCCGAGTCTTACGAGGCCCTGCAAGGTTTCGGCCCGGGGGGGGGGGGGGGGGGGGGGGGGCGGGGCCGGGGGGGGGGCGGGGCCCGGGGGGGGGGGGCGCGCAGCGCGAGGGGGGCGCGCCGCCGCCGCCCCCCGGCCGCCGGGGCCGGGGCCCCGCCCCGGGGCCGACAACCGCGCCCCTTGTGTTTTTGGCCCCCCCGTGGGGGGGCGCGGGTTTCGGCCCCCCTTGGCGGGGGGGGGGGGGGGGGGGGGGGGGGGGGGGGGGGGGGGGGGGGGGGGGGGGGGGGGGGGGGGCGCGCGCGGCGCGCCGCCGCGCCCGGGCGGAGCAGCCGCGCGCGCGCGCGG
>NZ_JARWNW010000226.1 GCF_029868325.1 Nocardia carnea
TTTATCTAACCCGGGTCGGGGGCCATTATTCTGGCGAACCTCTTCACTAAATTTGCCGCAAATGTTACAAATATCCTGCTGGCCTGGTTAATAATCTGCGGGTTTGCCTTTTGCGGGGCGGGGCGACCTAGGGCCGCCCCGCCGTACTACATCCGGGGTGCCCGCGACCTCCCGCCGGTGCTCATCCGGATACCCCGGGCCCGCGCGGCGGCACTGTGCGGCGGATAACGTATGCGGCATCGTGCATCACCGCATGACCGCCCCGAGAGGAGACACAGTGCCCCAGCAGGTTCGAGGTGTTATCGCCCGCAGTCCCGGCGCCCCGGTCGAGCTCGTCCCGATTGTCCTGCCCGACCCCGGGCCGCGCGATGTGGTGGTGAAGATCCAGGCCTGCGGCGTATGCCATACCGATCTGACCTATCGCGAGGGCGGGATCAACGACGAATTCCCGTTCCTGCTCGGCCATGAGGCCGCCGGTGTGGTGGAGACCGTGGGTTCGGCGGTCACCCATGTCGAGCCGGGCGATTTCGTGATCCTGAACTGGCGTGCGGTCTGCGGGCAGTGCCGGGCCTGTAAACGCGGGCGGCCCTGGTACTGCTTCGATACCTTCAACGCGAGTGTGCCGATGACGCTCGAGGACGGTACCGAACTCACCCCCGCACTCGGCATCGGCGCGTTCGCCGATAAGACGCTGGTGCACGAGGGCCAGTGCACCAAGGTGGATCCGGAGACCGATCCCGCGGTCGCCGGGCTGCTGGGCTGCGGTGTGATGGCCGGGCTGGGTGCCGCTGTGAACACCGGCAATGTCGGCCGGGGGGATTCGGTCGCGGTACTGGGTTGTGGTGGCGTCGGTGATGCCGCGATCGCGGGCGCGCGGCTGGCGGGCGCCGCAACCATCATCGCCGTGGACACCGACGCCCGGAAGTTCGACTGGGCCCGTGAACTCGGCGCCACACATACCGTCGACGCCTCCGCCACGGATGCGGTCGAGGCGATCCAGGAGCTCACCGGCGGCTTCGGCGCCGATGTGGTGATCGACGCCGTCGGCCGGCCCGAAACCTGGAAGCAGGCCTTCTACGCCCGCGACCTGGCCGGCACCGTAGTGCTGGTGGGTGTCCCGACACCCGATATGAAGCTCGAGATGCCGCTGATCGATTTCTTCAGCCACGGGGGATCGCTGAAATCGTCCTGGTACGGCGACTGCCTGCCCGAACGCGATTTCCCGATGCTGATCGACCTGTATCGCCAGGGCCGGCTCCCGCTGGACAAGTTCGTCACCGAGCGGATCGGCCTGGATGCCGTCGACCAGGCCTTCACCACCATGCACGGCGGTGCCGTGCTGCGTTCGGTGGTGGTCCTGTGACAGCGCGGGTGGAGCGGATCGTCACCGAAGGCCAGTTCTGCCTGGACGGCGGCTGCTGGGATGTGGCGAACAATATCTGGCTGGTCGGTGACGACAGCGAAGTGGTGATCATCGATGCGGCGCACGACGCCCAGCCGATCCTCGATGCGGTGGCGGGGCGCCGGGTGACCGCCATCATCTGCACCCACGCCCACAACGATCACGTGACGGTGGCGCCCACCCTGTCGGCGGCCACCGGCGCCCCGATCCATCTGCATCCCGCCGACGATGTGCTGTGGCAGCAGACGCATCCCGGCGTCGAATATCGGGCGCTGGCCGACGGCGAGGTCTTCGAGGTCGCCGGTGCCCAGCTGCGGGTACTGAACACACCGGGTCATTCGCCGGGCTCGTGCTGTCTGCACCTGCCGGACGAGGGTGTGGTCTTCAGCGGAGACACGCTGTTCGAGGGCGGTCCGGGGGCGACCGGGCGGTCGTATTCGGACTACCCGACCATCCTGGCGTCCATCAACGATGTGCTGTTCGCGCTACCGGACGAAACGGTGGTGCACACCGGCCACGGGCCGGATACCACCCTCGGCGCCGAACGCGCCAACGTCCCGGCGGCCCCGTAGGCGCGCGTGCAGGCCGGCGCGGTTCCTGCTGTCCTGTCGGCAGGAATCGCGCGGGCCTCGTCTGCGGGCAGCGGGATTCGCCGGACCGCAGAGGTAGACCATGCTGACCATCGCGACTCGCAACGGCGCTGCCCGCTCGGGGCGCTGGGACTATCCAGGGCGGACGAGTACGCGCTGTAAGCCGGACGCAGCAGGTGACCGGGTGAGGGCAGCGGTCGCAGTGGCCGCGGTGTCAGTTACGGGGTTCCAGGACGAAGATGGGGATCTTGCGGTCCGTCCAGGACTGGTAGTCGGCGAAGTCCTTGTACAGTTCGAGCAGTTTCGGCCACAGCCGATCGCGTTCGGGGTCGTCGGCGAGGCGGGCGCGGACCGGGATCCGGTCCTTACCGATCTGGATCGCGGTATCCGGCTGTGCGACCAGGTTGTAGTACCACTGCGGGTTTTTCGGCAGTCCGCCCTGTGAGGCGACGATAACGGTGTTCGCGCCGTCGCGCAGGTACAACAGTGGGATCGTGAACTGCTTGCCGGATTTGCGCCCGATGTGGTCGAGCAGCAGTGTCGGTACCGGTTTGCGGAACCCCGCCCCCACGCGCCAGTTCCCGCCGATACGGCCGCCGGTGCGTTTGTACGCCCAGGTATTGACCTTGGACATGTACTTGATGAAGGTCGGAACCAGGGACGAATCGAGCTGTTTGGGTCGGTCCATCAGTCTTACCGAAGCTTTCTTCTCACTGCTCAGCGCAGGATCAACAGGGCCGATTTCTCGATGAGGTCGGCGATATCGGCGTAGGACGCATACCCCATACCGGCCCGCACCAGCGCGCCCGCGTAGACGAGTTCGAGGGAGACCACGATCTCCGGATCGGCGCCGGGGCCGAGGGCACGTTCGATCCGGGTGCGGATCTCCAGGCCGATCCGGGCCCGCAGATGTGCCACATCGGGGTCGCGACCCAGCAGTGCGCTGGTCACGGCTCCGGCGACTTCCTGATCGTCGGCGACGAGCAGAGCGATGGAACGCAGTTCGGCCACCACTCGGACCGTCGGATCGGGATCCTCGCTGACCGGGGAATCCGCCGCCACCAGCCGTCGCCAGAAGATCTCGGCGACGAGGTGTTCCTTCGACGAGAAATAGGTGTACGCGGTGGCAGTACCCACACCGGCCGCGGCGGCGACCATCCGAATGGTCATCCCCGCGAAACCTTCGCGTGTGAGCACCTCCACCGCTGCCTTCGTCAGTTTGTCGACCGTATCGGCCTGTTTCGCGGACAGGCGGCGACGGGTCGCTTCGACGACGAGAGGTTCACCTTCGGACATGTGCCTGAATGTACCGTTTCACGCTTTCGCGGCCGCAATCCCGGCCCGGCGGCCGTAGAAGCTGCCGTCGCCCAGGGAGGTTCCGCTGGCGTAGCCGCCCGCGCAGACACCGGAGGTGCAGCGTCCCGCGGCGAACAGCCCGGCGATCGGCCGGCCGTCGACATGCAGGACCCGCGAATCCAGGTCGGTACGCAACCCGCCCAGGGTGAACCCCGCGGTGAAACCGCGCATATCGAAGGCCGCGAACGGGCCCTCGAGCGGTTTGGTCCACTCGGGCTTCTTTCCGAGCAGCGGGTCCTGGCCGTTCGCCGCGTACTTGTTGTAGAGCTCGACGGTGCTCTGCAGCGCGAGTTCGGGCAGGCCCATATCGGCTTCGAGTTCGGCGATGGTTTCCGCCGCCCAGGTGGGCGGCTGCCGGAAGAACGGTGTGGAGGTTTCGGTGGTGAGCGATTCCTCGTAGGCGGCCTCGCCGATGATCAGATACGCCTGGTTCTCCTGATGGAACAGCGTCATCTGCCCGATCCGGCCCGGATAGGTGTCCTCCGGGACGTAGCGCTGCCCGCGGCCGTTGACCATGATGCCGCGCGCCATCATCTGCGGGTCACCGAAGAAGGCGACCTCGGTGGCGTCCATATGCGCCAGATCGGCGCCGAGGGCCTGGGCCAGCCGGATGGCGATACCGTCGTGTTCCTCGATGGCCGCGCCCGGGCGGCCGATGAGCCGGGGGGCGAACCCTTCGATCATCTGCTCGTGATAGGCGAAACTGCCGGTGGCCAGGACGACCCCGCGTTCGGCCCGGATGGTCAGCTCCTTGCCGTACTGTTTGGCGATCACGCCGACCACCCGGTCGCCGTCCACGATCAGCCGCTGGATCCGGGTGTCGTATTCGGCGGCGACGCCCAGTTTTTCGGCGGTTTCGGCGAGCGGTTTCATCAGCATGTAGCCGCCGCCCTTGGAACCCGTCCGCTTGTTCGACATCTGCGGAACGTGGCCGCGGGGTGCCGGATCGGCGACGGTGTTGAACGGTGCGGCGTTTTCGCCACCGGTGTACATGAGGCCTTCGTCGTGCGGGGGTTCCCAGCCGGGCTCACCCCAGAATTCCTCTTTGAAGGGCACGCCGTTGGCGACCAGCCATTCGTAGTGTTCGACACTGCCCCGGCAGTAGTCGGCGATCTTTTCCTTGTCGACACCCGGCCCCAGTGCGGCGACCATGAATTTCTCCATGTTCTCCGGACTGTCCTCGAAGCCCAGCGCACGCTGCAGCGGTGTGCCGCCGCCGAGGTAGATGAATCCGCCGGCCAGCGCCGCGGCCCCGCCCCAGCCGCTGGTGCGTTCCAGGATGAGCACCTGCGCCCCGGCCCGCGCGGCCTCGATCGAGGCGCAGACCCCGGCGATCCCGTAACCGGCGACCACCACATCGGTGGTGCGGTCCCATTCCGTGACCTCGGCGGCGGACAGCGGTCGGATGGTGGTGGCGTCGGCCATTATTCGGATTCCTTACTGTCGTTCTGCACCGTGGGGTCGGCATCCTGCGGCCCGGCAGCGGTGCCCTCCTGCCCGGCGATGCTGCCACGGGAAGCCTGGTGGGTGCCCGAACTGTCTCGCTGAGCGGGGGCGGCGGATTCCCAGGTGGCCGAGATCTCGCCCTGCCCGACGCCGAGCCCGTCGCCGAAACGCGCCAGCGCAAGGGCTGCCAGTGGCAGTTCCGTGCCCAGCCGGCCGCCGAGTCCCAGCGCCAGGGACAGGTCTTTTTCGCCGAGTTCGCGGACATGGGTGAGGATGGGCAGCCAGAAATCGCCCTCTTCGATGGGCGCGGTGGTATCACGCAGCATGATCGAACCCGCGCCGCCGGTCACCGCATCCGAATGGCGGACCACCTTGCCGAGCGCGGTGATATCGAGCCCGGCCGCCTCGGCCAGTCGCTGCGCCTCGGTGGCGGCGGTGAACGAGATGAAATGCAGCAGGTTGCGAGCCAGTTTCATACGAGTGCCGGCCCCGACCTCGCCGGCGTGCACCACCAGATCGGCGAAGCAACCGAAGGGTTCCCGGACCGCGGCCACGGCGCTTTCGCTACCGCCGGCCATCACCGCGAGCCGGCCGCTGTTCGCGCCCGCGGCACCGCCGCTGATCGGGGCGTCGACCAGCTCCACGCCGCGTTCGGCGCACAGCCGGGCGAATTCGACGGCCGATTCGTCGCCGACCGTGGAATGCACGGCCACCACAGTCCCCGGCGCGGCGGTGCTCAGCACACCGTTCTCGCCGGTCAGCACGGTGCGGACCTGCTGGTCGTTCACTACCGCGATACAGATGACACCGCATTTCGCGGCGAGTTCGGCCGGGCTGCCGGCGGCCTCGGCGCCGGCGTCGGCGAACGGTTGCACGGCTTCGGGCCGGGTATCGCATACGGTCAGCCCGCCGGACCAGTCCAGCAGCTTCTTCGCCATCGGGGCGCCCATATCGCCCAGGCCGATGAAACCGACCCTGGTGCCGCCCCCGTCGCCGCTCATCAGCGGATCACCTGACCGCCGTCGACGCAGAAGATCTGCCCGGTGACCCATTTCGCATCGTCGGACAGCAGGTACAGCAGCGCGCCGGCCATATCCTCCGGGGTGCCCATCCGCTTGAGCGGCAGGCGGCTGACCATTTCCTTGACGATGCTCTCGGGCGTGGTGGTCTTGGTGGCCTCGGTATCGGTCGGGCCGGGGGCGATCGCGTTGATCCGGATGTTCGACCCGCCGAGCTCGGTGGCCAGCTGCTGGGTGAGACCGTTGATACCGACCTTGGCCAAGCCGTAGAAACCGCTGTATACGTAGGCGGCCGTGGACGATTGGTTCACGATCGAGCCGCCGCCATTGGCCGCCATGTTCTCCCAGACCGCGCGGGTCATCACCAGCGCGCCGTCCAGGTTCACCGACATGAACTTCTTGTAGTAGTCCCACGGCACGGTGAGCAGCAGATCCAGTTTCATCCCGCCGTAGATGGCGGCATTGTTGACCAGATGGTCGATCTTGCCGTACTTCTCGACGGTGAAATCGGCCAGCGCCTTGGCCGATTCCGGATCGGAGACGTCGACCGGATGGAACGATGCGGTGCCGCCGTCGGCCACGATCTTCTCGGCGACGGCCGTACCGCCCTCGGCGTTCAGGTCCGCGACGACTACGGATGCGCCTTCGGCGGCCAGCGCCTGCGCGTAGACCTCGCCGATACCGCGGGCGGCGCCGGTGACGATGGCGGTGCGACCGGTGAAACGAGCCATGGGATCGAGCTCCTCGCTGCTGTGGAAAGCCTGGTGGGAAAGAAGTTTCGGATTACTGCGCGGCCGGTGTGCCGCGGCTACTGTGCGGTCGCGACGAGCTTGGTCTCGAGGTACTCCTCGAATCCGGCGACCCCCATCTCGCGGCCGATACCGGACTGTTTGTAGCCGCCGAACGGAGCGTCGGCGCTGTACCACATACCGCCGTTGACGCCGAGGGTTCCGGTGCGTACTCCGTCGGTGACCCGCCGGATCCGTTCGGGGTCCTTGCCCCAGACCGCGCCCGACAGGCCGTACGGGGAATCATTGGCGATCCGGACGGCCTCGTCGTCGCCGTCGTAGGGCAGTACCACCAGGACGGGGCCGAAGATCTCCTCCTGGGCGGCCTTCGCACTGTTGTCGAGATCGGCGATCACGGTGGGTTCGACGAAGAACCCGCGCTCGTGTTCGGCCGGGCGTCCGCCACCGGTGACGATGCGGCCGCCGTCGGCGCGGGCACTGTCGATGTAGCCGAGTACCCGGGAGCGCTGCCGGTCGGAGATCACCGGACCGCAGACGGTGCCGGGGGAGGTGGGGTCGCCGGGCCGGATTCCGCTCATGGTGGCCGCCACGGCCTCGACCGCCTCGTCGTACCGGGCGCGCGGCACCAGCAGCCGGGTGGTCAGGGCGCAGCCCTGGCCGGCGTGGACGCACAGCGAGAAGCCGGCGTAGCTCACGGCGGTGGCCAGGTCGGCGTCGTCGAGCACGATGAAGGCCGATTTGCCGCCCAGCTCGAGGAAGGTTTTCTTCAGATTCGCCGCGGCCGAGGCCATGACGGCCCGCCCGGTACCGGTGGAGCCGGTGAAGCTGATCAGGTCGACGCGGGGGTCGCCGGAGAGCTGGGCGCCCAGGCCGTGATCGGAGGAGGTGACGATATTGACCACACCGGGCGGGATATCGGTTTCCTCGGTGATGATCGAACCCAGCGCCGCCGCGCACCACGGAGTGTCGGGGGCCGGTTTCAGGACGATGGTGTTGCCGGCCGCGAGGGCCGGGCCCAGTTTCGCGAAGTTGATCTGATGCGGGAAGTTCCACGGTGTGATCGCCCCGACCACGCCTACCGCCTCGCGGCGGATCACCCGGTGGGTGCTGATCCCCATCGGCGCCGAGACTCCGAGTTCGGTTTCCCATTCGTAGTTCGCGGCGAGCTGGGTGGCGAAGCTCAGATCCTCGATCGGGCCCTCCAGCTGGGGGCCGCTGGTGAACATGATCGGGGCGCCCACCTCGGCGACGGTGATCTCACGCAGTTCTTCCGCATGCGCCTTCAGTGCCGCCTGTAGCTGTTCCAGGCAGCGCACCCGGAAGGCGTGGTCGCGGGACCAGTCGGTCTCGTCGAAGGCGGTGCGGGCGGCGGCGATGGCGGCGTTCATATCGGCCGCGTCTGCGTCGGCCGCGGTACCGATGACCTCTTCGGTCGCCGGGTTCACATTGTCGAACACGCCGTTGCCGCCGGCGACGAGGCTACCGCCGATCAGCAGTCGGGAGCTGTCACCGGGCAGAAGACTGTTCATTAAAGACCCCAATACTGTCTGGACAGGTGTATGGAATATAGTCCGGACTCTTCTGGTAGTGCAAGAACCGGTTCTAGTTATTGTCGCGGCGCCGCGCCGCTGGTACCGTCCAGACACATGTCCAGCTATGTGTCTCCCCCTGGCGGGTGCACCGCCCCGTCCGGCGAGAACTCGTTATCGAAACAGAGGTGGATCCGATGACGGCAGCATCGTTGGAGCCGGTGACGTTCGACCCGTACGACTACGCCTTCCACGAGGACCCGTACCCGACGTACGCCCGGCTGCGTGCGGAGGCACCGCTCTACTACAACGCCGAACTCGATTTCTACGCGCTGTCCCGGCATGCCGATGTGACGAACGGTTTCCGCAACGCCACGCAGCTGTCCAACGCCAACGGCGTCTCCCTCGATCCGGCCGCCTGGGGCCCCGACGCCCACCGCACCATGTCGTTCCTCGCCATGGACGATCCCCGGCATATGCGGATGCGGCGCCTGGTGTTCAAGGGTTTCACGCCGAAGCGGGTCGCGGATATGGAAGCCCGTATCCACGAGCTCACCCTCGAATACCTGGTCCCGGCCCTCGAACGCGGCGAATTCGACTGGATCGAGGAAGTTGCCGGCAAACTGCCGATGGACGTCATCTCCGAGATGATGGGCGTACCGGCCGCCGACCGCGCCGAGATCCGCCGGATGGCCGATATGGTCATGCACCGCGAGGACGGCGTCACCGATGTCCCGGATTCGGCGATCGAGGCCTCGCTGAACCTGGTCGTCTACTACGCGAACATGGTCGCCGAACGCCGCGAGAACCGCACCGACGATCTCACCTCCGCGCTGCTGGACGCCGAAATCGACGGCGATTCACTGACCGACGACGAAATCATCGGTTTCATGTTCCTGATGGTCGTCGCCGGTAACGAGACCACCACCAAACTGCTCGGTAACGCCCTGTACTGGGCCTCTCGCAACCCGGAACAGTACGCCAAGGTCGCCGACGATACGGAACGCGTCTCGGACTGGGTCGAGGAGACCCTGCGCTACGACACATCCAGCCAGATGGTTGCGCGGACCGCCACCGAGGATCTCGAATACCACGGCAAGGTGATCCCGGCCGGTGCCAAAGTTCTGCTGCTGATCGGTTCGGCCAACCGTGACGCGGAAGTCTTCGACGACGGCGACAGCTTCGATCTCGACCGCGCCGAAAAGGGCAACCTCGCCAGCTTCGGCGCCGGTGTGCACTTCTGCCTCGGCGCCCATCTGGCCCGGCTGGAGGCCACCGTCGCCCTGCGTGAATTCGCCTCACGCGTCAAGTCCTATCGGGTGCGCGAGGACGGTATCGAACGCGTGCACTCGAGCAATGTGCGGGGCTTCGCCAAGCTCCCGATCGCCGTGGAGGTGCGGTAATGCCCCGGTTCGAACCCCATCCCGAGAAGCGGCCCGCCATCGTCGCCGGTGCGTCGTCCGGTATCGGCGCGGCCACCGCGGTGGAACTGGCCGCCCAGGGGCATCCGGTGGCGCTGGGCGCACGCCGGGTGGAGATCCTCGAGGATCTGGCCGGCAAGATCCGCGCCGACGGCGGGACCGCGTTCGCGCACCGCCTCGATGTCACCGACCAGTCCTCCGTGGACGAATTCGTGGCCGCGGCCGAAAAAGCGATCGGACCGACCGAGATCCTGGTTTCCGGGGCCGGTGATATCGAATTCGGCCTCATCCAGGACATGGATCCCGGTGATTTCGCGCATCAGGTGCAGATCCATCTGATCGGCGCACACCGGATGGCACATGCGGTGCTGCCCGGTATGACGCAACGCCGCCGTGGCGATGTGGTGCTCATCAGCTCCGACTGCGCGCCGCATCCGCGCCCGTGGAACGGCGCCTACAGCGCGGCCAAGGCCGGGGTCGAGGCCATGGTGCAGCAGCTGCGAATGGAACTCGAAGGCACCGGTATCCGCGCCTCGCTGGTGCGGCCGGGGCCGACGGTGACCGGTATGGGGATGAACGCCAAACCCGAGGTCGTGGGCCCGCTGCTGGAGTCCTGGCAGTCGTGGGGGCTCGCCCGGCATCCGTACATGCTGCGCGCGAGCGATCTGGCGCGCGCGGTCTCGGCGGTCGTGGGCACCCCGCGCGGGGCGCATCTGGTGCTGGTCGAGGTGCAACCGGAGGCGCCGCTGCGGCCGCTGCCGGAAGAAGGAAAGGAATCCTGATGACAACCGCACTGCCTCCGGGGTTCGATTTCACCGACCCCGGCCTGTGGGAACAACGCAGTCCGGTCGAGGAATTCGCGATGCTGCGGCGCACCGCCCCGGTGTGGTGGAACGCCCAGACCGACGAAGCCTCGGGCGGTTTCAACGACGGCGGGTACTGGGTGGTCAGCACCCTCGAGGACGTCAAGGAGCTGTCCCGCAACCCGGAGCTGTATTCGTCGCAGCAGAAGGGTTCGATCGTCCGGCTGCCCGGCGATATCACCCCGGACCAGATGGCGCTGACCGGTGCGCTGCTGGTGAATATGGACCCGCCCAAGCATTCCAAGGTGCGCCGGATCGTCTCCAAGGGCTTCACCCCGCGTGCGGTGGAGGGGCTGCGTGACGCGCTCACCGAGCGGGCACACAAGATCGTGCACGAGGCGAAGAAGACCGGTGGCGGTGATTTCGTCACCCAGGTCGCGTGTGAACTGCCCCTGCAGGCGATCGCCGAACTGCTCGGCGTACCGCAGGAAGACCGGCGCAAGGTGTTCGACTGGTCGAACCAGATGCTCAACTACGACGATCCCGAATACGGCGACCCCACCGTCGCGTCCGCGGAAATCCTGGGCTACGCCTGGAATATGGCCGAGCAGCGCCGCGGCTGTCCGGCCGACGATATCGTCACCCAGTTGGTGAACGCCGACGTCGACGGTGAGGGCCTGGCCTCCGACGAGTTCGGTTTCTTCGTCATCCTGCTCGCCGTCGCCGGTAACGAGACCACCCGTAATGCCATCACGCACGGTATGAAGGCGTTCGTGGACAATCCGGAACAGTGGCAGCTGTACCGGGAGCAGCGCCCGCGCACCGCGCCGGACGAGATCGTGCGCTGGGCCACCCCGGTGACGGCGTTCCAGCGCACCGCCACCGAAGATCATGTGCTCGGCGGACAGGAGATCAAGAAGGGGCAGCGCCTCGGATTGTTCTACAGCTCCGCCAATTTCGACGAGGCCGGCTTCGAGAACCCGTTCTCCTTCGATATCCTGCGCGACCCCAATCCGCACGTCGGATTCGGTGGTACCGGCACTCACTACTGCGTCGGCGCCAACCTCGCCCGGCTGGAAATCGACCTGATGTTCAACGCGATCGCCGACGCCATGCCCGACCTGAAATCGGTATCCGATCCGGTACGGTTGCGTTCGGGGTGGATCAACGGGATCAAGAGTTGGCAGGTGCGCTACGAATGAACGTCCGAGATATTCCGGTGAACACACTGTCCGGTTCGGCGACCACGCTCGGCGAGCTGGTGGGTGACCGGGCGGTACTGCTGGTCAATGTCGCGTCGAAATGCGGTCTGACCCCGCAGTACAGCGGTCTGGTCGAATTGCAGAATACATACGGCGATCGCGGTTTCAGTGTCGTCGGCTTCCCGTGCAACCAGTTCATGGGCCAGGAGCCGGGGACCGCCGAGGAGATCGAGCAGTTCTGCTCGACCACTTACGGGGTCGATTTCCCGCTGCTCGAGAAGGCCGATGTGAACGGTGACGGCCGCCATCCGCTGTACCGCGAGATTGTCGAGACCCCTGACGCCGAGGGTGCCGCCGGCGATGTGCAGTGGAACTTCGAAAAGTTCCTGATCAGCCGCGACGGGACCGTGGCGGGCCGATTCCGGCCGACCACCGCACCGGATGCGGACACGCTGATCGCGGCGATCGAGAAAACGCTGTAACCGATGCCGTAACGGCTTATGATCGAGGCCCGTTCACCCCAGTGGTGAGCGGGCCTTTTTCACTTTCTACCTGCGAAGATGTCGGATCGCGGCGAATTCCGGACGCAATCGGCGAAAACCGTACCGACCGGGTCGAATCACCCATAACATGGACAACTGTCTGGACATAAATCCGGTTCAGTTCGGCACAACGGGGTGCCGAACATCGCAAGGCAGGTGAGTGGTGGTACCCGTACACACCCAGTCCGATCGGCACACGACGACACGGCGCAAGATCTGGAACGCCGTGCAGTACAAGCTCGCGGCGCTGGCCATGATGCTGGTGCTCGTCCTGATCGTGGTGGTCTCGCTGACGATGTTCCTCGGGGGGTTCACCCCGGAAAAGCACGTTGCCGTGGTGGTCCCGCGCAGCGGGCTCGTCATGGACCCCGACGCCAAGGTGAAATTCCGCGGCGCGGAAGTGGGCCGGGTGGGCACGATCCAAAACGAGAACGGGGAGGTCCGCCTCGAACTCGATATGAACCCCGATCTCATGGGCCTGGTCCCCGCCAACGCGCTGGTGGATATCCGGTCCACCACGGTGTTCGGCGCCAAATACGTCAACTTCGTCGAACCCGCCGAACCCGCGGGCCGGCTCCGGCCGGGGCAGGTACTGCGCGGTGAATCGGTGACCGTCGAATTCAACACCCTGTTCGAACGGCTCACCGAAGTGCTGGAGATGGTGGAACCGGCGAAACTCAACGCCACCCTCACCGCGCTCGGCACCGCCCTGCAAGGCCGCGGCGAGCGACTCGGCGACCTCCTGGTGAACGCCGACCGGCTGCTCCGCGAACTCAACCCGAGCCTGCCCGCGCTCCGGCACGACTTCCAGGCCGGCGCCCACGTGACCAACCTCTACGCGGATACCGCGCCCGACCTGCTCCGCACCGTCGACAACGCCACCACTCTCAGCAACACCCTCACCGAGAACGAGCAGAACTTCGACACCCTGCTGCTGGAAACGATCGGCCTGGCCGATACCACCGGTGCGGTGCTGACCGAGAACGAACAGAATCTGGGCACCGCACTGGATCTGCTCCTGCCCACCAGCGATCTGCTGGACACCTACCGGCCCGCGCTGGACTGCACGATCCGCGGGCTGGCCACGGCGATGCCACTGGCCGAGGATCTGGTCGGCGGCCGCGTTCCCGGTGCGTCCTTCAACGCCGGCTTCATGTACGGCGCCGAGGCCTACAAGTACCCCGAAGACCTGCCCAAGGTGAACGCGACCGGTGGGCCGCGCTGCGACGGGGTGCTGGACCGGGTGCCCGGCAGCCACGCCGACTACGTGGTCACCGACACCGCCGAGGTGCACCCGTACATACCGTCGACCCGCATCTATCAGAACCACCCGACGGTGTTCCAGGTGCTGTTCGGGGGTCTGCCGGGCGTGCGGTGACCGGTACGGCCCCGCGGGCCTCGGCCGGAAAAATCCTCAGGTCAGGACTGATCGTCCGGCCGGCTCGGCCCCGGCCGGACACACATCACGCCACCACACGGCTTATCGGTGAGCGCCGCCGGTGTGGGATGCACGGTCGGCCGGCGATGCGCCGGAGCCCGGAGCTCGTCACGCCGGCGACCCCGGGGACCACGAGCGGTGCGATGCCGCCTCACCACGCGGCTCCGGTCCGATAACCCGGACGGCCGGGCGCCGCCGCCCGGTAGCAGGTGGCCGGGGGGAGGAAGGAGCCGGAGCGGGCC
This sequence comes from Nocardia carnea, assembly GCF_029868325.1. Lineage (GTDB taxonomy): Bacteria > Actinomycetota > Actinomycetes > Mycobacteriales > Mycobacteriaceae > Nocardia > Nocardia carnea_C. The sequence goes on from NZ_JARWNW010000226.1 coordinate 13,740, forward strand.
ACCGGATCCAACGGTGTCTCGACGGGCCTATCGGTCGGTGGCCGGTAATGCATAGGACACAGTGTCGCTCATCGTGCACCCGGCAGGTACGACCGGGTTTGCCCGGAAGGACGCAGATCACGCCACGCCGGTCGGCGTCCGGGCCGTCGACGCCCTACCCGATGTGTTCGCGGAGGTAGGCGAGATCTTCGGCCATACCTTCGGCGGGCGTTTCCAGCACCACAGGTGCGTCGGCGGTGCGACACACCTCCGCGAGCAGTTCCGGGTCGATGGTGCCGGAGGCGAAATTGGCATGCCGGTCGGCGCCGGAATCGAAGGCATCGCGCGAGGAGTTCAGATGCACGAGATCGATCCGGCCGGTGATCGCGCGGATCCGTTCCACCACGCCCACCAGCTCTTCGCCGCCCGCCCAGGCATGGCAGGTGTCCAGGCAGAAGCCGGCGCCGTAGTCGCCGACCGCGTCCCACAGGCGGGCGATCGTATCGAAATGCCGGGCCATGGCATGGTTTCCACCGGCCGTGTTCTCGATCAGGATCGGTACCGCGAAACCGCCCTTGTCCTGCTGGCGTTCGAACAATTTGCGCCAGTTGACGAACCCGGCCTCCATCTCCGCGTCGGACCGCACATGACCACCGTGCACGACCAGGCCGAACGCACCGATATCGGCGGCGGCCTGCGCCTGTAGCGCCACCGCGTTGCGCGACGGCATCCGTAACCGGTTGTTGGTGCTGGCCACATTGATCTGATAGGACGAGTGCACCACCACATCGATCGGGCTGGCGAGGATCTGTTCGGTGGCGGGATGGGGTACGGGTTTGTCCCAGCTCTGCGGATCCACCACGAACAGTTGTACGACATCGGCGCCGAGTTGCTCGCCGTACCCGATCGGGTCGCTGTCCATCCGGACGTGTGCTCCAATGCGCATACCGTCAGACTATCGGCCGGCACCGACACCGCGCCCTCGCCTTGCGCCGGGGCGGTGCGGGAAGATACACCGGTAGAATCGTGCACGACCCGACGAGGGGGAATTCGGCGATGCTCCAGCCTGGTGAGGACTTCGCGGGCTATCTCATCCGGCGGCGCCTGGGTGTCGGCGGAATGGGCATGGTCTTCCTCGCCAGACATCCGCGGTTGCCCCGGTTGGTGGCCCTCAAACTGCTCAACCCGGACCTGTACTCCGATAGGGAGATCCGGCTGCGTTTCGAACGCGAATCCGAACTCGCCGGCCGGCTCGAGCACCCCAATATCGTCACCGTCTACGACCGCGGTGCCGAGGGAAAACAGCTGTGGATCTCGATGCAGTACGTGCCCGGGTCCGATGCCTCGCTGGTGGACCTGCAGGTCCTGGACCCGCGCCGGGCGGTGCAGATCATCGGCGATACCGGGGTCGCCCTGGACTTCGCGCACGCCAACGGGGTGCTGCACCGGGATGTGAAACCGGGCAATATTCTGCTCGCCAAACCGCCCATCGGGCAGCCGGAACGGGTGCTGCTCACCGATTTCGGGATCGCCGGGGTCCGCGACGCCGAAACCACCATCGCCGCGGCCGATACCATCACCGCGACCCTGGCGTACGCGGCGCCTGAACAGCTCACGGGGGCGAAACTGGATCATCGCGGTGACCAGTATTCGCTGGCCTGCACATTGTTCTGGCTGCTCACCGGATCCGGCCCGTACCCGGGCAACAACCCGGCCGAACTCATCCAGGCACATCTCACCGCGCCGGTCCCGCGGCTCAGCCGGATCAGGCCCGGGCTGCCGCCGGCGCTGGACGAGGTCATGGCGCGTGCCCTCGCCAAGAATCCGGCCGAGCGGTTCCTGAGCTGCACCGAATTCGCCGCCGCCGCGCAGCTGGCGCTGCGGCCACCGGGGCCACGGGGCGGGCGCGCCCCAGGCCCGGGGGTGCGTTTACGTCCCGGACCCCGGCACGGCCCCGGTGGCCCCGGCTACGGTTCAGGGGAGTTCGGGCAACCGGGCGTGCGGGGTACGCCGCCGTACCGATCCACCGAATACCGTCAAGCCGGTGTGGTTCCGCCGCGGTACGCGTCCAGCGAATACCGGCATCCGGGTCCGGCGGTACCACCGCACGGAACCAGCGAATTCCGCCACCCGCACGGTGCCGGCCCGCGGCCCGGGGGCGCCGGTAATCGCCCGCCGCCGAATGCCGGAGTGCCACCGCCGGCCCCGAACGAACTCCGGCCACCCGGCCCCGGGACCCGCGGTCCCGGCGACCTCCCACGGCCGGTCGATCGGCCCCGCGCCGAACCCGCCGACCCGGCGGTCATCGATCTGCCCCGCTTCCGGCGCCGCCCGGGCGCGGACCCACCCGAGACGGGCAGTCCGCCGCCGCGCCCCGGCGCTACTCCCTGACCGGTACCAGCGCAGTCCACCGTCCGACGGCGCCTGCCGGAACGCGCCTCGTCCAGGTGCAGTCTGTATCCGATCCGGCCGTAGCCGATGCGGCGGTATGCACGGGCGGTCCGACCGGGCGAAGCGCCCCCGCGCAGGCGCGCCGGGCATCTCGCGTGCTGGTTTGCCCGGCGGCGAGAGCCGTCGGCGGAGCATCGACTCCTGCTATGGTTTCGATGATTTCGCGTGACCGAACCGCTGCGGTCCGGTCACGCTTTTCGTCTACGCAGGTGCTGCCGGTGGGTCCCGGTGGTGTGGCGGGAATTGGAGCGGACATGCTGGCCAACGGCGATGTTTTCGCCGGCTATGTCATCGACCGGCAACTCGGCCGGGGTGGGATGGGCTCGGTCTACCTGGCGAAACATCCGCGACTGCCGCGGATGACGGCGCTGAAACTACTGAATCGGGAGATGTTCTTCGATAAGGAGGTGCGCGCCAGATTCGAACGGGAGGCCGATCTGGTCGCCCGCCTGGACCATCCCAATATCGTGACGGTGTACGACCGCGGGCTCGAGGACGAGCAGCTGTGGATCTCCATGCAGTACATCGACGGTATCGACGCCGCGTCGGTCGATCCGCAGAAACTGCCGCCAGAGCGGGCCGTGCAGATCATCGCCGAAACCGCCTCCGCGCTGGACTACGCGCACGGTATGGGGGTGATGCACCGCGACGTCAAACCGGCCAACATTCTGCTGGCGCGATCCACCGGCGGCCGCGGCGAACGGGTCTACCTCACCGATTTCGGTATCGCGCGGTTGCGCGACGACACCGGGCATCTCACCCAGACGGGCACGTTCACGGCCACGCTGGCCTATGCGTCACCCGAACAGCTCACCGGTGCCGATCTGGACCACCGCTCGGACCAGTACTCGCTGGCCTGTTCGCTGTACTGGCTGCTCACCGGCAACGGTCCATTCACCTCCACCAACCCGGCCGGGGTGATCCAGGGCCATCTGCAATCGCCGCCGCCGTCGCTGAACGCGGCCCGGCCGGAACTGCCGCCCGCGCTGGACGTGGTGCTGGCCAAGGCGATGGCCAAACGCCCCGACGACCGCTTCGCCTCGTGCAGTGAATTCGCCGAGGCCGCGAAGCAGGCGCTGACCGCTCCGGGTGCACCCGTTATCGGGTCGGGTCCGCCCACCGCGGTCGCGGCGACATATCAGCCACCGAACGTCCCGTACAGCAGCGGAGCGAATCCGTATCCGAGCACCGCCGCACCGCAGCCCTATGCCAGCGGCACCCAGGCGCAGCCGTACGGCGGTGGTGTCCAGCAGCCCCCGCCATACGTCAGCGGCGCACAGCAGGGGCAGCAACCGCAGTACGCCGGCGGTTTCCAGCAGCAGCCGGTCGATATGGGACGGCCCGGCGGGGACATGCAGCACCAGCAGCCCTACGGGAGCGGACCGGGATATCCGAACCCCGGCCAGCCGTACGGCGGCGGTTCGGGTGCCTACACCCAGCCCACCAGCTATCCGCAGCCGATGGGGCAGATGCCGCAGGGCGCACCGCCGCCGGCCAAATCGAATACCGGGCTCATCGCCGCCATCTGCATCGGCCTCGTGGTGCTGATCGGAGTGGTCATCGGTGTCGTGGCCCTCGCCACCGGCGGCGACGACGGCAACGGAAACCAGGCCGGCGCCGCCACCAGCACCCAGACCACCGTCGCCCCCGTCCCGGCCAACTCGGATTCGATCAGCAAAGAATTCCCCCGGATGGTGCCCGCGAACAAAGACGAGGAAATCGGCTACGACGGCGCCAAATGCTGGGAAACCGATGACGGCTACACGCCCACCCCGGACGACGGCGAACCCGATTTCGGGAAATGGTCCTGGCAGTGGCGCTGCTACGGCGGCGGCAACAACGAAGACCCGTTCTACCGGATCTACATCTACGACTCCGCCGCCGAGGTGGACTCGGTGGTGAAGGGCCTGCCCGCCACGGCCGAGAAATCCACCGATACCAACGGCAGCCGCACCTACACCAACTACAAATGGGACAGCGACGGCCCGAAAATGATCACGGTATTCACCAACCATCCGGAGCGGGCGCAGTACCTGATGTACACCGACGGCATCGTCGGCACCATCCCCGAGATGGTGACCTGGTGGAAGTCGGCGCCGCTGTAATTTTGGCGGCTGTGTCTATTGGCGCCGCCTGCGGCGGCGCGGGTTTTGGCCCCCTTTGGTCCCTGCGGTCAGCGCTCGATGCTCGCGGCTGCGCCGCATTGCATCGAGCACTGACAGCAGGGACGGGCCAAAACCTTTCAGGGCCTCGTAAGACTCGGCGGCGCCGTTGGTTGCGTTGGGTTGTTCCGGGGCCTCGCTGGACTCGGTGCTGCCGTTGGTTGGGTTGGGTTCCCCCGGGGCTTCGCTGGGCTTGGCGGCGCCAGGCTGCAGCCGGTGGCGAGCGAGTCCAGTTCGCGCCTGCCTCCGGCGCCGGTCGGATCACACAGCGGTGCTCGTACTTCGCGATGGCGAGCAGCCGGTACATAGCCTCGATCTCTTCCGGTTCCGTGTTGGTTTGGGTTGGGGTTCCCCGGAGCTCGGCGGCGCTGTTGGTTGGGGTGGGGTTTTTCCGGGGGCCTCGCTAGGAGGGGGTGCCGCTGGGCACGTTGGTATGAGTGTGGGGTTGCCATAGAAACCAGGGCGCCGGCGACGATGAGAACGGTGCCGGTCAACGCCATCTCCAGCGCACTGAGGAGTGACGCAGGTGCCTGGTGGTCCTGCTCCTTGAAGGCGTCGGGTGATACACCCCGCTACCAGAGGACGACGGTGCGGGGCCCGGGGTCAGGGGTATCCCGGATGGCGCGGCAGCGCGCGGCCCGACAGACTGGACCCATGACTGCTCATGCTGTCGATACGGAGTCGGCCGGTCCCGGGTCCACTGTCGCCGCCGGTGCCCTCGAACTCACGAAGGTCTACGGGTCCGGGGAAACCCGGGTCACGGCGTTGGACGCGGTATCGGTCGAACTCACCCGCGGGGAATTCACCGCCATCATGGGGCCGTCGGGTTCGGGTAAATCCACCCTCATGCACTGTCTGGCCGGGCTGGACGCGGCGAGTTCGGGGCAGGTGCGGATCGGCGATACCGAGCTCACCGACCTCTCCGACAAGGAGATGACGGCCCTGCGGCGGGACCGGATCGGATTCGTCTTCCAGGCGTTCAACCTGGTCCCCACGCTCACCGCGCTGGAAAACATCACCCTGCCGCTCGATATTGCCGGTCGCCGGCCCGAAGCGGAATGGCTGGCGACCGTACTGAAGCGGCTGGGTCTGGAGGACCGGCTCGGTCACCGGCCCAGCGAGCTGTCCGGTGGGCAGCAGCAGCGGGTCGCGTGCGCTCGGGCGCTGGCGGGCAAACCGGAGATCATCTTCGGTGACGAACCAACCGGCAACCTGGATTCCCGGTCCTCCGGTGAAGTGCTCTCGATCCTGCGGGCCGCGGTGGACGAATTCGGCCAGACGGTGGTCATCGTCACCCACGAACCCGCCGCCGCCGCGTACGCGGACCGGGTGATCTTCCTGGCCGACGGTCGTATCGTCGACGAGATGCGCGATCCGACGGCCGAGACCGTGCTGGACCGGATGAAAGCGCTGGAGGCCCGGTGAACCCTCGCACCGCCGGGCACCGGACCGACCGGGGTGCGGGGGCTCCCCGCACGACACAGGAGAGCCGATAGTGGCCGCACACCCGATGCGCACGGTGGCCCTGCGCAATCTCGCCGCGCACAAGGTCCGGCTGGCGCTCACGCTGCTGTCCGTCGTGCTCGGAACCGCGTTCATCGCGGGCTCTTTTGTCTTCACCGATACGCTGCAACGCACCTTCGACGGGATCTTCGCCAATGAAGCCGCCGGGGTGGACGTCCGGTTGAGTCCCGAGGAACGGCAGTCGCCCGGTATCCCGCAGGAGGTGGCCGACGATGTGGCCGCCATGGACGGGGTCCGGACCGTGGCGCCCGGCATCGAGGGCTCGGTGGTGCTGCTCGACCCGGCCGGCGAGAAAGCCGTGCAAACCGGTGGGGCACCGAGCTTCGGTCTGGCCTATCTGCCGCCCGAGCGGTCGGTCGCCCAACCGGACCCGTTCGTCGCGGGCGTACCGCCGACCGAACCGGGGCAGGTCGCGCTCAACACCGGCGCCGCCGAAACCGCGGGGCTCGCGGTAGGTGATCGCACCAAGGTGCTGGTGCCCTCCCACCCCGGCCCGATCGATGTCACCGTCACCGGGCTCTACGCCCCGGCCACCGATACCGGCGGGTTCATCGGAGTGCAGTTCACCGAGGCCCAGGCCCGGGAACTGTTCACCGACGGCGCGCATATCGCCTATCTCGATATCGCGGCCGAGGGGATCCCCGGCGATACGCTGCGTGACCGGCTGTCCATGCTGTACCCGGACTACAAGGCGCAGAACGGGGATCAGGTCCGCGCGGAGATGAAGGCCGACATCTCCGAGGCACTGAACTTCCTGAACTACTTCCTGCTCGCGTTCGGCGCCATCGCGCTGATCGTCGGCACCTTCATCATCTACAACACCTTCTCCATGCTGGTGGCGCAGCGACTGCGGGAACTGGCACTGTTGCGCGCCGTGGGCGCCGGTCGCGGGCAGGTCGGCCGCTCGGTGGTGGCCGAAGCATTGATCGTCGGTGTCATCGGCAGCCTGCTCGGGCTGCTCGCGGGTATCGCGCTCGCGTACGGATTGGCCGCGGTGCTGAACGCCTTCGACCTCGGCCTGCCGACGGGAACCATGGCCGTTCTGCCGCGCACAGTACTGGTGGCCTTCGCGGTCGGGTTGCTGGTGACCGTGGTGAGCGCGTACGCACCGGCCCGGCGTGCCTCCCGGATTCCGCCGGTGCAGGCGATGCGCGAGGAGTTCGCCTCCGCCGGCGACTCGCTGCGGGGCCGCACGATCGCGGGCGCGGTTCTCGCGGTCGCGGGTGTGGTGCTGGTGGTGCTGGGTGCACGGAACACCGGGGGTGGTGCCGCGGCGGTCGTCGGAGTCGGCGCACTGGGGCTGATCCTCGCCGTACTGTTCGCCGCCCCGGCATTGTCGCGGCCCGTGCTGGCCGGGCTCGGCTGGCTGATCCGGCCGTTCGGCCCGATCGGGCAGATGGCGCGCAACAACGCGGTCCGCAATCCGCGGCGCACCGCGGCCACCGCATTCGCGCTGACCCTCGGACTGATGCTGGTCACCGCGATCGGGATGCTGGGCGAATCGGCGAAGGTCAGCATTTCCCGGCTCGTCGATCAAGGTGTGGAAGCCGATTATGTTCTCGCCGGACCGCCGATGATGGGTGTACCGGCCGGCGCGAGCGACGCGGTCCGGGAAAAGGTGCCTGCGGCCGCCGACGTCGTCGGACTACGCGGGGTAGCGCTGAAGATCGGCGACGACGACGAATTCGGCACCTCGCCGGACGGCCCGCTCGAACAGGTCGTGAATATCGAAATACTCAGTGGCACAGCATCTCTGGGGGATTCGGAAATTCTGCTCAGCGAGGACGAGGCAACCGAGCACGGGGTCGGCGCCGGCGAACAGCTGGTGATCAACACCCTGGGTGGCGCCGAAATCCCGCTGACCGTATCCGGTGTGTACGCGGATTCGCAGGTACTGGGGCCGCTGATCGTACCGTCGGCGGTCTACGAGAAAGCGATGCCGGTATCGATGCGGACCGAAGCCGCGGTACTGATCAAAGCGGCACCCGGTACCGACCTGGCGGCCATGCGGACCGACCTGGAACGGGCCACCGAGGAATTCGTGATCGTCCAGGTGCAGGACCGCGAGCAATTCAAGGGCGAGAACGCGAAGCAGATCAACAATATGCTGGCGATCCTGTACGGCCTGCTCGCCCTGGCGGTGGTGATCGCCGTGCTCGGGATCGTCAATACGCTCGCGCTGTCGGTGGTGGAGCGACGACGCGAAATCGGTATGTTGCGCGCGGTCGGTACCCAGCGGTCGCAGGTCCGGCGCACCATCTATCTGGAGTCCATGCTGATCGCGGTCTTCGGTGCCCTCGTCGGTGCGGTTCTCGGGCTGGGACTCGGCGTCGGATTCCTGCGCACCCTGCGCGATCTCGGTCTGGATCAGATCGCGGTGCCGTGGGATCAGTTGGTGTACATGCTGATCGGTTCCGCGGTGGTGGGAGTACTGGCCGCGCTGTGGCCGGCGGTGCGTGCCGCCCGCACACCGCCGCTGGCCGCCATCGCCGATATGTGAGCTGTAACATGGCGCCGCCACCGGCGGCGCGGGGGTTTGGGGGGGGGGGCGGGGGGCAGAGGAAAAAAAAACAAACGACACCCCCCCCCCCCCCCCCCCCCCCGCCCCACCCCCCCCCCCCCCTCTTCCTCGGGGCTGGCGGGGGCTGTGGCGCGGCGGGTCGGGGGCGGCGTGGCCCCTTCCTCCTCCCCCCTCCCCCCCCCCCCCCCCCCCCCCCCCCCCCCCCGCGCCGCCGGAGGC
>NZ_JARWNW010000227.1 GCF_029868325.1 Nocardia carnea
GGATCGTTACCCGCCTTCGCCAGTAGCCAGGCGTTCACGACCACGTGCTAGGGCGCCAGCACCACCACCGTGCCCAACGTGTCGTAACCCGCCCCCCCCCCCCCCCCCGGCCCAAAAAACCCCCCCCCCCCCGCCGAGAACCGCACCGGCGATCCGAGAAACGATCAGCGGGCTTCGAGCTGTTGATTTCATCGGAATGCCCCATTCCTGTCGAGTCCACATCCCCGCCCCGGTTCGACGCGGCCAACAGTAACTACTCACTCGTTCACGGACAACGCCCAAGGGCAAAAACCTCCGATGACCGGCCGGTGATCAGGCCGACCCACCGTGCAGACCCGGTGTCCCGCGGAAGCCGGGCCGTCCGATGCGGGGATCGGCGGCGGCTGCGGGCGGAGCATCGGCTACCCGGCGCCGCTCGACTGCATCGGCCTCACGCCGGTTGAAGGCAATATCGCGGACGCTGCGCACCGACAGCCGTCCGAGCGAGGTCGCGGCGAAGAACAGGATCAGCGCACCGAGACCGTAGAAGAATGTCAGCTGCACAAAGGCCTGCTTCCACTCGGACCCCGCGACCGGTTCACCGATATCGCCGAGCCCCAACGGGCCTGCCAGCAGCGGCCCGATCACAAACCACGCACCGGCCGCCGCGGCCAGCCACGCACCCGTACTCGCCACGACCCGGTTCCGGCTCAGCAGCATGAGCAGCCCGCCGATTATCGCCACCACCCCGGGCAGCACCTGCAGCCAGCCGCGCGCGGCCGACCACACCCACGGCTCGTCGGGAGTATAGGAAAAACTGAAATACGGCCCGATGAACGGGATGAGCGCACCCCAGATACCCAGCAGCAAGACAGCCAGACCACCCAGGGCACCGCGGCTACGCGGGATATGCAGGCGCCCTCCGCGCCCACCGGAAACATTTTCGTCGACGTCTCTCATGACGCCTCCAATCATCGACAGCAATGCCGACCACGCAGTACCCGAACCGAGCAGATCTACGCAGGTCCAGGCCGGAACAACCGTCGATCTTGTGCACGCCCCGGTACCGTTTCGCCAGTACCGCCAAACGAGGTGTCAGCCCCGGTTGAAGCGCCTCTCGTAACTCGCGCGTTCCTCGGCGGCGCGGCGCTGCCGATCCGGGTCGGCCAGTACGGGATCGAGCCCGTGCTTGACCAGCACATGACGCCGATGCACATACACCAGCGCGACCGCGAAGAAGGCGAGCGGCAGGAACACCAGCGCGGCCATCGAAACGCCCATCCACCACGGGCCCGGCACCAGCGCGAACAGGCACAGCAGCGGAATCGGGGGCAACAGAAAGCGTTGCAGGTAGCGCCGGGTGGCGCCCGGACCGGTCTGGTCCCGAAGAACCCATTCCTGCATCGAGGACGGCAAGGGCCGGCCGAAGATATAGCGGATGCGCTGGATCAGCGTGGGAGTCCGATCGGTCACGTGGCCCTCCTGCCGGCCGTCCGAAGTCGCGTTGTCGCCGACCGTGGACACGTTCATGATTCGTTGTCCGGATGGGCAACCGCTGCCCGCCGGGCCGCCTCGTTGACACGACCGAGCACTTCACGCAATTCATCGAGGTCACTCAGCTCCACACCGAGCCGGTCCACGACAGCGGGCGGGATCCGTTCGGCTTCCCGGCGTAACGCACGCCCCGCTTCGGTGAGGTCGACCACCAGGGTGCGTTCGTTGCCCGGATCGCGCCGCCGGGTGACGAGACCAGCACTCTCCAGCCGTTTGAGCAGCGGCGACAACGTGGGCGAATCGAGCTGAATTGCCTCAGCGATCGCCTTGACCGACATCGGCGCTTCCCCCCACAGCGCCAACATGACGAGATACTGCGGGTGCGTCAACCCGAGCGGCTCCAGCAGTGGCCGATACACGGCGAGCACCGAGCGGTTGGCCACGGCAAGCGCAAAACACACCTGCCGCTCCAGCCGCAACGGATCATCGATCTCCGCAGTCATCACACCTCTATTCGTCACCACCCGACTCCAACATAACCCACAAATAGTTAATGCACAAACTATTAGCACGTGCACTCAATACCGCGGCGAGACATGCCTACCTCGGTTGCAGCGGGTCAACAGGCGCCGATCCGACCCAGCAGGGATACACCGATCCCGAAACTTCCATTGACCGAAGAGCAGAAACCCACCACGCCGGTCGGCTACGCCGACGATTCGCTACGAGGTGACCAATTATGAAGGGCGCCCAGAGCAGCAGGAGATCACCGCCGCCCGAGACAACCTCTCCAAGCACCTGCGGTGCCGCCCTGGGGTAGTGGAATGATGAAGAAAGCCCCTCCGACACTGGTGAGAGGGGCTTACTTGATTGTCGGGCTGACAGGATTTGAACCTGCGACCACTTGACCCCCAGTCAAGTGCGCTACCAAACTGCGCCACAGCCCGTCGCACCCCGTCGGGGTGCTCGATGAGATTACCTCAGAGTCGTTTGTGACTACTAATCGGCAGGTCAGAGGGGTGTTGATCGGCTACGCAGGGCGTGGTGGACGTGCCGGGCAGCGGCGAGCGGAACGCATTCGCACTGCCACGAAGCATTGTGGTGCCGGTTCAGCTCACCGCGGGTCGCCTGCTGCCTCAGGTACCCGCCCTCACGAATACAGACCACGTTCGGCGCCGAATACGGTGTTGGCCGGCCCGTATCAGGAGCGGCACCCGCGGTGGAACTCATCCCGAAGTTCCGGCGGCAAAGAAATTGGGGGCAAGTGCGACCGACCGCCCGCTGATAGCTTTCCGCCTGGATATCCGGCGGGTGATATCCAGGCGAGGACGGGCTGTAGATGAGCGACGAAGGTACCCCACCGCATCCGGATCTGGTGGAGCGACTGGTGCGGTATTTCGGTGTGGTCACGGACACACGGCTGGGGCCGGACGACGACTACTTCGGTATGGGTCTGGTGAATTCGCTGCGAGCACTGGAGATCGTCGCCTATCTCGAGCGTACTTTCGACATCGAGATCGATATCGACGATCTGGATCTGGACAATTTCCGGACGGCGCGGCGGACGGCCACCTTCGTCACCCGCAAATGTGGTCCCACCGCCGACCTGGGGACGGGCAGGTGAGCCGGTTGGAGTCTCTACTGTGCCGCGCCGCCGCGGGTGCGGCCGAATGGGACCGCACGGGGATGCCGCGTGAAATGATCGGCGCCGCAGCAGAAGCGGGCGTGCTCGGGATGGATCGGCCGGTGCGTTACGGCGGTCGCGGCGCGGATGCGGCGGCAACCGGTCGCACGGCCGCCGAATTGGGTGCGGTGTGCACATCGCTGCGTTCGTTGTTCACGGTGCAGGGCATGGTCGCTGCGGCGATCGATCGCTGGGGCACCCCCGGGCAGCGTTCGCACTGGTTGCCCGGGTTGACGGGTGGTGAGCTGGTCGCGGCTCTCGCAGCGACGGAAGCCGGGGCCGGCAGTGACCTTTCGGGAATCACCACCCGTTTCACGGGTACCGGGGCCGAGCGACGTGTGTCCGGCCGCAAGCTATGGGTCACTTTCGGGGCGCTGGCCGATGTGGTGCTGGTGGTGGGGCGATCGGACGACGGCCCGGTTGCCGCGCTGGTGGAGAGGGATCAGCCCGGCGTGCAGGTGGAACCGGTGACCGATCAGCTGGGCATGCGGGGCGCGCGCCTCGCGCACTTGACCTTCGATGCGGCGCGGGTGCCCGCCGGGAATATCCTCGGCCGAGCGGGTTTCGGCTTGTCACATGTGCTGGGAACCGCACTCGACCACGGCAGGTACACGATCGCGTGGGGCTGCACCGGGATGGCGCGGGCGTGCCTGAGCGATGCCGCGGCGCATGCGCACGACCGGATCCAGGGCGATATCCGGCTCGCCGACCACCAATCGGTGCGTGCCGTGCTCGGACGCAGCTGGGTGGACGTGGCGGGTGCGGAGGCGCTGTGCCTCCGCGCGGCCGGTGACCGCGATGGCCGTGAGCCGACCGCGTACCTCACCACCATCGCCGCGAAATACGCGGCAGCCCGGGCAGCGTGCGCGGCGAGCGAGCGCGCGGTGCAGATGCTGGGCGCCGCGGGCTGCGCCCCCGGGAACCGGGCCGGCCGCTTCTTCCGCGACGCCAAGGTCATGCAGATCATCGAGGGCGCGCGCGAAATCGCCGAACAGGATCTCGGCGAGTTCGTGCTGCGGTCCGTCGGGGAATCGCGCGCCGCGGCGGCTCTGGTGGCGGAGAGCTGACGGCGGAATTCATGATCTCTCTAGGACCGGTCTCGACCGCTTTCCCCGAATACACCGTCGCGATAGCCGATCTCGCCGAGCTTTCGGAACTACCGCCCGCTCGCCGCGCACACGCGCTGTCGCTCGGCATCACCTCCGTGCATTGCGCCGGCGATACCGCGGAACACGATCTCGCCGCCGAGGCGGCCCGCGGGGCACTCGACCGCGCGGGGCTGGCGGCGAGCGAACTCGACGCACTGCTGGTGGTCGGTGGGCGTGCACCGCGTTATCTGCTCTCCTCCGAAGCCACGCGCCTGCAGCAGCGCCTCGGCGCGGATCGCGCGTTCGTCGCGGGGATCGGCGAGCTCGGATGCGTGTCGATCTCGGCCGCGTTCACCCTCGGGGCGGCGTTGCTGCGCGGGAACCCCCGATGCCGCACCGTACTCGTCGTCGCCGCGGCGACCGCCCCGACCCGGTTCCGCTATCGCGCGCCGATGACGATCCTCGGTGACGGAGCCGCCGCCGTTGTGCTCGCTACCGGCCCCAAGGGCCTGTACCAGCTGGTCGACCACGAGGTACACAGCGACGGCCGCTACGCGGACCTGTTCCGGATCGACTACCGCGACCTACCGTCGGATCAGTGGCGCGAGACCTGCGCCGACGAGGCCACCTACAGCTTCCGGCTCGCGGTCGAAAGCCGCAATCGGTTCACCACGATGAACGACGAAATCATGTCCCGCAACGGATTACGTATGGACGATCTGGGTTCGGTACTGATACAGAACCTGTCGGCCGGCGCGTTCGCCTTCTGGGAGGAGGCGCTCGGCGTCGGCATCGATCCGGCCTGCCACCGCAATCTCGCCGGGTTCGGCCATCTCGGCTCGGCGGATGTGCTGGTCAATCTGAACCTCGCGGCGCGGACGCGCGCGCCGGGGGATCACCTGCTGCTGCTGAACAGCAGCCCGGTCGCGGCGTGGAGCACCAGTCTGCTGCGTCGCCTGCCGGACGGCGACACGGGAGGGACGGCTTCATGAACTCGATCGTGAAATGCCTGGTGTGGGATCTGGACGACACACTGTGGGACGGTGTGGTGCTGGAAGGCGACGCCCGCGCACCGCGTCCGGAAGCGCGCCGGGCGCTGCGACTGCTGGACGAGCGTGGCATCGTGCACGCGGTCGCGAGCCGCGGCGAGCCCGCTCCGGCGCTCGCGCATCTGGCGGCGCACGGGGTCGAGGAGATGTTCTGCGCGACGCAGATCGGCTGGGAACCGAAATCGGCGGCGGTGCGCCGGATCGCGGAGTCGCTGAACATCGGCCTGGATACCGTCGCCTTCGTCGACAACGATCCGGTCGAACGCGCCGAGGTGGGGTCCGCGCTGCCCCAGGTGCGGTGCTATGCCGCCGAGGACGTAGCGGATCTACCGGATCTCGCGGAATTCAGCCCGGCGGTCGTCACCCGCGACGCACGCGAGCGCAGGCAGCGCTACCGTGCCGAAGCGCGCAGGCGGACCAGCGAGCAGTCCTTCGCCGGTTCGGATGCCGAATTCCTGCGCGGGCTCGGGCTGGTGATGACCGTGCGCCGGGCGCGCGCGGCGGATCTGGACCGTGCGCACGAACTCACGGTGCGCACCCACCAGCTCAACACGACCGGCCGCACCTTCGATATCGGGCAGCTGCGGAAACTGAGTGCCGATCCCGCGCATGAGGTGCTGATCGCGACCCTGCGCGACCGGTTCGGCGAGTACGGCGCGATCGGGCTCGCGGTCACCGAGGTGCGCGGCACGGATGCGGTACTGCTGCTGATGCTCATGTCCTGCCGGGTGATGTCGCGCGGGGTCGGTGGCGCGCTGCTGGCGCATCTGGTCGAGCGGGCGAGTGCGCGCGGGCAGCGCTGTGTCGCGGAGTTCGTGCCGACCGAGGTCAACCGGGTCATGCTCGTGACGCTGCGCTTCGCCGGATTCGTGGTGCTGGAACAAGGCCCGGAACGGGTGCTGCTCGGTCACGACGGACGCACCGTGGCGCCCCACAGCGCTCACGTGCTCGTGCGGTCGGCCGACGCGCCGACGCCGCCCGGCGACCTGATCGGCGGTCTGCTGCGGCGGGCCGCCGAGTTCCCGGATCGGTGCGCGCTGATCTCCGGCGGGGAAACCCTCACCTATCGCGAACTCGCCGACCGCACCGCCGTTCTCGCCGGACGTCTGGTCGGGGCGGGTGTGCGTCCCGGCGATGTCGTGCTGTGTCTGCTCCGGCAGGACATGTGGACGGTGGTGGCGATGCTGGCCGCACTACGCGCGGGGGCGGCGTGGTGTCTGGTCGAGCCCGGGCGGGCCGCCGCGCAAGTGCGTGCCCTGGTGGACGATTTGTCGTGTACCGCTGTGATATTCGATGAGGACGCGCCCCCTACACCGCACGGGGAAGTGGAGGCACTGCTCTCCCCCGCGTCGGCCCGGCCCGTCCTGATACCGCTGGGCGGGACCTCACCGGCCGGTCCGCTGCCCGCGTCGCCGCCCGCATCGGCGCCCGCCTATGTCATCACCACCTCGGGGTCCACCGGCGCACCCAAAGCTGTCGTGGTCAGCCGCGGCAACCTGGCCGCGATGATCTCCGGACGCGACTATCCGTGCGAAGACGACGCGCCGGTCACGTTGTCGACCTGCCCGCTCACCGCCGATGCCGCACTGCTCTTCGGTCCGTGGGCCCTCACCCGCGGCGGGACTGTGGTGGTGCCGACCCACCGCGAGCTGCCCGACGCCGCGGCGGTCGGTGCGCTCGTGGCCGGGTCGCGGGTGAGTCACCTCGTCGCCACGCCGTCGTACTACCGGTTGCTGCTGCCGATTCTGGCCGAGGCGGCAGCCGCGCCGACGGTGGTCGCGCTGGCGGGCGAGACGTTGTCCTCGTCGCTGGCCGCCCGGCATCGCGAACTGCTGCCCGGCGTCGTCCTGATGAACGAGTACGGCCCCACCGAGGCGACCGTGACCTGCGTATGGCACGTCGTCACCGATACCGCGAGGGTGCCCATCGGCCGGCCGCTACCGGGCAATTCCGCGCACGTGCTCGGGCCGGAGCTGTCGGTGACCACCGACGGAGACATCGGCGAGCTGTATATCGGCGGAGATCAGATCACCATGGGCTACGCCGGCCGTCCCGGCGCGACCGCGACCCGTTTCGTCGCCGACCCGTTCGCCGGCGAACCCGGCGCGCGGATGTATCGCACCGGCGATCTCGCCCGACTCACCGGGTCGGGCGATATCGACTATCTCGGCCGCGCCGACGGCCAGGTACAGATTCGCGGCGCGCGAGTGGAACGAGACGCCGTGGAGGCGGTGCTGGAGACCCATCCTGGTGTCGCGCACGCGGTGACCGTGGTGCACACCGGCCGCGACGAGGTCGGCGACCTCGTCGCGTTCATCGTTCCCGCCGCCGGCACCGCGCCGCCCGGTCGCCGGGAACTGGCCCGGCACTGCGCCGAACGGCTCACGCCGCTGGAGGTGCCGAGCCGGTTCGTGCCGATCGACACGATTCCGATCGCCGCGGCGGGCAAACTCGACACGGCCGCCCTGCTGGCGAGGGCCGGCGATCCCCCGCTGCCGGGGCCGTCGCGCGCCGATTGGACCCCCGGGCAACGGGAGATCGCCGAATTGTGGTCCGCCGCGCTCGAACACGACGACTTCGATCTCGACGATTCGTTCTTCGAGATCGGTGGCAACTCACACCGGGTAGTCGTGTTGCATCTGCTGCTCGAGCAATACCGGCCGGGAGCGGTGCGCGTCGGTCAGCTGTTCGATCTGCGCACGGTCCGCGACCAGGCCGATGCGCTCGCGGCCGGCGCCGCGATGCCGGCCGAACCTTTGGTATCCGACTCCACTCGAGCTTTCGAGCTGTGACCCCTCAGGAGCACACCGTGCCGGACCCCGGCAGCCACACCACCGCCCACGCGCGTGATACCGATATCGCCATCGTCGGTATCGGTGCGCGCTTCCCCGATGCTGCCGACCTCGCGGAATTCCGGGCCAACCTGGCCGCGGGGCGCGATTCGGTGGGGCCGATGCCGCCCGAACGGATCACCGCCACCGGCCTGGACGACACCGTCACGTACCTGCCGATGGGGCACCTCGCCGAGATCGACGGATTCGACTACCGGTTTTTCGGAATGTCCCGCCGGGAGGCGTGTGTCACCGACCCGCAGCAGCGGCTCGCCCTGCTGCTGGCCCAGCGCGCGATCGAGGACGCCGGGTACACCACGCAACGGCTGGCGCGGGCGGTCACCGCCGTCACGCTGAGTGCCGCGCAGTCGAGTTACCACTCCGCCGCGGTGGACCCGGGTCCGTTGAGCTTGATCGGAAACGCCACCTTCGCGGGCCCGGCGCGTATCGCGCACCGGTTCGGATTCACCGGCGCGTGTTTCGGGGTCGACAGCGGATGCAACAGCGCGCTGGTGGCGGTGCACCACGCCTGCCGCGAATTACGTTCCGGGGACGCCGATTACGCACTCGCCGGTGGTGTGATCGTGCGGGTGCACGGCACTCCGTCCTGGGGTGGGGGAAGCTTTTCCGAGATCATGTCGCCCACCGGCGTATGCCGCGCATTCGATGCCGACGCCGACGGCACTGTCAACGGCGAGGGTGGTGCGATCCTGCTGCTGACCACGGTGGCCCGCGCACTGGCCGACGGTGCTCCGATCCACGCGGTGATCCGCGGCAGCGCGACCCGGCACAACGGCGCGGCCGCCGCCACCATCAGCACACCCAGCGCCGCCGCTCAAAGCGCCGTCATCGCCAAGGCGTGGGAGGTTGCCGGACTCGATCCGCACGCGGCCGGCTATCTCGAGACCCACGGGTCCGGGACGCGGCTCGGTGACGCGGTGGAACTGGAATCGATCAGCGCGGTCTTCGGTGGCGGCCCCGGCCTGCCCATCGGCTCGGTGAAGACGAATATCGGTCATCTCGACCATGCCTCCGGTATCGCCGGCCTGGTCAAGGCAGTGCTGAGCGTATCGGAGGCGCAGCTGTTCCCCTCGCTGCACTTCACCCGGCCGACCGGCGGTTTCGACCTGGCGGCCGCCGGTATCGACGTGGTGACCGAGAGCCGCCCGTGGAGCGGTGACGCGGTGCGTGTCGCCGGAGTCAGCTCCTTCAGCCTGGGCGGCAGTATCGCGCACTGCGTGGTGTCGCAGGCGCCGCCGGTGCCCGCCACCCCGCCCTCGCGCCGCACCCACTTGATCGGCGTTTCCGCGCGTACGCCCGAGGCGCTGAGCGAACTGTGCGCCCGCCTCGCCGAGGCGGTGCGCAGCACCGAGGCCGCGCTGGACGAAGTGGCCGCGACGCTCACCGTCGGTCGCGACCAGTACGAGCACAGGGTCGCCGTGACCGCCTCGGACACGGCGGAACTCGCCGAGGCGCTGGACAAGGCCGCGGTGCGCGCGCACCGCGTGCCGACCGCGCCGCGCGTGGTGCTGTTGCTGTCTCCCGACGCCGTTCCGGTCCCACCGGGCCCGGAAGGCACCGTCGCGGCGCAGCTGCCCACATTGCCCGCCGAGCTGCCCGCCACCGGAACGACGGCGTCGGTGCTGGCCGGGCAGATCGCGGTGCACGAACGGCTCACCGCGTGCGGGGTCCGGCCCGCGGCACTACTGAGTGCGGGAGCGTCACGCTTCGCCGCGCGGTACCTGCTCGGCTCCCGCGAAAGGGTCGAACCGGCCGAACTCGCCGGCGCGGCCCCCACCATCGACGGCGACCGGCTCCTCGATGCGGTGCGCACCCTCATGGCCGAAGGACCGGTGGTTTTCGTGGAGCCCGGCCGGGACGGCCGGATCGCCGCGCTCATCGCCGATTCCGTGCCGGAAGCCGAGATCGTCTCCGCGGCCACCGATACCGCCGATCTGAACGAACTTCTGGGCCGGTTGTACGAATACGGTGTCGACCTCGACTGGTCGGCCGTCGCGCCCGTCCACGTCCGCCGGATACGGCTGCCCGGCCACCCGATGCGCGAATCCGGCTGCTGGGTCGCCCTGCCCCGCGCCGCGGCGGCCGCCGCCGTACCGCCCGCCCTGTCCGCCACGCCGCACGACCACTCCGATCCGGTGCACTGGCTGCGTCGTACCCTCGCCGAACTGCTGTACACCGACGACGAGATCGATGAAAACGCCGACTATTTCGCCCTCGGTGGTAATTCGCTGATCGCAGTACAGCTGGTGGACCGGATCGAGGAGACCTACGGCTTCCGGCCGAAACTGCTCGACGTCTACGAGCGTCCCCGGCTGACCGATTTCGCCGAGCTCCTCGCGTCCGGGCGCGCCGCCGGCGCCACGCGCGCACCGATCCCGGCCCTGGTCGCGCACGACGAACCGGTCATGTCCTCGGGACAGGAAAGGATGTGGTTCCACCACCAGTTCGATCCGCGGACGACGCTGTACAACTACCCGGTCGTCCAGCTGTTGCGCGGGCCGATCGACCCGGACGCGCTGCAGGGTACCTTCGACGACCTCGTCGAGCGGCACGAAACCCTGCGGTACAACTTCGCCGAGGTGGACGGCGTCGCGGTGTTGCGTATCCGTGACCGGCTGGACGACTATGTCCGCCGCGTCGACGTCTCCGCGGAACCCGATCCGCACGCCGCGGCCCGCGACCTCGTGCACACTGCCGCGACCGAACCGTTCGACCTCGCTGTGGACCCCCTGTTGCGGGTACTGCTCATCACCGTGGGACCGGATACCCATGTCCTGCAATTGACCTGCCATCACGCCGTCACCGACGGCGCGACCCCGACGATTCTCGCCCGGGAGCTGCCGGAGCTCTACGCCGCGCGCCGGGAGGGCCGGCCGCACCGTCTGGCACCACTGCCGATCCGGTACCGCGACTACGCCGCCTGGCATCGCGCACTGCTGGCGAGTTCGGCGCTCGACCACGAACTCGACTACTGGCGCGAGACGCTGGCCGGCGCGCCGGTGTTACGGCTACCCACGGATTTTCCCCGACCCGACCGCAAGACCTATGCCGGCGATCTGCATCCGTTCACCATCCCCGCGCAACTGCTCACCGACCTGCGTGCGCTGGCGAGCCGTTCATCGGTCTCGCTGTTCGTGGTCCTGCTCAGCGCCTTCTATCTGACTCTCGCGCGGCACAGTGGCCAGCGCGATATCGTCGTCGGCACCCCGACCACCGGACGCGGCCGAAGCGAATTCCAGGACCTGATCGGCTATTTCAACAGTACGGTCGCCTTGCGCACGGATTTCACCGCCGACACCACGTTGCCGGACATGCTGACCCGGGTGCGCTCGGTCGTATTCGATGCGCTCGAACATCAGGAGATCCCGTTCGACCGGGTGGTCAATGCTGTGGCGCCGCAGCGCGACCTGTCGCGCACACCGCTGTTCGATGTGCTCTACATCCACCAGGTGACGCCACGAATGGAGCGAATCGACGAGGCGAGCGCGGAACTGTTCGATCTCGACCACACCGCAGGAAACGAATTCGGCGGACTACCCACCGGAACTGCGAAATTCGACCTGACGCTGGTTACTTTCGAATACGCCGACAGCGTCCCCCGCGATATCGGCGCGTGCCTGGAGTTCAGCACCGAACTGTTCACCACGCAGACGGTGGCCGCGCTCGGCGACGCATTCCTGGAGATCCTGAGGGCGATGGTGGCGGATCCCGGCGGGCCGCCGATCGAGGCGCTGATCGCCGGACCCCGGCGGGACTCGGAGGTGACGACATCGATCCCCACCGATCGACCACGCGCGGGGACGACCATGGAATACGACGTGGTCACGCGTGCGATAGAGCTGGATCGTGCCGACCTCGACCCCTTCGAGACCACACTGTTCGACGCATATGCGGTCCTGCTCGCCTGGTACAGCGGCGGTGACCGGTTACGCATAGGCCTGCCCGACGGGCCCGAGGGTGCGCGAGACGTCGTCGTGACCGTCCGTCCGGACACGACCTGGCGGACGTTGCGCGCCGGCCCGCCGGAATCGGTCGCGAGTACCGGCGCGACACCCCTGCGGTACCTCGGCCACGCGCAGGTCGTGCCGGCGGCCGCCGCGACCGAACTCGCGCTCGCCTGGGTGCCCGGCTCCGCCGAGTTGCGTGTGCACTACGCGACCGCACTGTTCGACCGAGCCTCCGCCGAGGCCATCGCCGGCGAACTGGTCGCGCTGGCGCGGGCTGCGATCGACAAACCGGACGAACCGGTGCACGACACCGTGCTCGGCATCGAAGCCTTCCAGGACGAACAGGAGATCCACCAGTGACCGCACAGCACCGGGTCGGGGTGGTCGGCGCGGGAACGATGGGCGCGGGTATCGCCCAGTGCGTGGCCGCAGCGGGCCTACCCGTCACCGTGGTCGATCCCGATCCCGCTGCTGCCGACCGTGCCCGGCGCGATATCCGCGCGGCGCTGCGTTCGAGCGTGCTGCTGGGCCGCGGTCCGCGCGCCGGCGAGCTCGCCGAGATCACCGGCCGCATCAGGTGGTCGCAGCATGTCGAGGAGCTGTGCGAAGCCACCTTCGTCATCGAATCCGTCACGGAGCGAGTCGCACTCAAGTACCGCGTATTCGCCGAACTCGACCGTGTGTGTGCGCCGTCGGCGGTGTTCGCGTCGGGGACCTCGGCCATCCCCATCACCGACCTGGCCACCCGCACCACTCGGCCGGAAAGGATGCTCGGACTGCATTTCATGAACCCCGCGCCGCTGACCGAGGCGGTGGAGGTGATCACCACCGCGCAGACCGCGCCCGCCACCCTGGCCACCGCGCTCGACTTCCTGAATGCACTCGGCAAACGCGGCATCGTGGTCGGAGACGGTCCGGGCTTCGTCATCAACCGGGTGCTCATGCTCGCCATCGCGGAAGCCGCCGCTGTCATCGAATCCGGAACCGACGCGGCCACGGTCGACGCCTTGTTCGAGGGTTGCCTCGGCCATCGGATGGGGCCACTGCGCACCGCGGATCTGATCGGCCTCGACAATGTGGCCGACACACTCGCGGTGCTGCGCGATACCACCGGCGACGGCCGCTATCGCGTGCCGGACGTGCTGGCCACGCTGGTCGAGAACGGGCATCTGGGCCGCAAATCGGGAAGGGGATTCCATGCCTACCCCTGAGGCGAGCACACTCGACCACCCCCTCGAACAGACGCCGGGGCTGGGGCCGCTGGCCCGGCGCAGCGGTGGAGGGACAGCGGCGGTCGTCCTGGCCGCGCTCGCTGTGTACACGCATCGCCGGACCGGCGCGGACCGGGTGATCGTCGGCTATCGATCCGGTACCGCCGCGTTCGAGATCGGCGTGACACTGGCGGCGCGTGACAGTTTCCGCAGCGTCGCCACCCAGATCGGGGCGCTGCTGCGGCAGCGCGCGACCGGCCCTGCCGGGCCGGAATGTCCGACCGTTGTGCACGATAACGACGGGTGGCAAGTCGGGGTGTCCGAGGCCGAGTTACCCGTATTCGAAGGGCTTTTCGCGAAACTCGTAGCCGCTGCGGGAACGCCGGTCGCCCGGGTCGATCTCATCACCGAGGAAGAACGCGCGCGCATTCTGCGCCGCGGCGGCCCGGTGCGCGCCCGGGACCCGCACGCTACGACTCTGACCGGTTTCGAATCGATCGCATGCCGGTCGCCCGAGTCGATCGCGCTGGTGTACGGCGCGGAATCGGTCAGCTACGGCGAACTGGACGCCCGGGCGAATCGACTGGCACGCACTCTGGTTCGGCGTGGCATCGGTCCGGAGTGCGTTGTCGGCGTGGCGATGGCCCGTTCGATCGAAGCGGTCGTCGCGGTGTACGCGGTGCTGAAGGCGGGCGGTGCGTATCTACCGCTGGAACCGGGGCATCCGGCCGAACGACTGAATCGAATCCTGGCAGTGGCCGAGCCGGTACTGGTGCTGAGCACGCGCGGTGACGGCTTCGCCACCGACGCCGTGCCCGTCCACTACCTCGACGAGCCGGATGATGTGGACGAAGACGGCACCCCGCTGTGCGATGCCGACCGGCACGCACCTCTGCATTCCGGCAATCTGGCGTACCTGATGTTCACTTCCGGCTCGACCGGCGTGCCCAAGGGTGTCGCGGTCTCGCATGCGGCGGTGGTGGACCATCTGCGGTGGCTGAGTGAGCATATCGGCCTGGACGAGACCGATATCGTCCTGCAGAAGACGCCGGTCACCTTCGATGTCTCGATCTGGGAACTGTTCTGGCCCGTGAGTACCGGAGCGACCCTTGCCATCGCACCGCCGTCGGCGCATACCGACCCGGCCGAACTGACCCGGCTGATCGCCGCGTACGCGGTGACGACTCTCCAGTTCGTGCCCTCGACATTGAGCAACCACCTCACTGTGGTGTCCGGGTTTCCGGCCTGCGTCCGCCGCGTGCTCACCATCGGGGAGACGCTCTCCCCCGCCCTGGCTCAGCGCTTCGGTGCGGCGACACCCGCGCGGCTGCACAACCTCTACGGGCCGACGGAAACGACCGGCGCTGTCACGGGATATCCGGTGAACGGGCCGGCTTCGGCGTCGATACCTATCGGTTCGGTCGCGACGAATACGCGGGCGTACGTTCTCGACGCGCGACTGCGTCCCGTGCCCGACGGGCTGTCCGGTGAGCTGTATCTCGGCGGCGCACAGCTGGCGCGGTGCTATCAGGGCGAGCCCGCGCGTACGGCCGAGCGTTTCGTCGCGGACCCTTTCGAGCCCGGTGCCCGGCTGTACCGCACCGGCGATATCGTCCGGTGGAATGCGGCGACCGAGCTGCTGGAGTACCGCAGCCGAGCCGATCTGCAAGTCAAACGCCACGGTGTACGCATCGAACTGGGCGAGGTGGAGGCCGCACTCTCGGCGTGCGCGACGGTCGCGCAGGCGGTGGCGACGCTGCGCCCCGACGGAAGGCTCCTCGGCTATGTCGTGCCGGTAGCGGGCGCGGTCTGCGCGCCGGACGCCCTCCGCACGGAATTGTCCCGCGTCCTGCCGGCCGCCATGATGCCCGACGATATCGTTGTACTGGAAGCGTTCCCCGCCACCACCGCGGGCAAGGTGGACCGGGCGGCACTGCCCGAGCCGGCGCCACAGGACATCCCGTACCGTGCACCGTCGACGCCGGTGGAACAGATATTGGCCGAGGTGTTCGGGCAGGTGCTCGGTCGGGATCGGGTCGGAGTCGACGAATCCTTCTTCGGTTTGGGCGGCGACAGCGTGATGTCGATTCTGCTGGTCTCCCGGGCGAAATCGCGGGGCGTCCACGTCACGCCCGCGCAGGTTTTCGAACGGCCCACCGTCGCGGGGCTTTCCACGCTCGCCACGACCGGAACACCCGAGCGGGATATGCTCGCCGAACTACCCGGCGCCGGGGTGGGAGAGATGCCGCCGACGCCCGCCGTCCTCGCACTGATCGAGCGCGCCGCCTCCGGTCGCGTGTCGTTCGACCGGTATGCCCAGCACATGGTGCTCGACCTGCCCGCGGGCATCACCGCAACCACGCTGCAACAGATGATCGGCGCGGTCGTCGACCAGCACGATATGCTGCGCGCACGGCTCTACCGCGACGCGGGCGGCGAGTGGCGCCTCTTCGCCGATCCCCCCGGCTCCTTCGATATCGGGTCGGTTCTCGGCCGGGTCGATATCTCGTCGGCCGGCGAAGCCGAAGAGGCCGCGATTCTCGCTCGTGAGACGGAGGCCGCGGTCGACCGCCTCGACCCGGCCAACGGGGTCGTGCTGCGATGTGTCTGGCTCGATCGGGGCCGCGACGATCGCGGTGGGCTCCTCGTTGTCGTGATCCACCACATCGCGGTGGACGGTGTGTCCTGGCGCATTCTGATCCCGGATTTCGTCGCGGCGTGGGCGCGGCTCGAGTCGGGCCGGTCACCGCGGTTGCCCGCCACCGGCACCTCGGTGCGGCGATGGGCATACGCGCTGCGCGACAGAGCCGATGACGGCGATCTGCTCGCCCAGGGGGACCTCTGGAGGGAGCTGCTGCGCGGGCCCGATCCGCTGTTCACCGATCGCCGGCTCGATCCGCGTATCGACGGCCCTTCGACGATGCGCCGCATCGTCTGCGAGTTCGACGAGGCCACGACCTCCGCCGCCGTGACCACGCTGGCCCCGCGCTACGGCACCGATACCAACACCGTCCTGCTGACCGCGCTGACCGTGGCGATGGTCGCGTGGCGCGGCGGTGACAGCGCCGTCGTCCCCGTGCGGATGGAATCCCACGGCAGGTACGGCGATCTCGTACCCGGCGCCGATATCGCGCGTACGGTCGGCTGGTTCACCGCAGCCTATCCGTGCCGTTTCGACCTGACAGGTATCGATATCGCGGAAGCGATCGTGGGCGGGCGCGCCCTCGCCGCAGCGGTGAAAACCGTCAAGGAACAACTCCTTGCCGTACCCGACGGCGGCATCGGCTACGGCTTGCTGCGCTACTTCGGCACCGGGGTCGACCTGCCGGCCGAGACCACGCAACTGTCGTTCACGTATCTGGGCGCGATCTCCGCGGCGAACGGCCCCTGGCTGCCCTCAGCCCTCGCGAGCAACCGTGATCCGATCGACCCCGGTTTACCTGCCGAGGTGGCCCTCGCGATCGATACCGCGGTCGTCGGTGATCGGCTCACCGCGGGCTTCACGTTCCCCGAAACCCTGATCGGCCCCGACCGCGTCCACGACTTCGCCGAGCTGTTCGCAACGGTCCTGCGCACCCTCGCGCGGCACGCGGCCGATCCGGCCGCCGGCGGGTGGACCCCCTCGGACTTCTCCCCCGCCGGTCTACGGCAATCCGAGATCGATCGCTGGGAGCGCCATTACGGCCGATTGTGCGATATCCGGGCGCTCACACCGATCCAGGAGAAGTTCGCCGACCTCGCGCCCGTGGACGGACCGGAGGTCCACACCCTCCAGGTGGTGCTGACCTGCGAAGGAACTCCCGATCTCGCACGTTTGCGTGCTGCCGCCCAGCATGTCGTGGACCGGCATTCCGCGCTGCGGGCAGCGTTCGTCCGCGACGGCGGCGGCCGGTGGCGTCAGCTCGTCGTCGCGACCGCGCCGATCGAGATCGGGGAAATCGACCTGTGCGAACACGGCACCGAACTGGACGATGTCCTGGCCGCGGAACAGGTGCGCCCATTCGACCTGGAAACGCCGCCGCTCATCCGATTCCTGCTGATCCGGACCTCGCAGCGCCGTTACGTGCTGTCGGTGACCAATCACCGACTGCTGTTCGACGGCTGGTCCGCGCCGATCCTGATGCGAAACCTGCTGAGCGTCTTCGCACTCGGTGTGGGCGACCCGGACGAGGTGGACGACGGGTTCGCCACCTTCCTGCGCTGGCGGGCCGCGCAGGACCGGGGGCCCGCCGCCGCGGCCTGGCACACTGCCCTGCACGACCTCGCCGCACCGACCCTGGTCGCCGCGCCGGGCGCCGCACCACGCGATCCGGTGCGGTCGCATACCGAGCACACGGTGACGCTGACAGCCGCGCGCACCGCCGCACTGGCCGACGTTGCCGCCGCATCCGGTGTCACGCTGAACAGCGTCCTGCAGTACGTGTGGGCGTCGGTGCTGGGTGATGTCACCGGCTCCGACGACGTCGTGTTCGGCGCGGTGGTCTCCGGACGGCCCGCGAGTATTCCCGGTATCGACGCCATGGTCGGCTCGTTCATCAACACCGTGCCGGTGCGGGTGCGCCGCCGCGACAACCTGCCGATAGGCGCTCGGCTACGAGCACTGCAGGCCGAGCAGGCAGTGCTACTCGACCATCACCATCTCGGGCCGGCCGAGATCGAGGCTGCGGCCGGCGTTCCGGTGCGCGAGTACTTCGACACGCTGCTGGTGTTCGAGTCGTATCCGGTCGACATCGCGCCGACCCCCCTCACCGTGGGTGATCTGGTGCTGACCGAGCTGTCGTCACGGGAGATCACTCTGTTTCCGCTGACCGCGACGGTATGGCCGCGCGAACAGCTGACAGTGGCACTGAATTGGCACCGCGATCTACTGGACGACGATCTGGCGCGCCGGGTGATCGCCCGGCTGGAAGCCGAACTGGAACGGGTCGCGACCCTGCCCGCAGACGGCGCGAACGGAGTGAGATGACGCAGACGACGTGCCGGATCGACTTCCCGCTGACCGTCGCGCAGCAGGAGATCTGGGCCTACACCACCCTGAACGGCGCGGATCATCGCTACCAAGTGGAGGGTTACATCCATCTGCGCGGGCGCATCGATCCCGGCCTGTTCGAACGCGCGCTGCGCGGTGTCGTCGCGGCCACCGAGACCTTGCGCATCCGGGTCGACACCGACGGCCCCGAACCACGTCAGGTGATCGAGGACTGCACCGAATGGACCCTGCACCGAGGCGATTTCGGTGCGGCAACCGACCCGGTCGAGGCGGCACTGGCCTACCTGCGCGCCGCACCACCCGCCTTCGATTTGGCCGCCGCACCGCTGTTCGCCCACTATCTGCTGGACCTCGGTGCGGCGGGTCACCTCTGGGCCCTCCGGGCCCACCACATCGTCCTCGACGGCGCCGCGTCGCTGGCTCTCATCCGGGCGGTCGCGCGGGCCTACACCGCGTTGCTCGGTGGTGAGCCCGCACCGGAATTCGCCGATACGGTCGCGGAATATGTCGAGCAGGACGGGCGGTATCGCGCCTCGCGCCGGTTCACCGACGACCGCGCGTTCTGGACCAGACGGCTCGCCGGGCTGCCCGACGCGCCGATGTTCACCCATCCCCCTGTCACCGTCGGCGCGTCAGGGCCGATACGGCATTCGGGTAGTCCCGGCGACGAAGACTGGCGGGAATTCGAGCAGACGGCAGCGCGATTCGGCGTGGACCCGCCGGCCCTGCTGGCCGCAACGACGGCGCTGCTGCTGCACGCCGACTCCGGTGCGCGCACCGTGGTCCTCGGTCTGCCCGTACCGGCCAAACGCTCCTGGCGCGCGCTCGGGATGACCTCGAACGTTGTCGGACTGCGCATCGAAGTCGATCCCGGCGCGTCCATCGGCGCACTCGCCGCGGCGACACAGGCGGAGCTGCGAACAGTACTGCGTCACCAGCATTACCGGCGATTCGACCTGCTCGCCGACGGCACGTCCCCGGGCGGCGAGCACCGGATCACCGGCCCGGTGCTCAACATCCTGCCCGCTACGCCCGATATCCACTTCGGTGACGTGGTGGCCCGGCTGATCCCGGCATCCAGCGGATACACCGAGGCATTCGGCATCGCCGTCTACCTCGGTGACGGTCCGCCGCGCATCGATATGGACACCACCGCCGATCGGTGCGATCCCGCGGCCCTGGCGAGTCTGCACAACCGCTTCCTGACCGCGATGAACGATGTGGCGGCGGCGTGCGCGGATACGCCCGCCGGCCGGCTGACCCGTGCGCCCGCGGTGGTCGTGCCGCGCAGCCCGCACGAGGATCCGGCGGGGGTGACGGATCGCGGGGTCACGGAGGTCTTCGATTCGGTGGTTCGCCGGCACCCCGAACGCCCTGCGCTGTGGTACGAGGGTGAGCACATCGGCTATCGCGAACTGCAGGTCCGCGCGCAACGGTTCGCCCACCACCTCGCGTCCCGGCACGGTGTCGGACTCGGGACGCCGGTGGGACTGCGCCTGCCGCGCACCCCGGAGCTGGTTGTCGCGGCGCTGGCCCTGCTGCGGCTCGGCGCGATCTGCGTTCCGCTGCACGAGCAGGACCCGCCCGACCGTGTCGCCTGGATACTGGCCCACACCGGCACCGAACTCGTTGTCGACGATATCGCGCTGGTGCGCAGCGTCTCGCGGTCCGGCGGGCCGGTCCCGACCTCACCGGCCCGACCGGTACCCGCCGACGCGGCGGCCTGGCTGATGTTCACCTCCGGATCGACCGGTGCACCGAAAGGTGTACTCGCCACGCACCGGGCGATGGTGGCGCGTGCGGTCGACCGGATCGCCGCGGGGCCGGAATACGCACGAATGCTGATGCATTCGCCACACGTCTGGGACATGGTCGTCTGGGAACTCTGGATGCCGCTGTTACAGGGGCACACCGTCGTGATCGCCACACCGGACCGGCTCGGGGCCGAAGACTTCCGCCAGGTGCTGCGGGCGGGAGAGGTCACTGCGGCGTTGCTGGCGACCGGGCTGTTCCAGGTGCTCGTCGACGATATACCGGACAGCCTCGGCCGGCTGCGCACGTTGTCGACCGCCGGTGACATCCTGCCCCTCGATACCGTGCGCGCGATGCGCGCGGCGGCGCCCGGACTGCCCATCGTCAACATCTACGGCCCGGTGGAGGCCACCGCCTACGCCACCACCTACTCGATTCCGACCGGACCGCTACCCGACGAGGCGATTCCGGTCGGCCGAGCCGTGGACTACACCGAGGTACTGATTCTCGACGCCCTGCTGCGCCCGGTACCGCCGGGCATGGTCGGTGAGATCTATCTGACCGGAGCGGGCCTCGCCCAGGGATATCACCGGATGCCCGGCCGCACCGCAACCGTCTTCACAGCCAACCCCTTCGGCGCCCCGGGGTCGCGGATGTACCGCACCGGCGATCACGGCAGCTGGGGCGCCGACGGCGCCGTGCGATTCCTCGGCCGCGGTGACCGGCAGGTCAAGGTCAACGGCATCCGCGTGGAGCCCGGCGAGATCGAACACGCGATCCGGAATATGCCAGGGGTAACCGCGGCGGTCGTCACGGCGCACCGGGTGGCGGCGGGCAAGAGCCTGGTCGCCCATGTGGTCGCCGCCGAACCGATCGACACCGCGGTCATGCGGACCCGCCTGGCGCGGGTCCTGCCCGCTTATCTGCTGCCGGCCGTGATCGTGCAGATCCCCGCGCTACCGCTGACGGCCAACGGCAAGGTCGACCGGACCGCGCTGACCATGCCCGCCGCAGCCGACGCCGAGCCGCCGCGGACACCGCGCCGACAGATCCTCGCCGGGCTGTTCGCCGACGCCGTCGGACAGCAGCGGGTCGGCGTGCAGGACGATTTCTTCCGTATCGGCGGGAACTCGCTGGCCGCGATCCGGCTCGCGGCGGCGGCGAGCCGGACCTTCGGTGTCGTGGTGAGTCCGCGCGATCTGCTCGACGCGCCCACCGTCGCCGCGCTGGAGCGGCGCATCGCCGATCGCGGCGGCGATCCCGGCGCTGCCGACCGGGAATCAGTGGCCGTCTCGTATCGGGAGAGCGACGGGACCGCCTCCCATCCCGATGACGCGATTCCACTCGCACCGAGCCAGCAGCGACTCTGGACAGTCAACTATCTCGGCGACGGCGCTGCCGATTACTTGATGCCCGCCTGTGTGGACCTCCTCGGTCCACTCGACGCGGCGAGCGTGCGGGCGGCAATCCACGATGTGGTGCACAGGCACGAGATACTGCGGACCACCCTGCCTTTCACCGCTTCGGGGCCGATCCAGCAAATCGCGGCATTCGACGAGGACGCTGTCGACTATCGCGAGATCACCGACGTCGCGGACCTGGACCGATTGCTGGCAGCGGAGCTGGACCGCGGTTTCCGGCTGCTCACCGAGGTGCCGCTGCGGGTGCGGTTGTACCGGCTGACGCCCGAACATCACGTTCTGCTCGTCATCCTGCATCACTGCGCGGGTGACGCCGAATCATTGGCGCTGTTACTGCGCGAATTCGAATTCGCCTACCTCGCACGCGCCGCAGGCGCGGCACCCGGCTGGCCGACGCCACCGGTCCAGTTCGCGGATTACGCCCGATGGTTGCGTGACCACGATGAAGATCCCGCCCACGCGCGGTACTGGAGTGACCGGCTGGCCGGACTCGAGTACGCCCCGCCGCTGGCCGTCGACCACCCGCGGTCCGCTGCCGGTAGATACCCGGCGGCACTGCTACCGTTCACCCTCGACGCGGCCACCCACGCCGCGGTGCGGGACGCCGCCCGTCGCAGGGGGGCGACCACCTACGCCGTCCTGCACGCAGCCCTCGTCCACGCCCTCACCGATATGGGCGCCGGACCCGATCTGGTCATCGGCACGGCATCGAGTGGACGCGATCGCCCCGAACTCGACACGATGCTCGGCTGCGCGGCCGAGATAGTACTGATCCGCACCGACCGCACCGCAGCACCGGCCCCCGGACAACTGATCGACCAGATTCGCGACCGCATCCTGGAAGCCCACGAGAACAGGCGCTACCCGTTCGAACGAGCCACCGCCGCCCACACCGCACCGGACCGCCCACTGCCCCAGATCGTCACCACGTTCTTCCGCGATATCCCGGTCCCGGGCGGCACGGGCGATATCGAGGTCCGGCTGCGCGAACTGCCGCCACAGCGAGCCGAGTTCGAGATCCTCATCCAACTCGCCGAAGCCACCGGCCCGGGCGGCGAACCGGCCGGCATCCACGGCGAGATCCGCTACGCCGCACCGCTGTGGGAGGCCACGACCATCACCACGCTCGCCCGCGGCCTGCGATCCGCAATCACCGCACTTACGATTGCCGCCCTTCGGCTCCCCGACGTAGACCACGCCACTGAAGCCTGAAATCCACCCGACCGTCTCCGGCGACGGAACCGCGTAGGCATAGGCAGCCTGCAGGATCGTCTGCGCGAACCCCAGCCGAACGCTCCGCTGGCACTACCACCGTTCACAACCCGGCGGTCACCATCCACACCGACCGAAGGCCCGACCACATCCCAGTACGGATTCCCCGACACCGACTCGCCACCGGCCAGGTAATGCACGAACCGCAGATCGAACGCCGCACCAGCCCCCGGATTCTCGGTCCCGCCAGCATCGGAGCCGTATCCAGACACTCCGCGATCTTCGGATACTCGGCCTTCAACCGCTCCCCGTCATCGAGCAACGCAGCCAGTTCGTTTCGTCGTTCGGGCGTGAGCACGAGGACATCCGCTCGCTACCGTAAGTGGATGCCAGAAGCCGACATGACATCCGATCGCCCGGACCGCAACTTAGTCGTGTCGCCACCGCCGTCGATATCCATTACCGAGAAGCATCTCGAAGCCGTCGTGGCCGGGCTGCTCGGTCGACGTCTCGCCGAAGTTACGTACTACCCGTTAGCTATAGGAGATGATGGCCAGCTTACCGAGAAATGGGACTACGGCGGCTGGCACGAACCGACGATGGGCGTTGAACTGACCCTCCACAGCGGCCATCGCTACTCGGCGATCTGGAACAACACCTTCACCGAGTTCGGGCTGAAGATCTTCCCGAAACCGATGACCGATTTCCTCTTGGTCGCCGATGGAGGCAGCACCGCAGTATCAGTATCGGATCATCCACACTGGTCCAGGTCGACCGGCGAGACGATCGTCGCTGCCGATGTTTGCTGGGAGCACGATCCGAGCGGCGCGATCCGGCCATCGGCCCTCAGACTCGGCTTCCGAGAAACAACGGTCTGGATAGCCGCCGGATGCTCGGCATACGGAGAATCACCAACGAGCTTTCGGCTGGGCACCAACGATGTGATGGTCGTCTTCACCAAGGAAATGAGCTCACAGATCGGAATCCCAGAGAGCCGTCCGCGGCCTTCGACCGCGTGGCCATGCTGACTGGTGGCCTGCATCGTGTTCCCCCGCCCCTCCACCCTCGTGGATGATTCCGCCGCAATAAGGATTGGCTGTCCGACGGTCGCACCGGGCATGATTCGCCGAACTGCTGGACAGAGGAATGGCGATGGATGAACGCGAGACACTGACCCTGTGGCGCCCTACGGGACCGGAGGAGTTGGCGCTGGTCGAGGCGTCGAAATGGACGGCGTGGCCGCCACGGCTGCCCGAGCAGCCGATCTTCTATCCGGTGTTGAACGAGGACTACGCGATCCGTATCGCACGAGACTGGAACGTTGCGGCATCGGGCGTCGGTTACGTGACCCGGTTCGAGATCGATGCCGACTTCGCGGCCAGATATCCCATCCGCCAGGCCGGCGGGCAAACGATCCTCGAACTGTGGGTGCCCGCCGAGGAACTCGAAGAGTTCAACCGCCACATCGTGGGCAGCATCGAAGTGGTGCACGAATTCCGATAGGTTTTCCAGAAGCCCGGCGCGGGTCGGTAAGCGATAAACAGCCGACCGGTCGTCGAGGTCACCAGTGCGGGTGGACACGAACATCAGTTGAACCACGTTCCGCGAGTGTTGAGCTCGAATCGGCCTTGGCGGTTGGCTTCGCGAGTGGCTTGACGTCGGAGTTCGGCGGGCGAGTACTGACACGGTGATCGG
Organism: Nocardia carnea; assembly: GCF_029868325.1. GTDB lineage: Bacteria > Actinomycetota > Actinomycetes > Mycobacteriales > Mycobacteriaceae > Nocardia > Nocardia carnea_C. The sequence goes on from NZ_JARWNW010000227.1 coordinate 24,375, forward strand.
TCCGGCGGGGGTCTTCGCGGTCAGTCGGCGGGAAGGACTCGGTTGATGATGTCGGTGATGAAGGCGTCCGATATGGCCTTTCCTTCGTAGGTTGCGCGGGCGACGACGGCACCCACCAGAAGGGTGAGTGTCAGTGTCGCGTCGGCCGGCCCGAGGTGGGAGTCCAGAATCCGGCGCAGCCCGCTGGTGCCGGCCTCGTACAGCCGATTCCCGAGATCTCGCACCACCTCGTCGCGTCCACCTCGCTCGACTACGCCCGCCAGAAGCAGATCGAATCGCCCTTGCGTCAAGGTGTGGGAGAACCGACTCAGGCAACTGTGCAGGTCGTCGCGGAGGTTTCCGGTGGCTGGTGGTGCCGTGTTCTCCGTGACCTCGCATATCTGTTCGCACACATCGCGCATCAAGTCGAGGGTGGTCGGCCAATGTGCGTAGACGGTGGCCTTCGAATAGCCCGCCAGGCGGGCTACTGCGGCGTGGGTCATCGCACTCCAGCCGTCCTCCAGGAGAAGGCTCGCGCCGGCGGTGATCACATCCCGCTTCGTACGCGCCACGCGTGGGTCCACTCGATCGACGACAGCATCATCCACGAGCTCACACTACCAGCTATCGAACAGTCAGTAGTTTATTGAACACTACTGAAACTACTGAACTATGAGTACAGTTATTGTTGTGAAACCAAGAGAAGATCACCCCATGCCCACCGCGGGCTCGCCGGCACTCCTCGTTCGGCGAATTCGCCCGGCATTGACCTTCGCGCTACGCCTGTCCGCATCGAGTCACATCCGGTGACCAGCCCAGCAGGTACCGGTCCCAGCACACAGCGCGCGATCGTGCAGTCCGGTTACGGTGAGATCCGGAACGTGCTCGAGTGGTCCGAGTCCGAATCCGTACCCGCTCCGACCGGCCATGACGTGCAGATTCAGGTGAGGGCAGCCTCGGTCAACCCGATCGACTGGCAGATGATCGAAGGCAACCGCCGGCTCATTACCCGCCGGCGGTTCCCCTTCACTCCCCTCTTCGATATCGCCGGGGTTGTCGCAGCCGTCGGCCCCCGAGTCAGTCGATTCAGCGTCGGAGATCGAGTGCACGCTGATAATGAACGTGACGGAGGCGGCGCGTCGGAGTATGTCAATGTGGACGAGAGGCTGGTGGCGCACTCACCGGCCGGAGCGAGTTTCGCCGAGGCTGCGTCTATTCCGCTGGCTGCCCAAACAGCGCTGACATGTCTCGAGCGGGGAGGTGTGACCGCACAGTCTCGTATCGCTGTCATCGGCGCGTCCGGTGGTGTCGGCCACTTCGTGGTTCAAATGGCGCGCGCAGCCGGGGCCTACGTGGTGTCGGTCGCGAGCCCCCGCAATCATGAGTTCGTCCACTCGCTGGGCTCGGACTTCGTCGTCGACAGAAGCAGATCCGACCTGGCCTCGAGTTTCGGCTCCGGCACATTCGACGTAGTGATCGACTGCGTAGGAGGTCGCGAACAATGGCAGCAGGCCCAGCAGGTATTACGCCAAGGAGGCCGGTTCGTGACGATTGCACGCGACGAAGACGGCGTAGTCACGCCGGCCTCGGCCGTACGGCTCATCACAACGATCTCTGCCCGTCGCTTCCGGGGTGCCCGCCCGTCGGGTATCAAGTACGAACCCGTATTCCTGAAGGCCTCCGGTGACCTGCTGCGAAGGGTAGACGCGATGGTCGAGGCAGGCGAGATCCGCGTTCACATCACTCGGCGTTTCCCGATGACATTCGACGGAGTGATCGCGGCGCTCGACGAAAGCCGTTCCGGGCGTGCCGTCGGAAAGTTGGCCCTCGAGTGGTGAGGTCGGGCAGTCCGCTCGGCTGTGGCGGCACGAGATGCGGTCGCCCGGCCGGGCGTTTGCCGTATGCCCGTCTGGATGCGATTTCCCCGCAGACCGAGCAACTGGAGGGAGAGGGACATGCCCCGCGTCGTCCTCATGTGCGGGCCCGCCGGATCAGGAAAGACGACACGGGCGCGCGCCCTCGAAGACCGAGGCTTCCTCCGCCTTTCGATCGATACGGAGGCATGGGCGCGCGGTTTCCGTGAACAACCACTACCCGACGAGGTAGCCGTCGAGATAGAGACGCACCTTCGGAACCGTCTGATTGCCCTGATCCGCGAGGGCGCCGATGTTGTACTGGACTACTCTTTCTGGTCGCAACGCATGCGCGCCGAATACCGTGCTCTCATCGAGAGCTTGGGTTCCACAGCGGTGACGCTGTATATCGACACGCCGCGCGATGTGGCCCTTGCCCGAGTTGCCGCTCGCGGCGGTTCCCACCTCGACGACGTCGCCTTGACTGCGTCTCAGGCGGAGTCCTATTACGACCACTTCGAAGTACCGACAAGAGACGAAGGTCCGCTCATCGTCGTCTCCGGAATGGCGGTATCGGAAATTCCGCAGTGGCCATGAGTAGGGCGGACACTCTCCGGCGGCGTCGTGACTGTCCGATCAGAGTCCCAGGAATCTTTCCGCGTTGCGGTGGGTGATCAGGTCACGAGTGGCGTCACCCAGGAAATCGCTCTTGCGCACCACCTCACCGACGGGCCGCTCGCCCAGTGGGTACGGGTAGTCGCTGCCGACCATGACCCGTTCGGCGCCGACGGTGTCGACCAGCACCCTCAGTGCGCGCTCGTCGAACACCACCGAGTCCACGTAGAAGCGCCCCAGGTAGTGGGACGGCGGGAACTCGGAGGTTCCGATGATGTCGTTGCGGCCGTGCCACGCGTTCTCCGTGCGACCGAGCCAGAATGCGAACGAGCCGCCGCCGTGGGCGAAAGCGATCTTCAGGCGTTCGTCGACGCGGTCGAAGACGCCGCCGAGGATCAGCGACAGGATCGACAAGTGGGTTTCCGCCGGCATCGAGGTGAGCCAGCGCGACATCCAGCGCTCCAGACGCGGGGAGCTGGGCATGTCCCACGGGTGTACGAAGACGGGGATATCGCGGTCCGCGCAGTGCTGTAGGAACGTCACGATGCCCTCGTCGTCGAGGTCCCGGTCGCCCACGTGGTTTCCGATTTCCACGCCCCGATGCCCGTTCTCCAGGCAGCGGTCGAGTTCGGCGCACGCCAGGTCGGTGTCCTGCAGTGGCACCTGACAGAACGGGATCATCCGGTCGCCCGCCGGCGCGGTGATCTCGAGGGCGAGGTCGTTGAAGATGCGGGCGATCTTCGCCGCCTGCTCCCCGGTGCGCCCGTAATTGAAGAAGGCCGGTGTCGGCGAGACGACTTGAGTGCGCACCCCGTCTGTGTCCATATCGCGTAAGCGCACCGCGGCATCCCAGCAGTCCGACTGGATCCGCCGGAACTCCCTGGTGCCCATCATGATCATGGCGTCTTGCTCGGATTCGATCCGCAGCCACGGTGCGTCGGCGCCGGCCTCTGCGCTGATATCCGGCCACCCTCGGGGGACATAGTGGGTGTGGACGTCGATGATGTTGTTCACTTCAGCCTTTCCCGGGGTGGATTGCACCGCAGCTCGGGCATTTGTGCGCCGCCTCGTCCTCGTAGAACTGCGTGAAGACGGGCGGAAGGTCGTCGACGATGCTGCGCACCTGCAGCTCGATCTCGTGGACCAGTGCATCGCACTCGAGGCAGTACCACTGGAACTTCTCGAGGGTGCCTTCCTGACGGACCCGTTCGATCACAAGGCCGATCGAATCCGGGTCGGGGCGCTGCGGCGAATGCGGCACATTGCCGGGCAGCAGCCAGGCTTCCCCTTCGCGGATGTCGATCCTGCGCGGCCCCTCGTCCGTCATGATGTTGACGTGGATATCTCCCTTGATCTGGAAGAACCACTCCTCGTACGGTTCTCGGTGGTAGTCGGTGCGCTGGTTCGGTCCTCCGACGATCTGGACGATGAAGTCCTCGCCCAGCGCCATGGTCCTGTTGTTGACCGGTGGTCGCAGCAGGTGCTCGTGCTCGGCGATCCAACCGTGGAAATTGATGACCTCCGGGATATGGGTCATGGCGTCTACTCCAAATCGCTTGTGGGGGTGGTGCAGTGAGTCTGTTCCGAAAATCGGCTCAGGTGGTCGTGGGCCGATGCGCGATCGCCTGGATCTCGATCAACAGGTGCGGGTGCGGTAGCTGGTGCACTGCCACGGTTGTCCGGGTCGGCCCGGATTCGTCGAAGTACTCGCTGTACACCTCGTTGTAACCACCGAAATCGTTCATCGACACCAGGTAGGTCGTGATCTGCGCGACGTCTTCGAGTCCGGCGCCGACCTCGCGGAGAATCCCGCGGATGTTCTCGATGACAGCACGCGTCTGCGCGCGGATGTCGAGGTCGGTGGTCCCCATCTCGTCGACCTGGACGCCGGCGAACGTGTTGTCGGGCCGGCGCGAGCTGGTACCGGAGACGAAGATGAGATCCCCGACGACCTTGACGTGCGGGAATCGTCCGCGGGGCACGGCGTGGCCCGCGAGGACTGCGCTGCCGGAATCGGACCGCGGACCCGGTCGGCTGCCGGCGGATGTATTGGCGTTGGTGGTCACGGTACGTTCTCCCTCATCGTCCTGTCGTCATCGCCGGACACCGGTCAAGCTCACAGTCCCGATTCCGGCGATCTCGCACTCGACGGTCGCTTCGGTCAGCGGCATCGCCGCGGTGGCCGCGCCGGCGAGCACCACGTATCCGGCGTGGAGCGGGATCCGCCGGCGGCGGCACATATCGAGCAGCGCGTGGAGTGCTGCTTGCGGGTCGCCGAGGATCGCCGCCGTCGTTCCGGTGGTCTGCTCGTCGCCGACGCGCAACCGCACCGCACGATCGGCGGCCTCGCGCATGGGGCGCCACGTGCCCACGGCGAAGCCGGAGGCCGAGGTGTTGTCGGCGACTACGTCGGCGTAGGTGAATCGGAAGTCGCGGTAGCGCGAGTCGATGATCTCGAGGGCGGGCGCGATCGCGTCGACACAGGCCACGATATCGGTGTCCGGGTCGTCGAGGTCGCCCAAGGTGATGTCGCGTCCGATCCGGTAGGCCACCTCGGGTTCCACCTTCGGATGGATGTAGCCCCGCAGATCGGTTTCGCCACCGTCGGCCACCTGCATCGCATCGGTGATCCGCCCGACGATCACGTCGGACACTCCCATCTGCGCCATCTTCGCCTTGCTGGTGAAGCCCAGTTTCACGCCGACGACGGTCTCACCGCGCATGGTCCGCAACCCGACGAGCGCCTCTTGCACCAGGTATGCGGTGTCGACGTCGAGGTCGACGCCCAGCGACGCGTCTTCTTCGAGGCTGGGGGTGTCGGTCCTCGATCTCTGCGCGTCGTCGAGCCGGCGCGCCAGCGCCTCGATGTCGTCGGGACTCGCTGTCGTGGAGTTCGTCATTTCTTGCTCCAGGTATTTCGTGGATGTTCCGGCGCCGTCACAGCTGGACGCACACGTTGGTCGGCTCGGTGTAGAAGTGCAGCGACGATTCGCCTCCCTCGCGCCCGATGCCCGAGAGCCCGACGCCACCGAACGGCGACCGCAGGTCGCGGAGGAACCAGGTGTTGACCCACGACATGCCGACGTTCATGGCTTGTGCGACGCGGTGCCCGCGTCGCAGATCGTTGGTCCACACGGCGGTAGCCAGCCCGTAGTCGGTGTCGTTGGCGAGCGCAACGGCCTCGGCCTCGGTATCGAACGGGATGAGCGCGGCGACGGGGCCGAAGATCTCCTCGCGCACCACACGGTCACGGTTGGTCAGGCCCGTCCACAGCGTGGGCTCGATCCACGAGCCGCCGTCGAGATCGGCACCCAGCGCCGGAATGCCACCGCCGGTGCGGACCTCGGCGCCCTCCGCCTCCGCGAGCTCCAGATAGGCCTGCACTTTCTGCCGGTGCTTCTGAGAGATCAGCGGACCGGTGGTGGTCGCTGTGTCGGTGGGCCGGCCCAGGCGGAGCCGCCCGGCGCGTTCGACGAGGCCCGCCACGATATCGCCGAAGACAGCGCGCTGGACGTAGACCCGCTCGGTGCACAAGCACACCTGCCCGGTGTTGGTGAAGATGGACCGGCTCAGGCCGTCGATCGCCTCGTCCAGGCAGACATCGTCGAAGACGACGGCCGCGTTCTTTCCGCCCAGTTCGAAGGACACCGGCCGCACCCGGGGTGCCACCGTCTTCATCACGTGTGAGCCGGTCGCCGACGACCCGGTGAATGTCACGCCGTCGATGTGCGGGTGTTCGGTGAGGTAAGCGCCGGCGGAGTCGGCACCGAACCCGTGTACGACGTTGTAGACGCCGCGCGGGAATCCGACCTCGGTCAGGACCTCCGCGAGCAGGGTCGCCGTGGACGGGGTGTCCTCGCTGGGTTTGACGACAACGGCGTTGCCGCAGGCGAGGGCCGGCGCGACCTTCCAGGTCAACAACAGCAGTGGGAGGTTCCACGGCACGATGACGGCGACGACTCCCAGCGGCTTGCGAACCGCGTAGTTGAGGGCCCGGCGACCCCCGCCCATCTCGGTGAGGAACGACTCCTGCCCAGCGGCGGAGACGACGTCGGCGAAGGTACGGAAATTGGCGGGCGCCCGGGCGATATCGAGTTCGCGCGCCTGGGTGACCGGCTTGCCGGTGTCGGCGATCTCGGCGGCTACGAACTCGTCGAAACGCTCCTCGATACGGTCCGCCGCGCGCCGCAACAGGTCGGCGCGGTCGCGGACCGGCCGTTGGGCCCCGCCGGCGGCGGGGGCGGCGCGGGCCGAGCCGACAGCGCGGTCGACGAGGCCGCGGTCTGCTTCGTGGACCTGCGCGAAGGTGGCACCGGTGGCGGGATCGACAGCGGCGAACGCCCGGTTCGGATCGGGGTCGACGAACGCACCGTCGACGAAGTTCCGGATCCACTCTTGCGGCTGTGCGGTCATACCTCCACTGTGATCGAGATCGTCATGCCGGGGAAATGCAAATACGGACGCGACCTATGCCCGAATGGTCATGTCCTTGGGGGTATTTCTCGGGACGGCGGCGTGCTGTATACCCGAATACATCCCCCGCATCGTGCTGTGCGATATCCGCCGGCCGATTGCCATCGAACTCCCCCTAAGGAACACCACGTGTCCGACCCACGAATCGATGCCGATTACAACGTTCGCAACACCGTCGCCCCCGAGGTCTTCGACAGGGTGATCGCCGACTACCGCGTGCGCTCGGACGAGGCCGTGCGGTGCCTGTCCGGGCACGAGGGCATCACCTATGACGAGGCCAGCGGCCAGCAGCTGGACATATGGGGTGTGGGCACCGAACCCCGGCCGGTTTTCCTCGCTGTTCACGGCGGCTACTGGCGGATGCTCTCTCGCCACGACACCGCATTCATGGCACGGGTGCTCGATGACGCGGGCATCGCCACTGTCACCGTCGACTACGGCCTGGCGCCCGCCACACCGCTCGAAGAGATCGTCAGACAGGTGCGGGCGGCCGTCGCCTGGGTATTCCATCGCGGCGCGGGATACGGACTGGACCCGAACCGGATCGTCGTCGGGGGCAGCTCTGCGGGCGGGCACCTGACGGGTACGACGATGATGCCGGGCTGGCAGGCAGAGTTCGGCCTACCGGCAGACGTGGTCCGCGCCGCGATGCCGATCAGCGGCCTGTTCGATCTGCGTCCGCTGGTCGATTTCACCTCCGACTGGCTGCACCTGGACCCCGAGCGGGCCGCCGCGCTGAGCCCGGCGCTCTCCCCGCTGCGCACGGATGGCGCGGCGGACCCGGTGTCGGTGATCGCTGTCGCCGAGAACGACGGCGCCGGATTCCTCGAACAGAGTCGGCACTTCCACGACCTCTGGTCGGCGCGGTCGTCGAGCCGACTGCTCACTGTCCCCGACCGCAACCACTACGACGTCTTCCTCGACCTGGCGCAACCCGATTCGGAACTGACCGGCGCACTGCTCGAACTCATCGCGGCAACCGAGAGCTAGCGGGGACCACCGGCCGCAAACACCACTGAGCCCGGCCCCCATAGCGGGGGCCGGGGTTCGTTTTAGCGTGAGAGCCATGCTGCGGCCGACTCCTCGCCCAGGGCTGCGGCCGGCTCCGCCCCGCCTGCCGTCGGCGACTC
>NZ_JARWNW010000228.1 GCF_029868325.1 Nocardia carnea
CCCCCCCCCCCCCCCCCCCCCCCCCCCCCCCCCGCCGGCGGCGGCCCCTTGCAACCCCCCCCCCGCCCCCCGGGGGGCGGCGCCATGGATACAGCTCTCAGCGGGAGCGGTGGCGGCCGAGGCGGCGGGCGCGGCGGGCGAAGTAGCGGTCGTCGATCCGGTCCAGGGCGATGGATTGGCGGAACGCCTCGCTGAGGTTCTCCGCGGTCAGCACCTCGTCCAGCAGGCCCTGGGTGACGATTTCGCCCTCACTGAGCAGCATGCAGTGGGTGAAACCGGGCGGGATCTCCTCGACGTGGTGGGTGACCAGCACCAGGGCGGGCGAGTCGGGGTCGGCGGCGAGATCGCCGAGGCTTTCCACCAGTTCCTCGCGACCCCCCAGGTCCACACCGGCGGCCGGTTCGTCGAGCAGCAGCAGCTCCGGATCGGTCATCAGGGCGCGCGCGATCAGGACCCGTTTGCGTTCGCCCTCCGAGAGCGTGCCGTAGGTGCGGTCCAGAAGATGTTCCGCGCCCAGGCTTTCCAGCATATCGATCGCGCGGTCGGTATCGACATCATCGTATTTCTCGCGCCACCGGCCGAGTACCGCGTACCCCGCGGAGACGACCAGATCGGCGACCCGTTCATCGGCGGGGATCCGGGCCGCCAGCGCCGCCGAGGACAGGCCGATCCGCGGCCGCAGCTCGCTGATATCCGTCCGGCCCAGGCGTTCGGCCAGCACATAGGCCGTCCCGGAGGAAGGATGGGCTTCCGCGGCCGCGATCTGCAGCAGAGATGTTTTACCGGCCCCGTTGGGCCCCAATATCACCCAGCGTTCGTCGAGTTCGACCTGCCAGGTGACAGGCCCGACGAGCGTATGCCCGTTGCGGCGGATGGAGACGTCGGTGAAGTCGATGAGCAGATCTGGATCGGGGTGCGCCACGGCCTCCATCTTGTCTCGAGACGTCCGCGGCCGCGGCACCGGGCACGCTACCGCTGATCGAGTCGCGCCGGGCGGGTGGCGATCACCGTGGTCGAACCGGGGGCCACCTCGGTGAAACCCGCGTCACGGACGGCGGTCGCCGCGCTACGCGCCACCGCGGTGCGCAGCATCTCCCATTCGTCGGGCTCGGCTTCGCGGACCGCGCAGGCGAATCCGCGTTGCGCCCAGGCCCGCGCCTGCTCCACGGGCAGCGCGCCGGCGAACAGCATGCTCGCATGCCCGACCTGCGCCGCGGCCTTACCGACCGTCATCCCCAGCGCGGCATTCACCCAGAACACCGGCACATCCAGCGGAACCGGCCCCGGATCGTCGGATTCCAGGTCGGTACCACCGATCTGGAGCCGCCGGATCCGCGGATCCACCGACCCCACCGGTCCCGGCACCAACGCCCGCACCAGTGCCCCACCGCTTTCGACGGTCACTCCGGGCACCTCGTTCGCGGCCGCCCACTGCGCACCCCGGGCCCGCCGGGCGACCTTCCGGATCCGCGACCGCTTCCACGCCAGATACGGCTGCTCCCATTCGCCCGCGGAACCCACCCGCGGGTCCAGGCACAGCGCCACCGCCGCACCGGCCGCCGCGGCGAGCAGATCGCTGCGCGCGGGCGGATCGGTCTTGGGCAGGTGCAACACCATCTGCATGGCCTGAACCTGGGCGGGATCGTCGGGGTCGCCCGAGCCCCCGTAACCCGCGGCGAGTTCCGCGTGGCGCTCGGAAAACCCTGGGTCACCGAAGATATCGGCATCCGGGTCCGGCGGCAGGTCCCCCACCTCGTCCCGTTCGTGACCGCCTGCCACCATATTCCCGCCGCTATCCGGCAGCATCACACAAAGCCTCCAAGCACCCGACCAACACCGGTCGACAGCCTACCTACGCATCCGCACCCCGCCCGCCGTGGACCTGCTTCCGCAATCCCCTCCGGCGGCGCGACACGTGCGCACAGCCCGGCCCGACGCCACGCGTCCAGCAGCATCGAGCCTTCGAGGCATTCCGAGACTCGTCCATCCGAGCCGACCACACCGGCAGCCGACGAGACCCGCCGTACAGGTGCCGACCACACCGGACCGCCCTCACCGCCGGGCATCGTCGAGTGTGCAGAAGCTCCGCCCCGCACCCCCACGCAACCAACGGCGCCAGCCCCCACGCAACCAGCGACGCCAGACTCCCACGTAACCAACGGCGGTGCCGAGTTCAGCGAGTCCCTGAAAGGTTTCGGCCCGTCCCTGCTGTCCGTGCTCGAGGCAATGCGGCGCAGCCGCGGCGCGGCGCTCGATTTCAATATCGTGTTGTCGGCTCGGGGCGTGGACCGGATCGTGGATATCCGGGGTGCTGTCCCGGTCCCGGTTGAACCGGGACGAGCGAGCCGGGCAGCGACTGTTCCATGTGGGCCGGCTCGATGCCGATACCGAGGGACTGTTGCTGCTCACCAACGACGGCGACCTCGCGCATCGGCTCATGCACCCGTCTTTCCAGGTGTCCAAGAC
>NZ_JARWNW010000229.1 GCF_029868325.1 Nocardia carnea
TGGGGCCGGTCGGCGGGGCGGGGTGGGGCGCTTCCCTGGGGGCGGGTTCGGGGGCGGTGTACCCGGCCAAACCCCCCGGTAGGCCGGGCCGTTTCGGTGCGTTCGGTGCCCGGCGCACCGAACGCACAGGGCTATCGGGAGCTACGGCTGCGCCCACCGGCCGCCGCCGATCGTCGGTCTGCCAGGCCGGGCCGAAGCCGGTTCAGACCCAGGTGCCCTTGCCGACCGTGACCACACCGCCGTGGCTGATGGCGAACCGGCTGCTGTCGCGTTCCTGGTCAACTCCGATGATCTCGCCCTCGGACACCATCACGTTCTTGTCCAGGATGGCGCGCCGGACCACCGCGCCGCGTCCGATCCGCACGCCCGGCATCAACACACTGCCCTCGACTGTGGCACCCTCATCGACCTGCACGTTCGCGCTGAGCACCGAATTGCGGACCGTGGCCGCCGACAGGATGCTGCCGGCCCCGACTATGGATTCCTGGGCCAGCCCGCCGCGGGCGAATTTCGCCGGCGGCAGGTTCTCGGCGGCGCCGCGGATGGGCCAGTGCCGGTTGTAGAGGTTGAAAACGGGATTCACCGACACCAGATCCATATGGGCCTCGTAGAAGGCGTCGATCGTGCCGACATCACGCCAGTAGCCGCGATCGCGGTCGGTGGCGCCCGGGACATCGTTATCGGCGAAATCGTAGACGGCGGCCTGTCCCGCGGCGACCAGACCGGGAATGATATCGCCGCCCATATCGTGATCGGAATCGGAATTCTCCGCATCCGCCTTGATCGAATCCACGAGCACCTTGGTGGTGAACACGTAGTTGCCCATGGAGGCGAAGGTCGCATTCGGGTCGTCGGGGATTCCCGGCGGATGGGCCGGTTTTTCCAGGAAACCGACGATACGCCCGGATTCGTCGGAATCGATACAGCCGAATGCGCTCGCCTCGCTGCGCGGCACCCGGATTCCGGCGACCGTCACCCCGGCGCCCGAATCGATATGGCTGGTGACCATCTGCTCCGGATCCATCCGGTAGACGTGATCGGCGCCGAACACCACGATGTAATCGGGATCCTCGTCGTAGATGAGATTCAGCGACTGCATGATCGCGTCGGCGCTCCCGGTGTACCAGCGCGGGCCCAGCCGCTGCTGAGCGGGCACCGGGGTGATGTATTCACCGGCGAAACCCGAGAGCCGCCAGGTCTGCGAAATATGACGGTCCAGGGAATGCGATTTGTATTGGGTGAGGACACACAGCCGGAGGAAACCGGCATTGACCAGATTGCTCAATACGAAGTCGATGAGGCGGTAGGCCCCGCCGAAGGGGACGGCCGGCTTGGCGCGGTCGGCAGTCAGGGGAAAGAGTCGCTTGCCCTCGCCACCGGCGAGCACGATTCCGAGTACGTGCGGCTGGCTCCTCACAGTGCCAAACCTACCGAACCCGGTGGTCGGGGGGCATCGGCCGCTCGGCGGCTTCGGTATATCGGCCGCCCGGCGGCTACCGTGAATCCGTGAGTTCCGTTTCCAGCGGTGCGGACACCGCGCCGGGGTCGCCGGCGGGTGATCCGCTACGGGTGGCCGTGTTGACCCGGGAATATCCGCCGGAGGTATACGGCGGGGCGGGCGTGCATGTCACCGAACTGGTGGCCCGGCTGCGCCGGATGAGCGAGGTGACCGTGCACTGTATGGGGGTGCCGCGGACGGTGGCCCGGGTGCACGATTCGGATCCGGCGCTGGCGGGGGCCAATCCGGCGCTGCAGATGATGTCGGCGCAGCTGCGGATGGCCGATGCCGTGGGCGCGGTGGACCTGGTTCATTCGCATACCTGGTACGCCGGGCTGGCCGGGCATCTCGCGGCGACGCTGTACGGGATCCCGCATGTGGTGACCACGCATTCGCTGGAACCGCGCCGGCCGTGGAAGGCCGAACAGCTCGGTGGCGGATACCGGTTGTCGTCGTGGTCGGAGCGTAACGCGCTGGAGTACGCCGATGCGGTGATCGCGGTGAGCGACTGGATGCGCCGCGATGTCCTCGACGCCTACCCTGCCCTGAATCCGGCCCGGGTGCATGTGGTGCGCAACGGGATCGACGCGGAGGTCTGGTATCCGGGGCCACCGGCCCCGGGCAGTCGGCGGATCCTGGACGAACTGGGGGTGCGCACGGACCGCCCGCTGGTGGTGTTCGTCGGCCGGATCACCCGCCAGAAGGGCGTCGGTCATCTTCTGGCCGCGGCGCGGGAGATCGACCCGGAGATCCAGCTGGTCCTGTGTGCCGGCGCCCCGGACACCCCGCAGCTGGAGGCCGAGGTCGCCGCCGCGGTCGCCGGGCTGCACCGGCAGCGCGACAACCTCTTCTGGGTGCGGGAGATGCTGCCCACCGAACAGATCCGCCAGCTGCTGGCCGCGGCCACGGTTTTCGTCTGCCCGTCGGTCTACGAACCGCTCGGGATCGTCAATCTCGAGGCGATGGCCTGCGCCACCGCCGTGGTCGCCTCCGACGTCGGCGGTATCCCCGAGGTGGTCGCCCACGGCGATACCGGGTGGCTGGTGCATTTCGACGCCGGCGAGACCGCGGCCTACGAGCACGCGCTGGCCGCCGCGATCAACGAACTCGCCGGCGATCCGGCGCGCGCCGCCGAACTGGGGGCCGCCGGCCGCGCCCGCGCCCGGGCGGAATTCGACTGGTACCGCATTGCCGAACAGACCTTGAACGTCTACCGCACGGTGGCGAAACGCTGAGCCGAGCCGGTCGAGGGCATTCAGTATTCTGCGGTCCCCGGGACGAGGCAGAAACCAGGCGGATCAGGCCGAAGAACCGCCGGAGGTGATGTCACCGGCAAGCGGTGCCACCGCCCCGATGATTTCGCCCACCGTCTGTTCGTCCACGCCGGCGGCCGTGAGCGAATCGGTCAGATGCCCGGCTACCAGGTTGAAGTGGTGCATGGTGATACCCCGGCCCTGATGTACCTGTTTCATCGGTGCACCGGTGTAGGGGTCGGGGCCGCCGAGCGCCGCGGCGAAGAACTCGACCTGCTTCCCGCGCAGCCGGGACATATTCGTTCCGGTGAAGAAACCGGCGAGCTGGTCGTCGGCGAGGACTCGGGTATAGAAATCGGCGACGACGGCTTCCAAAGCCTCGTATCCGCCGATCCGTTCGAAGATGGTGGTGGGGGTCGTTGTCTTCTTGCCGAACGTCGGTATCCGCATGCACCAAGCACACCAGGCCGGTATTACCCGGCGATCAGGCCCGAGTCGCAACTGGATTGCCCTGTGTGGCAGCGTGATTGCCCGGCCCTCACAGCCGATCACCGGTCGCGGTGAGAATCGGCGCCGGCCGCGGCGGTATAGGTGCTCACCGTGACCGATGCCGTCACCTCGAAGGGTTCCGGTAGCTGCTCGCCGGTGGCCGCCGTGTGATGGGCGGAGGGGCCCATCGCGACGAGGTGGGCGATATCGGCTCGGGTCAGCGTCATCGAATACTCGACCGCGGCGCTGGTGTCCACCCGGGTGAACAGGCCGGCCATCCCGTCGGCGAGCCGCCGTTCTTTATCGGGGTCGACGGTGACCATTCCGATCGGGCCGATTAATTCCGCCAGATGCCGGACGGTCGGGGTCACCACGAAATACCGGCCACCGGGCGCGAGGCAGCGGGCGACGGCCGCCGGGTTCCGCGGTGCGAACACCGAGAGCGCGGCGGTCAGGGTGTGGTCCCGCAAGGGGAGCCCGCGCCAGGCGTCGGCCACCACGGCCGCGGCGCGGGGATGCGCGCGGGCGCAACGGCGACCCGCAGGTTTGGCGATATCCAGCGCGATACCGCGGGCGGTGGGCACCGCGTCCAGAACGTGCGCCAGATAGTAGCCGGTGCCCGCGCCGATATCCGCGATCACTTCGGCGCCGGGTGGTGGTGCGGTGTCGGATCGAGCGGCCACCGCTGCTTCGGCCACCGCCGCGGCGATCGGCTCGAAAAATCCGGTGCCCTGAAAAGCGGCGCGCGCATCGAGCATCTCGGCGGTGTCGCCGGTGAGTTTGGTCGCGGCACCGGTGAGCAGACTCACATAACCCTGCCGGGCGATATCGAAACTGTGGCCGAGTTCGCAGCGCAGCACCCGGCCCGCGCAAACCAGACCGCGGCCGCATACGGGGCAGCTCAGTACCTCGGCGACCGCGGCCAGCGCCGATTCCTCGGCGGTATCGCTAGCTGGTGACACTCTTCAATTCGTCACCCAGTGCCGCGGCTTCGTCGGGCGTGAGTTCTACGACCAGACGCCCGCCACCCTCGAGCGGGACCCGCATAACGATCCCACGACCTTCCTTGGTTGCCTCGAGGGGACCGTCCCCGGTACGGGGCTTCATGGCCGCCATCCTCTGCTCCCTCCAGATCTGCGCTGTATGCTGCGCACTTGCTCGGATCTCCGATTGTCACCAACCGGGCGGTCCGTCGGTTGAGGCGACGGACCGCACTCGATCCATTCTTCCCTATCGCAGGAGATGGCGGATACTCGACGTCCAAATGTGACCGGTCAGCCGAGGCCGGTGTGCCGGGTATCGACCCAGCATTCGGACAGATGATCGTCCACCATTCCGGTGGCCTGCATCAGTGCGTACGCGGTGGTCGGCCCGACGAAGCGGAAACCGCGCCGCTTCAATTCTTTTGCCAGTGCGGTGGATTCGGGTGTCACCGCGGGAATATCGCCGATTTTGCGCGGGCGCGGCCGCGGTGGGGGAGCGAACGACCAGAGCAGTTCGTCCAGGCCGGTATCGAGTTCGCGGGCGACTTTCGCATTCGCAATACAGGCATCGATTTTGGCGCGATTGCGCACAATCGCCGGATCGGCCAGCAGCCGCGCACGGTCGGCCTCACCGAATTCCGCGACCCGGTCGATCACGAATCCGGCGAACGCGAGCCGGAACGCGGGGCGTTTGCGCAGAATGGTGATCCAGGACAATCCCGACTGGAAGGCCTCCAGGCACAATCGCTCGAACAGGGCGTCGTCGCCGTGCAGCGGGCGACCCCACTCCTGATCGTGATAGTCGCGGTAGATCTGGGAATCGACCGACCACGGGCAGCGGACCAATGTATCAGCGGCGGTCATGAGCGGTCCGGGCCCTGTGCCGCGCCGGTGCTCGCGGACTGCGCCTCGGCGAGCTGGGCCTGTAGTTCATCGATCCGGGCGGCCAGCCGGGCCAGTGCCCAATCGACCTCGCCGGCCTTGTACCCGCGCACGACCTGCTGGAACCGTAGGGCCCGCACATCGGCGCCGGAGATATTCTCCACCGGGAGAATGGTCGCGGTGGTGCCCTCCGGGAGCGGGCCCAGCTCCTCCGACCGGCCGAAGAGCGCACCGGCCAGCAGGAACAACACCGTGGCCACCAAACCCACGATCAGGACGTACAGCAGCAGGGTGAGCATGGATCGAGTCTAGGTGCGCCCGCCGACAAGGGGTTGGGGTCGCCCTGCCCGCCGAATTCTGACAGGCCGACCGCCGTCGTGCAGTGACGTTGTCGGCCGGCCGGAAGTGTGCAGCCCGGCTCGGCTTGTGGACGGCCCCTCGGCGTCGGCCCGACGCAGTCGGCGCCGCGTATGGCTCGGAGCGCTCTCGTGTGTGCTCAGGATGTGCTCGGGTCGTGCCCGCGTGACTCGCAGCTCGGCCTGCGGGGGCGGTGGCAACGGGTGCCTCCAGCCCGCCTCGCGGGCCGCTGCTCGGTAGCGGCCGACACCTGCCATACCTGCGCGTCGCAGCTCGACCGGATCGCGGACGGACGGCAGGTTCGCTGCTCACCGGTCGATCCGCCGGGCCGCTACCGCGTCCGATGACGCACCGATTGTGACGGAGGACGGGTTATCAGAGGTGACGAGTCGTATCGATACCCAGCGACATACCGGCCAGGCCGCGGCGGCGGACCGCGAGCTTATCGGCGACCGCGCGCAGGGCGACAGAGGCCGCGCTGTCCGGGTCGCGCAGCACGATCGGGGTGCCTTCGTCGCCGGCCTCGCGCACGGCCTGCTCGATCGGGATCTGTCCGAGCAGCGGCACCTCGGCGCCGACGGCGCGGGTGAGCCGATCGGCGACCGCCTGCCCGCCGCCGGAGCCGTACAGTTCCATCCGGCTGCCGTCGGGCAGATCCAGCCAGGACATGTTCTCCACCACCCCGGCGATGCGCTGCCTGGTTTGCAAGGCGATGGCGCCCGCGCGTTCGGCGACCTCGGCGGCGGCGATCTGCGGGGTGGTGACCACCAGGATCTCCGCGTTCGGGATCAGCTGGGCGATGGAAATCGCCACATCACCGGTGCCGGGCGGCAGATCCAGCAGCAGAACGTCCAGATCGCCCCAGAAAACGTCCGCCAGGAACTGTTGCAGCGCGCGGTGCAGCATCGGCCCGCGCCACACCACCGGGGTGTTGCCCTGGGTGAACTGCGCGATCGAGATCATCTTCACGTCGTGCGCGACCGGCGGCATGATCATCCGCTCGACCTGGGTGGGCCGGGCATCGGTGCCGAGCATCCGGGGGATGGAATGGCCGTAGATATCGGCATCCAGCACTCCGACCGACAGGCCGCGGTCGGCGAGCGCGGCGGCGAGGTTCACCGTAACGCTCGATTTACCGACCCCGCCCTTTCCGGACGCGACCGCATACACGCGGGTGAGCGAACCGGGCTGGGCGAACGGGATCACCGGTTCGGCGGAATCGCCGCGCAACTGTTTGCGCAGTTCGGTGCGCTGTTCGTCGCTCATCACATCGAGCTCGACCGATACCGCACCGACCCCGGGCACATCGGCCACCGCGGTACTGACCCGCTGGGTGATCTCGGTGCGCAACGGGCATCCGGCGGTGGTCAGGTACACCTCGATATGCACATTGCTGTCCGGATCGATCCCGATGCTTTTCACCATGCCCAGTTCGGTGATCGGTTTGCGGATCTCCGGGTCGTCGACCTTCGCGAGGGCGCCCCGCACCTCCGCTTCCGTTACCACTGGCATAGTGCCGATGGTAGTGCCGTCAGATCTTGGGGAGTTCCGCGGGCTGTGGTGCGATCCCGGTCTTGTACGACTGGGCCCAGGCCATGACGTTCGCGACATAGGCCATCGAGTTGTTGTAGCGCAGGATGGCCCTGGTCTGCTGGGCGGGATCGTTCATATCGAGATCGCCCGAGCACAGGTACTTACCGGCGGTCAGGGTCGCGTCGTAGTAGTTCTGCGGATCGGAGATCCCGTCGCGGTTGCCGTCCGCCGCGTAATGGGTCCAGGTTTCCGGCAGGAACTGCATCGGACCCACCGCGCGGTCGTAGCCGCCGAAACCGTCGAGCGCGCCGCCGTCGGAGTCGTGGATGACATTGTTGCCCGCCAGGCTCCCGTCGAGCGCCGGGCCGAACACCGGGGACAACGCATTACCGTCGGCGTCCGCCTTGCCGTTGTACATATGGGTGGATTCGACGCGGCCGATACCGGCCAGCGTCGTCCAGGACATATTGCAGCCCGGATTCTCCTCGGCCAGGACCTGCTCGGCCTGGAGATAGGCGTCCTGGGCGATCCCCGGAATACCCGATGGGGCCACCGGAAGGTCGTTACGAGCCCGGTCCGGGTCCAGCGCAACCGTTTTCACCTCGACCGGCGCCTCCGGCGACTGCTTGGCCATCGCGTGCATCACCGTGTCGTCGAACGAGGCGGGTGCCATGGCTTGGCCGGGGGCGGCGCCCACGGCGGACATATGCATTTCGACCGAGGCCGCGGTGGGGTCGGTGGCCATCGCCGCGGCGGCATTGGTGGCCACGACACCCGCCGGTACCAAACCGGTGAGTGCGATAACCGAACCTCGGGTAACAGTGGCAGGTTGTTGTTTACGGTGACGCCCCACGTGCTCAAAGCCCTTCATCTCAACCACAAGCCTGCGGCCGCGGCCGGACTCGTTGCCCGGCCGTGACCTTCGCCGTCGAGACTACCGCATCCGAGACCAGTTCGTTACTACCTCGTGACCATTATTTCGGCGTGAATGCGACGTCGGCGGGGAAGGAAAGCGGCGGCGCCGCATACGGACCCAGCGCCCGTCGCAACGGAGCCGCGGTCGCGGACACTCGGGCGAGCACGAGAGGCCGAACAGCGCACAGCGGTTGGCGGTTGCGCTGATCCAGGAGTCCGTGCCGGTAAGTACGGCAGTTCGCTCAGGACCGGGCAATCCCGGGCTGTCGGCGTTATCGCCGGTCCCGCCGATAGTTGGGGCTAGGAACGGCGGGGCCTCGCGAGCCGATCAGGGCCGCTGGAGATCTCGCGGGCCCGGGTCGGCGCCGAGTCCGGCGGCAAGCCCCACCCGCTCCGGGATCCAGCGGGCGAGGCGGGCGTCTGTGCCGGGGCCGATCGGCCGGCGACGGCACCCGTCCCGCGTCCGCGAGTGTGGGCGCCGTCGGCCGGAGTGATCAGGCAGGCGCGCCGGCCGGAACCGGGGCGGTATCGACGGGCGGGGGTGGCACCGCGTCCGCGGGTGTGGGGGCCGCCGGGCCGGGAACCAATGCGATCGGCAGCGGGATGACCAGCCCGCCCGGCAGGGTGATGGAGGGTGGTGCGGGCGCTGGAGCCGGGGCCGCCTGCACGTCCGGGTTGTCCGCCGGCGCGGGAGGTGCCGCGTCGTTCTGCGGTTCCCCTTGTGGTGCAGGCGCTTCCGGTGCGGGCGCGTCCGGGGCTGCGGGTGCCGGGGCTCCCGGTGCGGCCTGGGTGCCCGGCCCGGCGGGCGCGCCGGGCGTCGCGGGTGCGCCGGGCGCGGCCGGAGCGCCGGGCCCGGGGGCGGGAAGCGCTTGGCCGACCTTCGGCGACCCCGGCGCGGGCGGGCAGAGCAAACCGCAGGGGATGGGCGGCAAACCGGGGATCCGGATCATCGGTTCGGGACGCGGGGTCTGCACCGCCAGTTCGGGCGGGGGCGGTGGAACCGGGGTATCCGTCTGCGCGGCAAGCAGGTCCGGCGACCCGGGCGGGAGCTGGGTGGGCGCACTACCGGGCGGGACGAGGTCCGGGGACGGGATGACCGGCGCGGCCCGGCCGCCGGTGCGGTAGGCGGCCGACCAGCTCAGCACGTTGGCCGCATACGACATCGAGTTGTTGTAGCGCAGTACGGCGCGCAGTTCCTGTTGCGGGTCGCGCAGATTCAGCCCGCCCGAGCACAGGTACTTACCGGCGCCCAGGGCGGCGTCGAAAACATTGTGCGGGTCGCTGTGGCCGTCGGCGTTGCCGTCGGCGGCGTAGCGTGACCAGGTACCGGGCAGGAACTGCATGGGGCCCAGCGCGCGGACGTATCCACCGTCGGTGGACCGGATGACCTCGTTACCCGGCAGTGTGCCGTCCAGTGCCGGACCGAAGATGGGCGGGTTGGTGGTTCCGGCGGCGTCGGTACGCCCGTTGCTCGCATGTCCCGATTCGATCCGGCCGATTCCGGCGAGCAGGTTCCAGGTGAGTCCGCAGCCGGGTGTCGAGGACTGCAGGGCCAGTTCGGCGTTGCGGTAGGCGGCCAGCACGATCTCCGGGATACCGAATGCGCCGCTACCACTGGGCAGGGCGATGCTCTGTAACGGAACGGTACCGGCGAAGGGTGGGATTCCGTCGGCCGGCACCGGGCTAAGGGCCCGGAGTTTCCGGGGCGTGGAGGGCTCGACCGGCAGCATTCCGAGTGTCTGGGTCAATGGTGCTTCGACGTCTTCGGTGGTATCTCCGACCTGTCCGGCGTTCGCCGCGAGTCTGGCTCCGGGAGCTTCCGGCGGTGTCGACGACATGGTGGTGTGGGCGGCGGAACCACTCGCTACCAGGCCCGCCATGACCAGAGCCGACATTGCCACAGGGGTAGGTATCCGCATTCGGCTCCACCGTTCCTCTATGTCACAGGTGAGCGACCGTCTCGGACATTCCCGCACGGCGCGCTCGGGACAACGTGATCCAGGTTACCTACCGGTCAGGAGCATATTGTGGATTTCCGGTCATTCATCGGCGACAGGCGGTGAAATCGGGCCCGTAACCGCCTTGTGACCGGAGGTTTTCTTGCGTTTCGGCTTGGTTGCTTTGTCGGGGCCGCGCGTCGGCCCGACCCCCGTGGTGTACTCGATTCGCTCCAGCGCGTCGCGGATCTCCTCGAGTTCGCGGCGCAGATAATCACGGGTCGCGACCTCGCCTACCGCCAGGCGCAGCGCGGCCAGCTCCCGGGCCAGGAACTCGGTATCGGCCTTGGTCTGCGCGGCCCGCAGGCGGTCTTCTTCGAGGGAGACCCGGTCGCGGTTGTCCTGCCGGTTCTGTGCCAGCAGGATCAGCGGTGCGGCATAGGCGGCCTGGGTGGAGAACGCGAGGTTCAGCAGGATGAAGGGGTAGGGGTCCCAGCGCAGGGTGATCACGAAAACGTTCAGCACGATCCAGACGATCACCACCACCGTCTGGATCGCGAGATAGCGTCCGGTGCCCAGGAACCGGGCGACCCGCTCGCTGCCGCGCGCCAATGCCTCCGCGTCCCAATCGAAGCGGAATCGGGTTCCGACGGGTGTTTCCAGTCGCTGCCGCGCGCTCGAGACCGCCCGGCCCGCCGTGGTCTTATCGGTCACGGCCGCACACCTTCGTACAGTTGTTCGTCCTCACGCCAATCGGGCGGCAGCAGATGGTCGAGGACATCGTCGACGCTCACCGCTCCCAGCAGATGGTTCTGTTCGTCGACCACCGGCCCGCACACGAGGTTGTAGGTGGCGAAGTACCGGGTCACCGCCGCGAGCGGCAGTTCCGGCCGCAGGGTCGCCAGATCGGCATCCAGGATCCCGCCCACCAGATGCGCCGGCGGTTCGCGCAACAGTTGCTGCAGATGGACACATCCCAGATAGCGGCCGGTGGGGGTGGCCGTCGGCGGACGGACGACGAACACCACCGACGCCAGCGCAGGCGTCAGATCGGGATCACGGACCCGGGCCAGCGCCTCGGCCACCGTGGTCGACGGCGACAGGACCACCGGTTCCGGGGTCATGAGCCCGCCCGCGGTATCCGGGGAATGCTCGAGCAGCCGGCGCACCGGCTCGGATTCCTGCGGATCCATCAGTGTCAGCAGGGATTCGGCCTCGTTCTCCGGTAGGCCGCCCAGCAGGTCGGCGGCATCGTCGGGGTCCATCGCCTCGAGCACATCGGCCGCGCGGGTCATCTCCAGCTGGCCGAGCAGTTCCAGCTGGTCGTCACCGGAGAGTTCCTGGACGACATCGGCGAGGCGCTCGTCGTCGAGGGCGAGCGCCACCTCCAGGCGTCGTTTGGCGGGCAGTTCCCGCAGCATATGCGCGACATCGGCCGCGCGCCGGCCTTCGAACTGTTCGAGCAATGTGCTGACGTCCTGGCCGGGACGGTCGATCTCGTACGGCGTCAGGCCCTCGACCCGGGCCCAGTCCACCACATGCACCGTGCGCCGCCGCCCCAGCCGGCGATGTCCGCGCACCGCGACCCGGGCGACCCGCCAGTCCCGGGTGCGGGTCAGCGTGATCCCGAGATCCACCACGAAAACATCCACCCCCGCCAGATCCGGGAGATCGGGATCGTCGACATGCACCGTGGAATCCACGATCTGCGCCATGGCCAGCAGTTCCCCGGGCCGCTGCGCGAACCGCCGCAGGCTGACGTTACCGGTGTGCAGCGTGACCGAACCGGGTTCGATACTGGTCACCCGCAGCATCGGGACGAAGATCCGCCGCCGGGTCGGCAACTCCACCACCAGACCGTGTACACGCGGTTCCTGCCGGTCGTACCGGATGGCCACCACCACGTCGCGTACGCGGCCGATAGACTCGCCGTCCGGCCCCAGCACCGCCAGGCCGGTCAGCCTGGCGACATACACCCTGGTAGCTGCCATGAGTGCCAGGCTAGATGTTCGGGGGCCGGACCGGGTCGACCACAGGAGTGTTGATGAAGCCGCGCCGTTCCGTCCTTGCCGTGCCGGGCAGCAGCCCGAAAATGATCGCCAAGGCCAAGGGCCTGCCGGTCGACGAGGTGTTCCTGGATCTCGAGGATGCCGTCGCCCCCGGGGCGAAAGCCGCCGCCCGCGCCAATATCGTGGCCGCCCTCAACGATTCCGGCTGGGGCGAGCAGCTGCGGGTGGTCCGGGTGAACGACTGGACCACCCAGTGGACCTACGCCGATGTGATCTCCGTGGTCGACGGCGCCGGTACCGCGCTCGACGCGATCCTGCTGCCCAAAGTCACCGACGCCGGTCAGGTGCGCGCCCTCGACCTGCTGCTGAGCCAATTGGAGCGCGCCAACGGCATCGAACCCGGCCGGATCGGGATCGAACCGCAGATCGAGAACGCGCTGGGACTGCGCAATATCGACGAGATCGCCACCGCCAGCCCCCGGGTGCAGACGCTGGTCTTCGGGCCCGCGGATTTCATGGCGAGTATCAATATGCGCACCCTCGTGGTCGGCGAGCAGCCCGAGGGCTACGACACCGGCGACGCCTACCACCACATCTTGATGACCATCCTGCTCACCGCCCGCGCACACGGCCTGCAGGCCATCGACGGCCCTTATCTGCAGATTCGCGATATCGACGGTTTCCGGCGCGCGGCCGGACGCACCGCAGCCCTCGGCTTCGACGGCAAATGGGTACTGCACCCCAGCCAGGTCGACGCCGCCAACGAAATCTTCAGCCCCCGCCAAGCCGATTACGACCACGCCGAAATGATCCTCGACGCCTACGCCTATCACACCTCCGCCGAGGGCGGCGCGCGCGGAGCCGTGATGCTGGGCGACGAAATGATCGATGAGGCCAGCGCGAAAATGGCGGTCGTCATCGCGGAAAAAGGCCGCGCCGCAGGAATGAAAAGAACGACGACCTTTACTGCGCATGAGTAAATAGATCGCCGATACGACTACAAGTGCTCACTCCGACCACGCATCCGGCCTGTTCGGGCATGACGCAACCAGCAGCCGTGCCGAGTCTTACGAGGCCCTGAGAGGTTTTGGCCCGTCCCAGCATTACCCGCTCGATGCGATTCGGCGCAGCCGCGAGCATCGAGTGCGGAAAGCAGGGACCAAGGGGGGCCAAAACCCTGTGCCGCCGGAGGCGGCACAATATATACATGACTAATCCCCTGGGGAGTTCGAATCGGGGCAGACAGGGTCTGCCCACGCCGCCTTCGGGATGGCCGGTCGGTTCGTATCCGACCTATGCCGAGGCGCAGCGTGCCGTGGATTATCTGGCGGACAATCAGTTCCCGGTGCAGAACGTGACCATCGTCGGCGTCGATCTCATGCAGGTCGAGCGGGTGCTGTATCGGCTGAACTGGGGCAAGGTCATCGGCGGGGGTGTGGTGTCGGGGGCCTGGCTCGGCTTGTTCCTGGGTTTGCTGTTGAGCTTGTTCACCACCAACGGGATGGCGGGTCCGCTGCTGGTGGGTCTGGTCGGCGGCATCATCTTCGGGGTCATCTCGACCACGATCCCGTACGCCGCGACTCGTGGTCAGCGTGATTTCGCGTCGACCATGCAGTTGGTGGCGGGCCGTTACGACGTGCTGTGCGATCCGAAGACCGCCGAACAGGCGCGGGATATGCTCGCCCGGCTGGCCATCTAGCGGATGGATGTGATCGAGCGGGTGCGCGCCGCGGTGGTGCGCCATTTCGAGGTGGACACGGCCGTTGTGGACACCGCGTCGGTGACGTTCCTGGGGCTCGAACCCATCGAGATCCTGCGGATTCCCGGCGACGGTGTGGTGCATTACGCGACCGTCGGCGGTTCCCGGCATCCGATGGGTGACCCGTCCGCCGTTCTGGCGGACCCGGTCCGCGGGCCCCGGGCCGAACTGCTGCTCACCTTGCGGGCCGGGTCGGGCAGCGGCGCCGGGGTGGCCCGGTCGCTGGGTGTGCTCGCGGCGTCGCCCGCGGTGGAAGGGGTTGTCCTGCAGGCGGATGCTCTGCTGGATATGGGCGAGCCGCTGTGGCGCGACGCTCCGTTCACCGCCGTATTGCTGGGCTCCGGGGAGATACCGGACGTGGAGCTGCCCGACCCGGCCGACCCGGTCCAGTATTTCGCGGTGACGCCGGTGACGGCCACCGAGGCCGCATGGGTGCGTGTGCGCGGCGCGCAGGCGCTGCGCGACGCCTGGGCCGAAGCCGGGATCGATGTGCTCGACCCGGCCCGCGGCGCGGCCTCATTGTGATTCCCTGCGGCGTGGCCGGGCTGTGATTCAGAGCCAGTTGTTGCGGCGGAACAGGGCCAGCAGGGTGCCGCAGACGGCGAAGATGAACAGGAGCACCACCGGATAACCCCAGGTGGTTTTCAGTTCCGGCATATGTTCGAAATTCATCCCGTAGATTCCGGCGATCATGGTGGGTACGGCGGCCACCGCCACCCACGCCGATATCTTGCGCATATCCGTATTCTGCTGAACGGTGATCTTGGCGAGGGCCGCGTTGATGAGTGAGCTCAGTGCATCGTCGAAATCGGTGATCCGTTCCGCGACCGTGGTGTGATGGTCGGCGACGTCACGCAGATAGCGCCGGATCTCCGCGTCCAACGGCAGGTCCGTGTTGTGGACAAGTGTGTGTAGCGGCAGTGCCAGTGGATTCACCGCCCGGCGCAGTTCCACCACTTCTCGTTTCAGCTGATAGATCGATTCGACGGTGACCGGGGACCGGGGAGTGAAGATTTCCTCTTCCATGGCGTCGATATCGAATTCCACCGATTGCACGACCTCGATATAGGAGTCGACGACATGGTCGGCTATCGCGTGCAGGACCGAGCCGGGGCCCAGGCGTAACCGCTCGGGATCCGCCTCCAGTCCGCGCCGCACCACCGAAAGCGGTGAATGTTCACCGTGCCGGACGGCGATGACGAAATCCGGCGCGATGAATATCAGCAGCTCGCCGGTTTCCACGATCTCGCTGACGGTGTGCAGTTCGTGTTCCCGGTAAGCGACGGTACGCATAACCATCACCAGCGTCGTGTCGTAGCGTTCGAGTTTCGGCCGCTGGTGGGCCTGCACCGCATCCTCGACGGCCAGCGCGTGCAGCCCGAACGTCTCGGCGACCTCGGCCATCTGGGCGGCATCGGGATCGTGCAGGCCGAGCCAGACGAATCCACCGTGTTCGCGCGCGGCAGTCAGCGCGCTGCGGTGGGTGTGCCGCCCCGGGAGCCGCTCACCGTCCACATAGACAGCGCAATCGACGACCGCGCGGGCGGTGGGCACCCGGATATGCGTGGCCGGACGGGAATGCCGCGACCGTCCCGGACCGTGGAACGGCAGCGGCAGTGAGGGCACGCCGCCGATGCTAGTCCGCCCGCGCGAACGGCAGCGGGAACCCGCACTGACAGACTGGATGGCGTGCGCATCGACCTGCATACCCACACCACCGCTTCCGACGGCACCGATACCCCGGCCGATCTGGTGCGGAACGCGGCTGCTGCCGGTCTGGACGTGGTCGCGATCACCGATCACGACACCACCGCCGGCTGGGCCGAGGCCGAGGCGGCGCGTCCGGCCGGGCTGTCGCTGGTCCGGGGGATGGAAATGTCGTGTATCGGCCGCGGTGTCGACGGCTGGCCGGTATCGGTGCATCTACTGGCCTACCTGTTCGACCCGGCCGACGCCGGTTTCGCGGCTGAACGTGAACGCTTACGCGGCGAACGGGTCCAGCGCCTACGCGCGATGGCCGAGCAGATGGCCGCCGACGGATTACCCGTGGACCCGGACGCCGTACTCGCCTCGGCCGGCCCGGCCGCCGGGCGCCCGCATCTGGCTCGCGCCCTGGTGGAGGCGGGTGTGGTGCCGAGTGTGGAAGCCGCTTTCGCGCAGTTGCTGGCCGCTGACGGCCATTACTACGTGGAGAAGGCCGATACACCGCTGCACCGGGCGGTGGAGATGATCGCCGATGCGGGCGGGGTGAGCGTGCTCGCGCACGGCCGGGCCCGCTCCCGTGGCCGGCTGCTCGACCTGGGCGAGATCCCGGACCTCGCCGCGCTCGGGCTGGGCGGGCTGGAAATCGACCACCCCGACCACAGCGCGCGGGATCGGGCCGTGTTGCGCGAGCTGGCCGGCGAATACGGCCTGCTGGCAACTGGGTCCTCGGACTATCACGGTGCGAACAAAACCATCGCGCTGGGCGCCCGCACCACCGACCCGGCACAGTTCGAGAAGCTCGCCGGCCGAGCCACCGGTGTGCCGGTGCTCGCGTCATGAAAGTCGTGCGCGGACTCAGCGGGTCCATCGCCGCCGGGTTGGTCGTCCTGGCCTGTGTGGTGGTGGGCGCGGCAATGATCGGAGCCCGCCGCGGATTCCCGGGGCCGGGCGCGGAATCGGTCGGCTGGCATATCGCGGTCGCGGCGATGGCCGTTGCGGCGCAGGTCTATTCGGACCGTAAACGCGGCGCCACCTCCGTCGCCGTCGCCGCGCTTGTCCTGTGCGCCGCAACATTCCTGCTCTGGACCCAATGGTGGAGCTGACCCGTATCGTCCGGCCCGATACCCCCACCACCCGATCGGCAACATCGAGCCGCCCCCCCCAACTCACAACCCCAACGCAACCAGCGGCACCGCCGAGTCCAGCGAGGCCTGAAGGTTCCGCCCCACCAACAAACCCAACGCAACCAGCGGCGGTGCCGAGTCCAGCGAGGCCCTGAAAGGTTTCGGCCCGTCCCTGCTTTCCGTGCTCGATGCGATGCGGCGCAGCCGCGAGCATCGAGTGCGTAAAGCAGGGACCAAAGGGGCCGAAACCCGCG
>NZ_JARWNW010000230.1 GCF_029868325.1 Nocardia carnea
CGCCTTCACCAAACCCAGAATCTCGGTCCGGAAATCCTCCAGCCGATCCGACCAGCGCAAACCACCCCGCGCCACCGCACCGAACCGCAGATGCACACCCTCCACCCGCGGCGAATACACAAAGATCTCGTACTTCGGCCGCGGCTGCGGCAGCACTCCGATCGACTGGGGATCGAATTTGAGTGAGAGATGGGCCGGCGGTTCGCCTTCGGCATCGCGCCGGAAGTAGTTGGTGCGCAGGGTCGCGGTGACGACACCGAGCACCGCCCGCAGTACGCGGTCGGTGTCCAGGCTGACCACGGCGTCGATTTCGGCCTCCAGCCATTCCGCGATACCGTGCGCGGATTCCCCGCTGCCGTCGGGATCGAAGTAGGCCTCGAAGAGCCGGACAAAACCGTGCGACATCTCCGGGTGGGCGAGCAGTACCCGGGTGATGCCGGCGGCGCCGTAGGAGAAACCGGCTTGTTTCAGGTATTTCGCGTAGGCCCGCAGTACGACGACCTGGCGCCAGTGCAGACCCGCGCACAGGATGAGTTCGTTGAGCGTGTCGATTTCCGCGGATCCGAACCACATCGCTTCGAACGCGGCGGTGAATCGCCGGGCGATACCCTCGCTCGCGGAATCGGCCGGACGGTCCAGATCGGCTTCGAGTTCGGGGTCCAGCCGGGTACGTAATACGGCCGAGACGACCCGTAACCGGAAATCGTAGATCCATTCGGATCCGTCGCCGGTGGATTCGAGCTGATAGGGCCGTTCGTCCACAACCTCCACGCCGAGGCTGTGCAGTACGGGCAGGACCCGGCTCAGCGAGACCCCCTCGCCGGCGGCGTAGAGCGTGAACCGCCACTCCCCCGGCGGAGCGTCCGCCGTCCGGTACAGCGCGGTCCGGAAACGCGCTGTACCCAATTCGTTCGGATCAATCCGGAATCGCATCGGCGAAACTGAGTCCTGCATTGTCGTCACCGTGATCCGCGCCTTTCCGCTTCGGTTTCGATCCTGATACCAGGCACTCTACGCGTTTATTGTGCCGTTGTATAGCGGTACGTTGCGGATGTGTAAACGCTCACGAGTTCCGATCGCGGAAAAAGAACCGCTCGCTGCGGCTGTCTCGGCGAACAGGCCGCAACCACACTGCCGGCAAGCAGCGCTCAGGGTTGAAGCAGACCCGACCGCGAAAGGAAGGTCCGCGCCGCGGCGCTACCGGCGAAAGCCCCGGTATCCAGACGCAACCCGGTACTCGTATCGGCGTACCAGACCGCCGAGGAGGCACTGATCGCCGCGAACACCTCGCCGTCGGCGACTACTTCGCTACTGGCGGTGCGCCATTGCGCAATAGCCTGCGCCAGCACGGCCGGCTGAGCGCTGTGCACCTGGAACGATAGGGCCCGGCCGCCGGTGATATCACCGGCCAGCAACGGACTCCCGGCGGCGAGCACACAACTCTGCACTCCGTCGGTCTCGTCGTGCGGCCGGCAGGCGGCCTCCCGCAACGGGCCCGGCAGCACGGCCGATGGGTCGCCGCCCGGCGCGGACACCCCACCCAGCCCCGGCGGGGCGGTCAGCGGCGGAGCGGTGAGCGCACAGGATTTGACCATCAGAAAAGCCAATACCAGCAGCACCGCCACCGCGACACCACCCGCCACCCGCCACTGCCATTTCGGATGATGCGCCGTGACAACAGCTTCCGCCTCACCCGCGATCCGTGAACGCAGGAATCGCAGGACACCGTGCCGATGGCGCGGGGCGGCAGCACCGGGTGGGCGCCCTTGGGTGTCGTCGGCCGGTGAACCATGGCGATGAGGCCACGCCTCCACCCCCGGGTGATGCCCCGGTAAGCCCGGCCACGACCCCTGTCCGCCGGCCCTGCCGCCCATCTCGGCGAGATGAGCACCCAGGCCGGCGTGCGTCACGCCCGGAGCGGCATCGCCCGGCGGGTCCACCGTGCGCGCCTCCGGCAGCGGTGCACCGCAATTGGCGCAGGCCGAGACCGCCGGGCCTGCGGTATGCCCACAGTACTGACAGCGCACCTGTGTCATCGCCACACCCCGCATCTCATGACCGGATCACCGCCCCGTGATGATGATCGAAGAGATGGCGACGGTATTGGTAGACCGCGAACCGGCGCTCCGCAATACCGTCAGCACGATCTCCGACGTTTTGAGCGGTGGCTCGATCCGGGTGACCACCAGCGAGCGCTGATCCAGCGTCTCCTGGGTGTACGTGGTCCGGTCCTCGTCCTCGAATTGGTAGGAAACCCGGCTCACCGTCCGGAATTCCGTCCACTGGTCGGCGCCGTCGGTACCGACGTGGTCCCAGCCGGGGACGATACCGATCGAGTCGATCTCGTACTCCTGCCCCAGATCGATGCGTAAGACCTGACCGTCCAGCTTGTAGGCCCGAGGGCAGGACCATGCCTTGTCCGGTTCGCCGGAAAAGGCATCCATCCCTTCGGTACCGCCGGGCGGACAGCTCGATTCGGCAGCCTTGGGCATTATGGTGCCGCTACCGGGCGGTTCCGTGGCCGGTGGCGCCTGCGTGGGCGCCGCGGTGACGGCCAGCGGAGTGCTGCCGGACTCTTCTTCGCCACCGGTCACCACCAGCAGCACAACGATGAGCAAGGCGACCACCGCGGCCACGGCCAGCGCCACCCGCGGCTTGCGGAGCTGCTCGGCCACCTCCCGGGCCATCTCCTGCGGGGTTTGCCGGGGGGCAGCGGCCCGCTCGCTTTCGGCGGGCCGTTCCGGCTGGTCCTCCGTCGCCGCGGGGGAATTCAGCCGGGACGCGGCTCGTTCGGCATTCTCGGTGGCCAGCGACGATGTTGCGCCCGGGTCCATGGGTTGCCCGCTGAGCAGGGCATTGATCCGCTCACTGGCCGAGGGGCCCGCGGTCGACCGTCGTGGCGGGACCGGCACCGGTTCGGAATCCGGTTCCGCACTGGGCGGTTCCGGTTCCGATCGACTGTAGGCTACCGGGCCGGGATCTGCGGCCGGACCGAGCAGCGATTCGTCGAAACTCGCCCGGGCGGGCGGTGCGGCGACCGCGACCGGCTCCTCGGCCCGGGCAGCCGGTTCATCGGTGAGCCCGAAAGCCGGATCCGCGAGCAGGGCATCCAGAATCGCGCCTCGATTGCGGAGAAATACATCTCCGGAATCCGCATCGGGCATAGCCGAAATGGTATCGGTTCATCGATCGGCCCCCGCTCCCACATTCCCACAAATGGGAACGATTGGGGACGGGGGCCGGCCGCTCAGCGTGGTTTCTCGGCGGTGACGAAATACTCCGGCGGTACATCGAACACCCTCGCCAAAGCAATGATCAGATCGAGCCGCGGGATGGCATCACCATGGATGAGCCGGTACAGTCCGGACTGCGAAACCGGCACATCGGGATAGGCGAGCTCCAGATGCTGTGCCAGCGAATACAAAGTCAGCCCACGGGTCGATCCGTCCTCGGTGGAAACCACCGATTCGGCGATCAGCTCCGACAGCCTGCTGGAGAAGATCGCCGCCGCGGCTTGTCGTGGAGTGTGCTCCTGCGTTCCCTCCGAGTTGTCGAATCTTCCGCTGTCCGATTCGGTATCCGCTACCACGGTCATCGAGATTACCTGTTCTGCCCTTGTCAACGGGCGGGATATCCATGGGGCCGGGTCACCGGGACCGTCCGGTCGGAGCTCGGTATCGCCACTGCGCCCGGCGGCGGCCGGTCGTTGTCCTCGAGATAACGGGTTTCGCCGCGCGGCTCCACCAGATTCACCCGGACCGTACGCATCGGGATCCGGACATCCAGCTGCGCCTCCCCCACCTGTTCGATGGCCAGATCCACCGCACCGCGCCGCGGACTCCCCGGATCACTGATGGACAGGGTGGTCGGCGCCGCGGAGACCTGCGGCGGTAGCTGGTCGAACACCGCAATGGTCGCGTCGGTCTCGTCAGCTCCGCCGTCGGGGTCGGCCAATCGCAGGGAGCGAGCATCGCCGACCGCGCTGACCAACTGCTGCCAGCGCTGCGGCCGGTTCGTATGCACCTCGATATCGGCGCCCACCACGGTGGCGCGCAACACCAGCTGCTGCGCCACCGGAAGCATCGCCTGCACATCCACTGCCCGCCGCCGGGGGTTGTACCGGGCCGGATCGAACAGGGGCAGGGCCAGCCGGTGCCGTGGCTGTCCGCTGATCGCGCCCAGAATCTGGCCGTTGGGCCCGATCGCCACCGATAGACCGGCGGCCATATCGGGAGGTGCCTCCTCCACAGTCCGCTCATCACAGGTGAGGTCACGCAGCGAGGCGCCCGTCGGCAGAGTCGCGCACAGGGCCAACGCCTGACGGCCCGGCAACCGGCGCAGGTAGTCCGGCAGTGTCTCCGTCATCGCGGGCCCCACATAGCGGACCGCAGCCCGGGGGCCGTCCACTTCGCTCAGGCTCACCACCAGCGTGGTGCGCCCGCTGTTCCAGGTCCAGCAATCGTCGAGACCCGATTCGTCCAGCTCCGACCAATCGATCCCGAAACTGGTGACGAAACGGCCGGGAACCGGGGATTCCAGGCAGCCCCAACGTTCCGTCAGATCCGGCAGTTCCGCACCGACATGGAGCAGGCGGGTAGCGTCCACGAAGGCTGCGGCCGGCAGCGGGTGCGCAGCCATACCACGTTCGCGCAGCCGCACCGCGATCCGGTGCGCCGCCGTGGCAAGCGTTTTCGGTGCAACCACCGCGCACGGACCCCGGCGTGCCAGCATCTTCAGGTTTCGTTCCTGATCCAGCCGGAGAACCAGCCAGGTCAGCCGGTTGCCGACAACCGGACGCGAACC
The DNA here is from genome assembly GCF_029868325.1 of Nocardia carnea. Taxonomy (GTDB): domain Bacteria; phylum Actinomycetota; class Actinomycetes; order Mycobacteriales; family Mycobacteriaceae; genus Nocardia; species Nocardia carnea_C. The sequence goes on from NZ_JARWNW010000230.1 coordinate 4,804, forward strand.
GATCAACTGGTCGTAGAGCATGCTGTAACTACCCGCCGACCGCACCCGCTGCCCGGTGGTGACGATATCGATATCGATATCGATGCCGTAATGGTCGAGCATGGGCAGCAGACTCTCGACCGATACCGTGTCCTCGGTATAGATGGTTTGCTCGGCGATCACCGTCGGCAGATCGAGATTCGGGGCGAGCTGGATCATGGCGATCAGGACGGCCCCGTCCTCGGCGATACCGCACAGTCCCGCCGGCACTTCCACATCGTGCACCGGTAGCGGTGTGCCGAGCCCGGCGGCCCCGGGGGGGCCCCCCCCCCCCCCCCCCCGGCCCCAACACCCACCCCCCCCCGAGGGGGGGGCGGGGGGGGAGGGACACACCCCGGCACCCAGGCTGAGTTTTTTGCCGCCAGGAAGCGTGATCGGGATCCGGGTGGCTTCCCGTGCGGCGCGATACAGGGTGACAAGACCTGGTTGCGAGTCGAGGTACTCGGACATCACCGGAGCGAAGTCCGGCGTCCCG
>NZ_JARWNW010000231.1 GCF_029868325.1 Nocardia carnea
CCCTTCGACGATGCGCCGCATCGTCTGCGAGTTCGACGAGGCCACGACCTCCGCCGCCGTGACAACGCTGGCCCCGCGCTACGGCACCGATACCAACACCGTCATGCTGACCGCGCTGACCGTGGCGATGGTCGCGTGGCGCGGAGGTATCCGAGGAGCCGGTGCCGGTGTACTCCCAGAGCACGTCGGCGTGTCCGTTCAGCTGGGCCTGCCGCGACGACCCCGATCCCGGGGCGCCGGTGAGATCGGTGATATCGGCACCCGCCGCGGGCTGCGCGGCCGTGGGCCGCAAGAAGTAGCCGACCCGGGTGATCGGGTCAGCGGTCACCGGTGGTCCAGTACCTGAGGAGTTCCGGTCCGAGTTGCTCGGCGGCCTGCATGGGCAGGGAGTGTGTGGTTTCCGGCCAGACGGTGACCGGGGTTTTTCCCAGTGCTCGGGCGCGGTCGGCGGCCGCCTGACCGCCGGCCAAGGATTTATCGGCGGCGATGTCGATCCGGACCGGCATCGCCATCGACTTCCACTCCGCATCGGTGAGGGTCCGTGGCACCAGGGTGGCCGCCTTGTAGTGTCTGGTCCCCTCGTCGATCATCATCGAGACAGGGGTGCGTTCCCGTACTTCTTCGATCGACACTCCGCCGATCTGTGCCAGCGCGTGGTCCTTCCACGGCTGCGGGACCGGTAGTGCAAGCAGGGCCGACCACAGGTACATCGAGACCGGGAATCCGGAAAGCACCACCACCGGCTCGAGCAGCGTCAAGGAGGCCACCCGTCCGGGGTAGGCGAGCGCGTGGGCGGCGGCGGTGGCGCCGCCGAAAGAGTGCCCCACCATGTGGGCGTGAGTGATGTCGAGACCCGCGAGTGCCTGCTCCACCCATACTGTCCGATCGTCGAACGAGGTGAAAGGCGCCGATTGGGTGGACATTCCGGAATCGCCGACCGCGTCCATCGCATAGAGGGTGCGTTTGCCGATCCAGTGGGGCAGGTTCTCGGCCCACATCGGTACGCCCGAACGGATTCCGGGCAGGAATACGACCGGCGGCGCACTTTCGCGTCCCTCGGTGCCGGTCCACTCGTATACCCGGACGCTGCCGTAATCGGTGGCGACGTCGTGGGTACGCGTCGGTGTGGGTAGCGTCGCCATCGCCGCGTGGTACGCAGCGCGGTAGGACTCGAACCCTTCGTGGCTGCGCCAGTGACCCACCGTCGGCTCCGGCGCAACAACCGAGGCGATTTTATCGGCGACGAGCCATGCGGCCACTACCGCGGCCAGGGCCTTCAGAATGCTTCGGTTCGGCTTCACGCCCATATCCACTCCAGGAAAATACAGTCGTATTTATCGATGGTCCCCAGCGTACACCTGGGTCAATACGATCGTATTTTCCGTCGCTAGTATTGCGGGATGAGCAGCACGAACCCCGACGACCGCCGTATCGCGATCATCCAGGCGGTATGGCAGGTGATCGCGGAACAAGGCATGAGCGCGGTATCCATGCGCAACGTGGCCGCAGCCGCAGGGGTCTCGGTAGGGCAAATCCAATACTGGTTCACCAGCAAGGACGAACTTCTCCGGGCTGGTCTCGAAACGATGGTGTCTGGCGCTGCGCAACTCCACGACACCACCACCGAGTACGCCGACGACCGCGAAACACTGTGGCAGCTGATCGGACAATCCATCCCCCGCGCGGAGTCGTCCAGTGCCGGAGTCTCGGTCTTCCACCAATACATCGCCGCCGCCATCAACCACCCGGCCCTGGCCCGCATCCTCGCCGACGCGAAGGACGGCGCCGAAAGTGAGGCCGCCCGATTACTCGCCGGAATCGCACCCGATCTCGCCGACCCGCATATCGCGGCAAGGTCACTGATGGCCACCGCGGACGGACTCACCATGCGAGTCCTCATCGGCAGCCTGTCGGCCACGGAAGCCGAAAACGCACTACGGCTCGCGGTGGAACGATTCACCAACTGAACACCGCCACACCGGAAAGGGCCCCGTGGGCGCAGGTCCCAGCGGGAGAAAATTGCATGCAAATTCCCGGTTCAGCGTGTGTAGATTCCTGATCTGTGGGATCTGAGCAGGGGGTTTCCGATGTAGGGAGTGGGCGAATAGGTGTAAGGTGTTTGTATGGCCAAACGTAAGATAACGATGACCATCGATGAAGAGGTCCTGGCGAAGGCGCGCGAACTGGGTGACGCGCACTTGTCTGCCGTTGTCAACGCGGCCTTGGCCGAACATGTGGATCGGATGGCACGGCGAGACGCCCTTCGCGATTTACTCGACGGTTGGGAGCAGGCCGTCGGCCCGGTCGGAGATGACGACGCACATGACGCGGCCGCCGCCTTCGACGAGCTCGAGGGTGTCGGGTTCGGCCGGGAGATCGCCTGATGCTGCCGGTTGTCCTCGATTCCGCTGGGCTTTCCGCGGCATGTGAGCCGAAGCCACCGAAGCGGGTACAAGCGCTGCTTGCGGAGGCGTACCGCCGCGGAAGTGAGGTTTTGGTGCCGGCCGTTGTCTGTGCCGAGGTATGCCGTGGAGTTCCGCGTACGCGGCAGGTCGAAACGCTGGTGGCTCGCACGCTTCGCGACAGCGCAGCACATCGGCCGGTGCGGATGGTGCCCACCGATTTCGATCTCGCCCGCCAAGTGGGCGCGATCCTCAACAGCGCGAAGGTCGGCAGCCGCTACCTGGCGGATGCACACGTGGTCGCGGTTTGCGTTCAACACGGTGGCGGCCTGGTGATCACCTCGGACCCCGACGACATCATGCACCTCGCGGCCGCGGTTCCGGCCGCCCGAATCATCACCCGCAGTCCGGGGTGAGGCATGAGCACGCCCGTCCGGCGTCGGCGGAGGCTGTTCGAGCGGCTGGATAGTGTGAGCAGATGCCGAACACAGGGCTTCGACGTCGAGTAATCCTCCTCAACGGGACATCGAGTTCCGGCAAGACCTCCCTGGCCCGCGCCATCCAGAACGAGAGTGATACTCCGTTCGCCTACTGGGGTATCGACACCTTGTTCGGTCTGGTGCCACCGAACTGGGGCGGCGGATCCGACAGCCCCCTCAGCCGAGACGGGTTCTGGTACGACCGCACCGGCCGCGACGCCGATGGATCCCCGATCGTGGTTATCCGCTACGGCCACGTCGGGCGGCGCATACTGCACTCCGGATGTGCCGCGGCCGCCGCATTCGCCCACGGCGGCAACGATCTGGTCATCGACGAGATGCTCCTGACCCCGGACTTGCTACCGCTCTGGATGGACGCCCTGGCCGGGCTGGATGTTCAGCTCGTCGGTGTCACTTGCCCATTGGCCGTCGCCGAGCAGCGAGAACGGGACCGAAGCCACCCGATCGGACTGGCACGCGGCCACTTCCACACCGTTCACGACCACGGCTACACCTACGACATGACCATCGACACGACTACAGGAACACCCGCCGCCCTCGCCAGAACCATTCTGTGACAGCGGAAGCGTCCTGCTGATCTCGCGGTGCGAATCGACCGAGACGCGGATCAGCTACCGGTCGAAATTGACCGAAGGAACGCATCCCACTCGGCCGGTGCGAAAATGAGAGCGGAACCGGCGGGGGTTTTCGAATCCCGCACTCCGACCGCGTCGGCAGTATGTGCAACCTCTACGCACTCGCCACCGTGCTGGCTGTAGCTGCTCTTGAACCAGCTGGCACCCGATAGGTCAGTGCGCATATTTACGGCTCCCTTGCTAACTCTCTGAGCGCTTGCCGGCTGTCCGGGCCGGCAATCGCCTTACCTCTGATGAGATCGTACGTCCGAAGAAACCTCGCTACGTCGTCGCGATCCTCGATGTACATGTTGCCGACGATCCCTTCCAGGAAGACCACGGGCGGCTCTACAGGCTCGCCCGGCGCTGATTCGCCGAACATGAGGACAACAAACGGTGGCATGGAAATGCCACCGGGGAATCCTGCGGCAAAGGGCAGGATGGCCAGCTCGATGTTGTCTCGGGTGGACATATCGGCCAGATGCCGAAGCTGCGTGGCCATGACACTGCGCCCGCCCGCCGTTCGCCGGAGGGCCGCCTCTCCGACCACCACATCCAGAGTGACCGGCTGTGTACGCCGGGTGACTATCTTCTGGCGCTGCATCTTCAGCTGGATCCGTCCGGCCTGCTGTTCGGGATCCTCGTCGGGGCCCTGTTCGTGCGCCAGCGCTCGATCGTAGTCCGCGGTCTGTAACAGGCCCGGCACCAGCTCGGGTTGATACGAAAGGATTTTCGTAGCCGCCGCTTCCAGCCCTACGTAGACATCGAAATCCTTCGGGATCAGATCACCGTACTGATGCCACCAATTCTTGACGTTCGCCTGCTTGGCCAGTCCGACCAGGGCTGCTATCAGATCGTCCGGAACTCCATACAGGTCGCAAGCAGCCTGGATGTCCCGCGTCTTGATCCGTGAGTTTTCCCCCTTCTCGAGTCTCCCGAGGCTGGTCGCCCCCATCTCCAGTAGCTGTGCGGCCTTGGCCTGGGTGTAGCCCGCTCGGGTTCGCCACTCCAGCAGGTGCCTTCCTAGTTGGCGCCGGGGCAGCGTTGATCCGGTACCGCCGAGGTCTTGAGGCATCTGTCCTCCGTTTCGGGGATTCGCATTTCACCGGTTCGGTGCAAGCCCTTTACCTGGCACGGTTCTCCTGCTGGCAGTTTGGAGAGCTTCGTCCGGAGGCGCCGATTCGGTGGGACATCGAGCGCTGTGAAGTGTGTCATAGACGAGCGCCCGGCTGTGCCGGTTCCGAATATCCAGTGCCCGAGCGCATTTCCCTGTCTATTCGATGTACTCGAGGTGCCGCCATGACTCAGCCGACCGGTAAGTGCGATCCCCACCGCCCCCGAGCGCTGGGCTATCTCCGGACCGATCTTTCTTTCAACCAGGCTCTCCATGCGGAAGCCATCCGCATACTCGCCCGAAGCCAGGGGCACACACTGATTTACATAGTCCGACTCGGACCCGAGTCGGTGCCAGACCCAATCGGTCACGTCCTCGATATTGTCCATGCCACCGCAACGACGACGCTGATCGTCCCCGACCTCGGCCACCTCGAGAATCATCCCGGCCGCGTCTGCGACACCTGCGATCTCATCACAGTATGCCCGGAGCAGCTGTGGATGAAGGCTGGCACCAACACCCTTGATATGGCGCGTGAGCCCATCTGGTTGTCGGAGGCCTGGCACAGCGAGCCCGCCACACGGCTCGGTGTCGCCGACGCGCATCGAATCATGCAGGCACACCGATCCTGCAACCCTTTGAACTGCCCTCGAAAGGCCGCCGCCTTCGCGCTGCTCGCCGAAACCGGCAAATTGGTCCCCGCCACCCGCAGTCCCCGCGAACGAGCAGCCGCCCGCGGGATCCCTTACTCACCGGCCGTGCCAACCTCCGCGAGCACGGGCCCATCGCTCGCGGTTCTCCACCGGTTGCTCGCCGGACTCACCCAAGCCGAGCGATGAACGAGGACCAAACCATCCTTCGGGCGCTGACGTCCAGATTACTGTCTTCCTATACGGGCTCCGCCTCGAGTATCGAGCCCATTCCACCGCTGCACTTCTCTTTCTGGGGTCCACGGACCGCACGTGGAAGCAATACTTCCGGGCGACCCGCCCGCTACGCGGTCTGCCCTGCGAACGTCTCTGCGGGCCCGGCACCATCCCATTGGCCGACACCGCGGTATACCTCGGCGGACCCATTGCCTGAGCGTCTGGCGATGCAATCGACGAATCTGTCAGCTTGCTGCCAGGAATTCGGTATACCGTTCGTCGAGTCGGCTCCGAGACGGGTGGTCCGTCGGTTTCGCGGGGATGACGAGGGGCCTGTCATGCATCGCTTGAATGCCGTGCTCGAGCATCGGCCCGTCTTTTTCCTCGAGCAGATCCTTGTTGATCTTGACCTCGAAGTCGGGTGAAATTCCCAGAAAGTTGGCGTCGTATGCGGCGTGGTGGATCTTGCAGAGACTCAGGCCGTTGTCGACGGTCGCCGTACCGTGGGGTTGGGTATCGGCAATAATATGCGCAGCATCGAGTAATTCTCTGTGCTTGAGATTGCAGACCGCGCACTGTCGTTGGTACGCGAGTAGGATCCGCTCTCGGAACTCGGGCTGATGAATCCGTTGCTTGGTTATCCTCTCCGCGTAGCGCTTCTCCACCGGTTCCAGCTGCCGGGGGTTTTTGACCGATCGCAATTCCTCGTCCAGTGCAATAAGAAATCTATGGTTCTCGCGATCGTCGTCAACTGCGTACACCGGAAAAACGGGGTAATACAAACCGGGGAGAATCTTACGGAGAAGGATAAGGGGCAACTCAAGCTCGATAGCGCGCCGAAGCTTCGTATTATCGCTCGCGTCGCTTCCCGCACGGTAAGAATATGCGAACAGTGACCCGCCGAGTTCCTCGTCTTCATAGCCGCTGTCTGGATCGGACATGATCGACAGGGTGCCGTTCATCTCCTTGGGATTTCGTATTCCGCGACTACGGTCGATCAGTCGATAGACTTCTCCGTCGACATCGAACGACCAGAGCTGTTCGCGGGTTACGGTCACGCTCTCCTGCGTCATCTCTCGCAGGTGCTTGAATATCTGCTGGCGCAGACGGGATTCGGCGTTCAGGTCCACGCTCGAAGTCTGCCACGACTCGGTGGGTGTAGACGACCTGTACAAGGCCATCGGTGGATCAGCGACCTGCCGTGTCGACCTAGATATCCGGGGTGCTCGATTGGTCCGCGATCGTAGACGCCTCTACGATATGCATCCATGATCGGCTCTGAGTCCGCGGTGGCCTTCGATGCACTTCGGGAGGCCGATTTGCACATCGACCGCCTGTACCTCGCCGGCACGAAGGGGACGGCGGGGGACGATGCCCTAGGCCGGCTGCTTCCGGTTGGCCTGCAAGGCGGATTTCGGCCGCGTGGTTCGGTGAGGAAGAAGAGGGTGCGGCTGGTGGCCCTCTATACCACCGGGACCGAGCCGGACTGGCCGGATCACCTGGATCCGGAGACCGGCATCTTCACCTACTATGGCGACAACCGGCGGCCCGGCTCTGACCTGCACCACACCAAGCGCTCCGGAAACCTGCTGCTGCGGGATGTCTTCGAAGCCACCCACGGTTTACCCGAAGAGCGGGCGGTAGTGCCACCGTTTCTCTGTTTTGAGAAGGCCGAACCAGGGCGTTCGGTCCGGTTTCGAGGGCTTCTCGCGCCCGGTACGGAAACGATGACCTCCGACGAGGACCTGTCCGCTATATGGCGTCACACGAAAGGTGCCCGGTTCCAGAATTATCGCGCAACCTTCACCGTCCTCGATGTGGGCATAGTGCAGCGCAGATGGCTTAGTTCGGTCCTTGCCGGTGAACCGACCACCGGTCCGGGGTGCCCGGAGCCGTGGAGGGAATGGGTCGAGGGGCGTGTGTACCGGCCGTTGGTTGCGCCATCGACGTTGACCATCCGGACGAAGGACGATCAGCTTCCGGACGACCCCGCAGGGTTGGAGATGCTGAGGATGATCCGCGCACATTTCGATGGCCGTGAGACGGACTTCGAAGAGTGCGCAGTAGCGATTTGGCGCATGATGGCACCGGCCACAGGGAAATGCGCGGTGACGCCTCCGTCGCGTGACGGCGGACGCGACGCAGTAGGCACCTACATGCTCGGTCCTGGTGCCGACCGGGTTGCTGTCGAGTTCGCGCTCGAAGCGAAGTGCTATCGGGAAACCAACAGCATCGGTGTCAAGGAGATGAGTCGGCTGATCTCCCGGATTCGGCACCGGCAGTTCGGTGTGTTTGTCACACTGTCCTACTTCGCGAAACAAGTCTATGAGGAAGTACGCGAAGACGGTCACCCCATAGTCATGATTTGTGGACGCGACGTCGTCGACTCGTTGCGGCAGAAGGGGTACAGCGATCCCGAGCGGCTCCGGAAGTGGTTGGACGAGGGGTTCTCGAGAAACCGAAATATCGATTCGGTCGTGGACATCGGTAGCTCGGTAGCAGTTGACGAAAGCATCCTCGACGACAGTAGACCGACGGTGGTAAGCAATCAGATGCAGCGGCTCTGAGTCGGCTACTGCAACGCGACCCTCGCGCCGCCGGAGAACACACCGGTTGATCGACAAGATCCGGTCCGGCAGCCCGTGGCGTGATATTCCGGCGGTGTATGGCCGTGCCAGCGGTATACCCACACGAAAGGGGCCGCTGGAGCGTGAAAGGAAACCGGAGCCGGAATGGCCCCGCTCCACGTTGCCCTCGACGAAACTGGCAGCCACATCAAACCCGAACTCGATGAGTAGTGGGCCCCAGAAATCGATGGCCCGCTTCGAGACCGTGGACGCAACTTCGGGCGCGAACACCAGAAAAAGCGACGGCCTTTGGTGCTGCCTACGACGCGCGAGCAACTTTCTGACCCGCGCGGTACCCCACGGTTTTCCCGAGGGAACTCGTACCGGCAACTCGTGTCCATGTCGTTGCCATGTTCGACTGTTGCGCCGTACCGTTTGATGCATTGCGACACTCAGTCGGTCGGCAGCAAGGGGAAGGCTCGACGGCAGTGAATGACGACATCGATAAGGCGGCGCAGGACGATCCGGAGTGGGTGGTGTGGCGGAGCCAGGTCGAGGACGCGGCGGCCAGGCTGTTCACCGACACGCTGTTGCGGGTCCCTGCCGATTGGATGACTCCGGCCGGTGAACCTGTGGGGCCCATGCCGGTGGGAGTTGATGTGTACAGCGACGAGATGGTCGACGACTGGCTGGCCGACGCGTTCGGCTACCTCTTTCCGTCCGAGGATTCGCTGTCGGAACCGGATCAGGCGGAGGCCGTTTCTCAGCTGATCGCCTACGTTGGCGAGTATTTCGTTCGGCGCCTCGGCGGGCGGTGGGTCAACAGACCTTCCGAAATGGTGCTGTTCGGCTTCGGCCCTACGATTCGCTACGACTGGACCGACTCTTCGGACAACCCCGAAGATCTGATCTTCAGCGCAGTCGAGGAGAGGGACTTCGACAGCACCATCGGCCAGGCGTGGTACTCGCGATCTGTCGACTACGCAGAGGCTCATGGGCTACCGCACGACCAGTTCGACGTGGAGCGTAAGCACGGTCTGCGGTGATCGGGGCGTGGGGGGATGTCCGGCAACGAGGAACACCTGCGCCGAGCGTACCTACGCCGGCATGACCTGGAATCCGCTCGACGCGAGCCACGGGAAGCCTCCCAACGGGGGCGCAAATCGCAGGAGATCGGCCGTGAGTTCCAATACGGCATGGCCGAGATCCGGGGCGAGACCCCCAAGAACGGCTGGCAGCACGAGCGTCCCATAACCCTGGATGGCCAGACTCGTAAACACGACGCTGCCAGGGTGAACGAAAAGGGCGGGCTCGAGTTCCGTGAGTACAAGGGCGGCAGGAACGTCGGTGGCGAACTCACGATGAGCCAGATCGCTCAGGACCGGCGAGTGCTCGAGCGGGACCCGCATGCAACCGGGCTCTGGATTATGAGACAGGGCGCCGCCGCCCCCGCAGTCCGCAGAGAACTCGAGAAGCTATTCCGCGACTTCCCGCAGCGCTTCCAGGTGGTGGAGGTCTCCAATGAGCAGGCGAAACAGGCCCGCCGGGTGGGGCAGGAACTGGGCCGGGACCGCAACCAACTCGAACTGGTCAACACCGAACAACTTCGCCGAGACCAGCGGGCCAAGGAGCGCCGGGACAGAATCCAGCAAAAGCAGCAAGTCAAGGAAGCCGTCCAACGAGCTGCCGAGCAACGAGAACGGGAAAACAGACAGCGGAAGGAATTACAGCAACAGCGCGAAGCCGCCGATCGGCTAGCTAAGCGCGCCCTCCAACGCCGGGAAGCCACAGACCGAGGCGAACGAACCCCGATGTCGGCCCGAGAGGCGGCAGATATCTTGCGCGTCTCCCGGCCGACTCCCGGAGCGGCGCCGCTGAGTCGGAACCCCCCGCCGATCGTGCCGCCCGTCAAGCACAGCAGAAACCGGTCCCGAGAGCGGGAACGAGACCGCTCTCGGGACATCGAGCACGAACGGTGAGCACGGTCCCGCGGCTCGGCCGGAGGTCGGGGAGGGTGGGGCGTTGCGTCTGGTGTCGCCGCCGGGTGCGTTCGGGGCCGACGGTGCCTACGTCACGATGGTCGAGGGTGATCGGTGCTGGGCGGCGCGGATTCCGATCCATGAGGAGTTCCACGTGTTCGCTGACGGGACGAACCTGTTGCGAACCGACCACACGCTGGCGCTCGGTCGCGCGACTGCGTTTCGACTTCACTACCTGCTCTTGCGGGATTGAATAACGGGTCCGGGCGCTACCGGCAGCGCCGATTCGCCTCAGCACGAGCACAATTATGGTCTCGGTGCGTGCCGGAACTTAACGTCACGGCCATGACAGCCGGGACTTCCTCACTCAACGACATCTCCGCCGCCACTGCCGACGCGGTGGCACAGGATCCGGCGAATGCCGCGGTGGTATTCCGCGCATCGGGGATTCCGCAGGGCACGGTGGGCAGCGCCATCAGTGCAGGTGCCCATGGGTTGCGGGTGGACGAACCACCGGCACTCGGTGGTGAAGGCACCGCGCCCAACCCGGTGGAGGTGTATCTCGGCGCGTTGATTTCCTGCCAGATCGTCACCTACCGGTTCTGGGCGCAGCGGTTGGGGATCGTGGTCGAGGATCTGTCGATCGAAGCCGAAGGGGATCTGGATATCCGCGGGTTCTTCGGCCTGGACGACCGGGTTCGTGCCGGGTTTCAGGCGGTGCGGGTCCGGGTGAAGATCAGCGGGCCGGAGACCGCGCAGCGGTATGCGGAACTACAGGCCGCCGTCGATGCCCACTGCCCCGTCCTGGACCTCACCACCGGTGCGACACCGGTCGAGACCGTACTCGAAAAAGCCTGACCCGTCAGCCGTCGATTGTGGGGCGGCGGTGCGAGCTCGCGGCGGATCAGTTGTCCCCGTCGCGGACATCCTTACCCCGTTCGGCGAACGCCTTGAAATCCTGCATATTCTGCTGCGATTGCTTGTGGAAGGAGCCGGGCATGAACAGCCCCACCAGCCGCATCAGCAGGCTACTGAACCGGTATTCGCTCTCTTGCTCCCATAGCGTCGTCTCCGGACCGGCTTCGGTCAGCCGATCACGCACGACGCTCCACATGCCCGCGACGACGATTTCGCGGTCGAAGTGAACGACACTCTCATTCGGGATCCCGTGCAGATCTGCTGGTTCCCGGCGGGTGATCCTTTCGGTGCCTTCCATCGTCCGTTGGCCCGACTGCATCACGACCCGCGACTCGGTATCGAGCTGCCCGTGTATCCCCTGCGCCGGCTCGTGCAGCACTAAGCCCCGCAACCACTTCGGTAGGTGTGCCGGGTCGGCGAGTAGTTGGGCCACCTGCTCCCGAGGAAGGGCGATCTCGATCGAGTTGGTGTATTTCATGGTGCACACTCCTCAGCGGAAACGTCAGGTCGGATCGGCTGTGTAGAACTCGGTGGTGGCCTCGACCGCTGCCGCGACTTGTCCCGGTTCGCCACCTGCCGCCAGATGAGCCTCGCCCCAGGCCGCAGCGCTGCGGCGGATGAACTCGCGCCCTTCGGACGACTTCTGGAGCTCCTCGTGGCCGACGCTCTCGCCGCCGGCCAACAGCCGAGCCAGGGCGAGGAGATACAGGTCCCAGCCGACACCGCCGGCGCCGGGGCCGTAGACCGGGAAGAGGGGCTCCTCGACGACCGCAGCGTGGACCAGCTCGAATTCGGTATCGCCGGCCGGACCCGGAGTCAGGCGTACTTCCACCTCGCTCGTGCCGGGCCAGGCGTCGGCGTCCGGCCCGAAGAGCCAGGACACCTTCAGTAGTCGTGGCGGCTCGCACCCGAGGATCTCACCGTGCTCACCACTGCCCAACGCGAACTTCCCGCCGAGCCGCAGATCGCCGGTGACTGATTGCAGCCAGCGACGCAGCCGCTCGGGATTGGTTATGGCGTCCCAGACGTCCTCGATCTGAGCATCGTATCGACGCCGTACCTCGATGGTGTACGCGTCGCCGGCGGGCACGCTGCCCTTGCCCATGGTCCGGCGCGCGGCGGCCAGTTCGTCCAAGACATCTCTCATGTCACGTCCCCTTCGGTGATGGATCGGGCTTGTTCGCATCGATGCCGGGCTCGGCCGGTCGGGTGGACTGCCTACCGGCCGGAGTCCGAGCTGCACGCTTACCCCGGGCCAGCTCGGTTTCCAGGGCGTCGAGGCGCTGTTCCCAGAACTTGCGAAAACGGTTCAGCCATGCGTCGACTTCGCTCAGCGGCGCGGGCTCGACGGCATAGAACCGGCGTGCACCCTCGGGGCGCACCGATGTGAACCCGTTGTCACGCAGCACGCGCAGATGCTGTGAAACGGCCGGCTGGGAGAGTCCGAACTCGGCCCGGATCACGTCTGTGATCGCGCCGGAGGTCTGCTCACCGTCGGCGAGCAGCTCCAGAATGCGCCGGCGCACCGGGTCGCCGAGGATGTCGAACGCGTGCATGAACCAGAATCGTACCAGTCTGGGCTTATATAAGTCAGGACTGGTATCAGTGTACAAGTGGACGGTCCTGGCTCAGCGAGGGATCGGCACCGGGCGGATGCGGATCCCCGCGCCTGCTCGGCGGCGAGGGTGCACTTCGACTGTGCCGCGACCCGGACGTCATCCCTTGCCGAAAAGTACTGGGGGACGGCCCGGTCGCGATGGCAGGATGCGGGCATGCGCACTGACGTCATCCTGCGGCGGCTCGACGAGGATCTGCTACAGGAGCTGCTGGATGTGGCAGTGGTCGACGCAGACCCCCATGAGGTGATGCCCCCGGTGGCCGGGCCTGCTGGGTGGACCGGGGAGCGTCGGACGGCGTTCTTGCGGTTCCATCGGTCGAGGTCTCTATCGGCCGAACCGGTGGAGAGCACCTATGCAATCGTCGTGGGGGACTCCGTGGCGGGAGCCGCGCGGCTGTGCCCCGTGGAAGGTCTGCGGTGTGCAGCCGAAGCGGGGGTGTGGATCGGACGTTCCCACCGTGGTAGCGGCGTCGGCGGTGCGGTGCTGCGCCACCTGCTGGACCTCGCCCGCGCTGACGGATTCGACTCCTTGTTCGTGAGTACGACGCCCGAGAACACCGCCAGTCAACGAGTGCTCGCAGCCATGGGGGTCGACCTCGTCGGCGAAGGTGACTCTGTCACAGCGTGGATCGACCTCGGAGCCACCGGGCAAGGCTGAGGCCGACAACGCGTGCCGGCGAGGTGGCGCGGCAACACGGTCACTGACCACGAGGGGTTTGCGATCAGGTCTGTCGTATCCGACACATGGCCCGTCCATCCTGGTGGGTGGACGGGCCATGGTGATGTCAACGGAACGAGATTATCTCGCGTGGAGTCACACAATCAGTTCGCCTGGCAGACGAACATCCATTCGGTGCCGTAGTGCGCGGCGGACTCCTCGTCCAGGTGCACCCACTCGTAATGCCCTGCCACGCCGCCACCGGCGGTGCACGGGTCGCCGACCTTTTTTCCGTCCGGCGGAGCAGGCGGGCGGGGCTGTGTAGCGCCCGGGAGTCCGGGGAGATCGGCGCTGCCGGAGGGGAGGGCGGCGGCGGTGGCCCCCGAGAAACCCATGACTGCCAAGGACATTGCTGCGATCACGCAGGCTTTTTTCATAGATGCGTCTCCGCTCGACGTTCGTGCAGGGCCGGCCCTGTGACCGTCGGTCGCCGGGAAGGGCCGGGAGCACGTCGCCTGCGTCCGAACCGGCCGGTCGTAGGAGCCGGTGCCAGGGTAGTGGCGGGGCGGGTGTCTGGCGAACCGGCGCGACCACACTCGAATCACTCCGACAGCCTGGATGACGGGTCGCCGACGGCGGTTTCGGTCATCGGTCGCGTAGGTCCATGGCCTCGATCCGCTCCGGATCCCCGATCATCGCTATACCGACGATCTTTCCTTGCCGAATGGTGAAGGTGAAGACAAAGCGTGGTCGACCGCCGACCCGCCAGACCGCACCCGGCTCCCGATCGATCAGGACGGGCCGGGCGCCGCGGGCGCGACCGTCGAAGATCCGGGCCACAGGATCGGAGCCGACTACTTCGGGCGCCGCCCCGGCCGCTACGACGGTGTCGTCGGCCCGCAGCACCACGTCCGGGTCGAGGAGCTCGAGCAGGGCGGCGAACTGGCCCATACGCGCGGCGCGCAGGAAGGCGTCGACGATTTCACGGCGCGCCGTGAGGTCGGTACTCGGGGGCTGATCGTTTCCCTGGACCCGGCGCCGTGCGCGGCTGGCGAGCTGACGGGTCGCCGCGCTGGAGCGGCCGAGGATCGCGGCGATCTCATCGAAGGGCACGGCGAACATATCGTGCAACACGAAAGCCAGCCGTTCGGCCGGAGACAGGGTATCGAGAACGACCATCAGCGCCGATCCGACCGAATCTGCCAGTACCGTTTCCTGCTCGGGTGACATCATGTCGGCGCGCTCCGCGCCGTCGTCGACCACTTCGGCCCCATAGAGGTCCTCGCGGCGGCTCCTGCGGCGCTGCAGAACATTCAGCGACACCCGCGACACCACAGTGGTGAGCCATGCGGCCAGATTGGCGATATCGGACACGTCGGTTCGGCTGTTCAGCCGCATCCAGGTTTCTTGTACCGCGTCGTCGGCGTCGGCGGCCGAGCCCAGCATCCGGTACGCCACGGCGCGCAGGTGTGCCCGGTTTTCTT
Organism: Nocardia carnea; assembly: GCF_029868325.1. Classification (GTDB taxonomy): domain Bacteria; phylum Actinomycetota; class Actinomycetes; order Mycobacteriales; family Mycobacteriaceae; genus Nocardia; species Nocardia carnea_C. The sequence goes on from NZ_JARWNW010000231.1 coordinate 14,721, forward strand.
CGAACTCCATGACCAGGCGATCGCTGTAGTCCATCCGCCACCCTTCTCGCACGAGGTCTGTCGATAGGTATGACCCCCGGGAGCCGGCTGATGTGACATGGCGGGGCAGACGGAGATGTCACATTCGCCGGATCCGGACTGTCGGACAGGCAACGGGAAGATCCCGTGTCCCCGTCCATGCTGCTTCTGGAGGAAACGAAATGACCGATCACCGCACGGTGCCGAGTTGGTTGCGCACCGGTTTCTACTGGTTCGTGGCCGCTGAATTCTTCGTAGGGTTCGCTACCAAATTCTGGCCCGGGGAGACAATGTTCGGACCCGCATATTCCGAGAAGTTCGCGGATTGGGGTTTCGACCCGAATATGCGTTTCGTAGTCGGGGCGATCGAGCTGATCTGTGCGATCCTGCTGGTCATCCCACGGAGACAAGCCAGATTCCTGGGCGCCGCGGGGCTGGTGCTGGTGCTGACCGGCGCGGTGACCACGCACCTCATCGATGATGGACCCGTTTACCAAGAGGTCTCGGCTCCCCTGCACCTGGTGATCATGCTGTGTATCGCGGCGGTGAACTGGCCGGCCGATGTCCGGGAGCTGTTCCGGTGGCGGCGGCCCGCTGTTTCGGACGGTTCACCACAACTGGTCAGTGGGTAGGGGGTTGGCCGAGGGAGCGTAGGTAGATGAGGGTTGCTTGGACTCGGCGGTCGCCGTCGTGGAGGGGGAGTTTGGCGAAGATGGCGCCGATATGTTTGCGGACAGCGGCTTCCGAGACGGTCAGGACCTCGGCGATACCGGCATTCGTGCGACCCTCCGCTACCAGCGCGAGCACCTCCCGCTCCCGCGCGGTGAGATCGGCCAGAGGTGTGCGGTGCCGACCGGATTTGACCAGCGCCCGGACGACCTCGGGATCGACGATTGTCTCCCCAGTGGCGATCCGGGCGACGTTGTCGAGAAATTGCCGGACGTGACCGACCCGTTCCTTCAAGAGATAGCCCACGCCGGCGGTCGAATCGTCGCCGAGGAGATCATCCAGGTAGGCGACCGAAACGTACTGTGACAGGACAACTATCGGAAGGCGAGGGTCACGGCGGCGTAGTTCGGCGGCGGCGCGGAGGCCGTCGTCGGTGCCGGTGGGTGGCATCCGGACATCGGTGATCACCAGGTCGGGCGTGTAGGCAGCGCAGGCGTGGACGAGTCCGGGTGCGTCGCCGACCGCTGCGCTCACCTCGTGGCCGGCCGAGGTGAGCACGCTTTCCAACCCGGCCCGTAACAGGGGACTGTCCTCGGCCAGCACGATCCGTAGTCGGGCTGTCACACCGTGCACTCCATCCGGATAGTTGTCGGGCCGCCGGGCGGGCTGGTCACCGTGAGTTGCCCGTCCAGGGCCGTGAGACGGCGTTGCAGGCGGTCGAGGCCGTGGCCGTCGACGATATGCGCACCGCCCGGGCCGTTGTCGGTGACGTTCAGCACCCACCGCGAACCGGTGCGCGCGCCGTGGACGTCGACCCGGGCGGCGTCGGTGTGCCGGGCGACATTGGTGAGGCATTCGGCGACCAGTACGTAGGACATATGCTCGACCGCGGGTGGCAGGCGGTTGTTGTCGAGGTCGATGTGGATATCGAGCGGCAGGTCTGCGGCGAGGTCGGTCAGCGCCGGTTCCAGTCCTCGTTCGGCCAGTACCCGAGGGGAGAAACCACGCAGGACGGCCCGGAGTTCGCCCAAGGTTTCGTCGACCTGCCGGTGGGCCTCGGCGGCGAGGCGGCCGGCGGGGCCGTCCGCGTCCTGTGCTTCGGTCAGTCCCAGGTTCATCGACAATGCGACGAGGCGGTGCTGGACGCGGTCGTGCAGTTCGGATTCGAGGAGTTCCCGTTCGAAACCCTCCGCTTCCAGCAGCGCCGAGCGGGAACTCTCGATCCGCACGGCCTCGTGGCGCCAACGGTCGGACTCGGGGGTCAGCAGGCTGCGGGCGAGCAGCGCCTCGAGTGCCGACCAGGCGCCGATGAGAACGAACAGTAAAAGCATGGCGAGCAGGCCCACTCCCGCGGTGATCCAGGCCGCCGTGTTGTTGTCGATCACCCAGGGCCCGAAGTCGAAGTAATCGTCCCGGACGATGAACGGCGCGACGAGCAGGACCGCGGCGACGGAGAAGCCCAGCGCTGCCAGACAGAACACCGCACCGCCGAACACTGCGGTGGCGACGATATAGGTGACGTGCCGGAGCGTGGGCAGGCGATGCGCGGCGCTCGCCTCCCGCACCCGGGTATCGGCCCGGACGGCTGTATCGGGGTCGATCAGCCGGAGCCGCATACAGTGAAGTCGCAGCATGGGCTCCCACAGGGCAGCCCGCAGCGAACGGGTGAGGCCGAGCAGTAGGACCGGTACGAGACCGATCACGGTCAATGCCGACAGGACTCCGCCGCACACCACGGCGAGCAGTGCGCGCCACGGCCATGGGGAGAAAAAGTAGCGGGGGCCGGTCCGGAGTGCGGATCCCATCGCCGTCACCGCCCGGACTTCGGCTCGGCGTTGCGCGGACCGCCGAGTCTCGTCGTCACGACGATCCACGCGACTACCGGCGAATACGCTGCGCACATCAGCAGAGTAATGGAAGCGCCGGAGGGCCCCGCGTTACCGACGAACAGTTCGAGTCCCAGCGCGACCACGAGATTACTGCCGCCGTGGAGCAGCGCGGGCGGCCACACCGACCCACTACGCGCCCACAACCAGCCGATCAGGAACTCCAGTTCGATCGACAGCGGCAGCCACAACAGCATGGCGATGAACGCATCCGCGGCCGAACCACCCGAACCCAGGTAACCCAGCCACGGCAGCGGCCAATGCCATACACCCCAGATCACGCCGGTCGCGAAGGTCGTGGCCACGGGGCGGCCGGGGAGGAGGCGGTCGCGGAGATAGGTGGTCCAGCCGAACTCCTCGCCGAAGAAAATCGGAGCCGCCACTATCGGGACGAGCGGGGCGAGCACCAGGAACAGCAAGGTGCCGGAGTTGAAATCCTGCAGCTCCGGACTCCACATTCCCAGCAGCACCGCAAGCATGAGCGCGACAGCGAGAATGCCGATCGGCAGCAGGGCCGCGATCGGATACGACCGCCACTGCGTGCGGAGTTTCAGCCGAAGTCCGGAATCGGCGAAACCTTCCCGGGTGACCCACCGGCGGGTGATGATCGCCGCGAGCGCAGGGGTGAAAGCGCCGGTCAGCAATTGGACGACCGGATTGTCGAGGGTGTACCCGGCCGCTCCGGCGATACCCCACGGGATCCATGTGCCCGCGAACGCGAGCAGCAGGAACCAGAGGATGCCTTTCCGGCGCGTTGCGGTGCTGCGGCCGAACGGCTCCCGATCGGTCAACGCTGTAGTCATGCCTCGATTACACGGCGTCGTCCGCGGGAAATCGGTGGTGAACGGGACCGTTTCATGGTCGCGTACGCGCTACTTATGGGCGCCGCAGCGCGTCGTCGAGGAGTCCGCGGATATGTTCAGGGTCGGCGCCTCGGTCACCGAGCAGGATCGCCGCGCACAATCCGTCGCAGAGCGCGACGAAAGCCTCGACGACATCGGGGTCGTCGGATTGTGTCCGGGCAAGTTCCGCGACGCTGTCGCGCCAACTCCACGCCGCGGGACGCAGTGCGGGCCGGCGAGCCGCCAGGGTGGACAGTTCCCGTTCGGCGAGCGCGCGCTCCCGGCCTGGACCTGCGGATTCGGCGATGAGCCGGGCGAGCCCGTCCAACGGGTCGTCGGCGGTGTCGATCAGTTCGCGGATGCGCTGCGTGTAGGCGTCGGTGACGCTGGTCAGGGCGGCGACCAGAAGATCGTCCAGGGTGGCGAAGTAGTAGAGAGTGAGGCTGGTGGTGATACCGGCTTCCTTGGCCACGGTTCGGTGGGTCACGCCGGCGGCGCCGTCGCGGTGCACGATCGTGAGCGTTGCCTCGATGATCTGAGCTCGGCGCTGCCGGCCGCGCACTTTGCGGCCGTCGACAGTGTCCTGTTCGGTCATCGTGGTCCTCTCACCGATTGTCGCCGTGGGTCGAGGCTATCGGTTCCGCAGGGTGGCCCGTGGAACCGATCGGGTGGAGACGGCGCAGCATCCGGAAACAGACAACGGCGGCAGCGGCGACAGCGGTACCTGCCGCGATCGCGGCGATATTGAGGCCGCTGGTGAACGCCTCCCGGGCAGGTCGAAGAGCGTCTGCCGGTAGCTGTTCCATCACAGATATCGCGCCGGAGAGGCTGTCGTCGTAGGACTCGGCCACCGAGCGGGGTGCGCCGGCCGGGGCTGCCGCCATGATCCGGTAGACCGCCGTGGTGAGGCTTCCCATCAGCGCGACCCCGGCCGCGATCCCCAGTTCCTGCACCGTCTCCGACAATGCGGCCGCCGAACCGGACCTTTCCGCGGGTGCCGCGCTCACGACGATTTCGGTGCCGAGAGCGGCGATGACACCCAATCCCAGATAAACGAATCCGAAGCCGGCCACAACCGTGGGCTTGCTGTCCGTTCCCGCTACGGCAATCAAGGCGTATCCGATCAACGACAGTGCCAGCGTGCCTGCCATGACGATCCCTGGTGGGACGCGGCCGGCGAGCACCGGCGCACCGATCCCGCCGATCAGCATCGCCAGGGCGGGTGGGCCCATCCACAATCCGGCTACCAGCGGCGAGAGCCCGTCGACGAACTGCAGGTACTGGGTGACCAGGTACATCACCCCACCGAATCCGGCCAAACCGATCAGCAGGACCGACAGGGCAGCGGCGAAAGTCCGGTTGGTGAAGAGCCTGATATCGAGCAGCGGCTCGCGGAGGCGCAGTTGACGGCGGACGAAGGCAACGGCCGCGGCACCACCCAGCGCGGCGGCGGCCACAGCCTGGGCATCGATACTGTGCGCGGCGGCATGCTTGATCGCAAAGATGGCCGGAAGCAACGCTGCCAGCGATAACGCGACGCTCCACAGATCGAGCCGGGTGGTTTCGCTACGGAATTCGGGCAGCAGTGCCGGCGCCGCCGCCAGCGTCACCACGCTGACGGGCACCGCGATCAGAAACACTGCACCCCACCAGAAATGGGCGAGGAGGATACCGCCCGCAATCGGCCCGGCCGCCATTCCCAGGGCGAACATCGTCGCCCATAGCCCGATCGCCGCCGCCCGCTGCCGGGCGTCGGCGAACATATTGCTGATCAGGGACAAGGTGGACGGCATCAGCGTCGCCCCGGCCACGCCCAGCAGCGCCCGCGCGGCAATGAGCCAGGGCGCACTTGTAGCGAAGGCGGCGAAGACCGAGACCGCGCCGAATGCGGCCATACCGATCATCAGCAGGCGCCGGCGCCCGATCCGGTCGCCCAGCGACCCCATCGTGATCAGGAAGCCGGCGATGAGGAATCCGTACGCGTCCATGATCCACAACGTCTCGGTGGCGGTCGGTTGCAGGTCCGCGGTCAGATTCGGGACGACGAGGTAGAGCGCTGTGACATCGAGACCCAGCAGCACTGTCGGCAACATCAGCACCGCCAGGCCGGCCCACTGCCGCCGCCTGGGGACGGGCGCCGGGCGTATGTTCATCGCAAACTCCGATCTAGTTGAACGGACGTACTAGTTGTACCATCGTTCAAGATGATCGGGAAGTGAGTACGGTGCAGCCCGGGACGGATGGTCCGGTGTCCTCGATTCGGGCCGGGTTCGGGTTATGTGGCCGTTTCGTCGGCGAGGCGTTGGAGGTAGGTGGCGAATCGGTGCCGGTCGTCGGCGGGCCAGGTGGCGGTGAGGTGGTCGAAGCAATCGCGTTGCCAGGCGTGGGCCGCGTCCAGGAGGTGGGTGCCGGATTCGGTGGGTTCGAGGGTTACGCGTCGGCGGTCCTGCGGTGAGGTGGCGCGGGTGAGGTAGCCGGCGGTGGTGGCGTCGCGGACCATGCGGCTGGCGCCGGAGTGGTCGATACCGAGTTGGGTCGCGATATCGGTGACGGTGGCTTCCTCACGGATGCGCAGGGCGGCGGCGACAGCTTCGAGGACCTGGATGTGCTGAATGCGACCGGTGTCGGCGGGCGGAGCGGCGTGTTCGTCGAAAACCCGGCCGCTCCAGCGGCGGGACCAGAAGCGGACCAGGCGGAAAAGGGCCGGCCCGCCGTCGGCCGGGGTGGGGTCGGGGGTGTCACACACACTCGACATTGTATGCGTTACGCACGTATATTTATGTGCGTAACACATACAATCCTGGAGGGAGCCGATATGACCATCGTGCTGAATCACACGATCGTCCCCGCGACCGATAAACACGGCTCAGCGACGTTCTTCGCGGAACTGATGGGACTCTCGGTGTCGCCGCCCGCCGGGCCGTTCGCTCCGGTGCGCGTGAACGACGACCTGACCCTCGACTTCGACGACCGCAGTCGCGTCGAACCCGGTCACTATGCGTTCCTCGTGGACGATGCCACCTTCGACGCGGTTCTCGGGCGGCTCGCGCAGTGGCCCGCCGTCGACTACGGGTCGGGGCCGGAGAACGGCTGGGACCGGCAGATCAACCGGTTGTCCGGGGGCCGCGGGGTCTACGTTCGCGACCCCGACAGCCACAGTTACGAGCTCTTCACCGTGGTGCCCTGAGGTACTTCGCCCGGCATCGCGGCATGAAAGTCCGGTTCGGGCAGGCGAACCGGTAGTCGGACGGTAAACGCTTGCGTCTCACTCCTGCCGAGCGTTTCCGCGCGGACGAGGTCGAGCATGCTCGGGTTGTCCGCGCTCGAGGTGACGACGTATCGGCGGCCCGGCGAAAGGGTGGCCGACCGTCGGCCGACGTGGGAGGCTGGCGCAATGGATCAGCCGCAGCCGACCGTCGTTGCCGTCTACGACGTCGGTTCTTCCGAACATCGCAGGGTAGCCGAATTCCGGGTAGGTGCTACCGGTACCGCAGTCCTTCATATCGCGAACCCGGCCGGCTGCCTGATGGCGCAGCGCTGGTTCGAGCGCGGTGTCCGGGCCGGTCCGGAGACCGCCGGGCTCATCGGCCCGGAGCGAGGCAGGGAATTCCTTCGTGCCCTGCTCGGCCTACCGGATATGAGCTACTACCGCGTGGTCGATGAAAGTGCGCCCACCGCCGGGCCGTGAGTGGCAGTCGGGTCACCCCGGTCCTCCGCAGGGTAGTGGCGCGGATATCGAGAACCCTGGACCTGGGAACCCGCGAGGTAGCCGGCGAATACCGGGCTGCGAGCCGCACACTCGATCTCGGACGCCGTGAGTTCTCGCGCGCCGATTCCTTCGAATCCGAAATGGCGCAGACGAGAACGACCGTCCAGGCGCATCCGTTCAGTGGCCGGCAGTGGAATTACCGCCGCAGCGATGCCGAGTCGGCGATGGCGGCACGCCGGCTGGTGGAAGAAGTCGAGTTCACCGGTGATATGGCGGCCGACGCCGCGAAGAGCAAGTCCGAGGTGCGAAAGGTGCGGTCGGATGACGGTGAACTGAATATCTACAAGCCGACCCGCGGGGAGCGGCGCGACGGTGTGCAGCGGTCCTATGCGAGTCCGGGAGCGCAGACAACTCGGGAAATCGCCGCTTTCCGACTCGACGAAATGCTCGGTTTCGGCCGGATCCCGCCGACCGCCCGCACCCCAGGCATGATCGGCTCCGACGGTAAGCCGTCCGGGCCTGGAATGGTCCAGCAATTCGTGGAGTCGACACAAGCGTTGGAACTGCCTTCATACCCTCGTGTGCAGCGGCAGCAGATGGCGGTCCTCGACTACATCATCGGGGCCGAAGACCGGCATTACGGCAACTTCCGGACTGTTACCGGTGGCGACGGGCACAGCATCGTCGCGGTCGACCACGGTCGTTCGTTTCCCTCCACCCATGGTCCGTTCAGTGTGCCGATCAGATCCGATTTCGTCGCCGAGCAAATAGGTGGCAAGGAACCCCTCGACCCCTCTGTGCTGTCTGCGGTGAAAGCGGTCGACCCCGTGAAACTCACCGAGGCATTGGGGGACGCGGGGCTGGATCCGTTGGCGATCAAAGGCGCGCTGGCTCGGCTCGCCAAACTGAAAGAGTTCGGCGATATCCCGAAGAACACACCGCTGAACCTCGAGTGAGCGCGGTCGTTCCTCGGCCGCGCGTGTGCGCACTCAACAGTGCCGCGGGCCGGCCGATGCGGTGGCCGGACGTCACCGCATCGGCCGGCAGTGTTCGCGCGACGGCGGGTCGAGGCTGCGACCTGACCACCGCGCCCCTCATCGGTACGGTGGGCCGGTTCGCCGTCGCTGCGAAACGGTGATCGGGACCGCGGTCACCGATCGGCGTTCAGGTAGTTCTTCCACCCCCCGTACTCGGTGATATCCACTGCGTCACGTGATGATTCGTAGTCGCACGCGAAGCCCGTGACCCATTCACCGGAATCCAGTTCGACCTTGCCCAACGTCATCGGCGACGGCAGGTTGCTCAGGAACGTGCCGAGGGCGGCAGAAGACAGGCGATACAGTTCGCCGGGCAGGGAGCGGCCGCCGGACCCGACGCGCAGCATTCCGGGTTTCGGTGGGGTGGCGGGCAGCGCGACCATCCGGTACGCCGCCGACGTCATCACCTCCCCGACGAAACGGGCGCGGGCTTGTTCCAGTTGGTGATGCAAAGGGAGACCGCGCAGGTGGGCGCCGACGACCAGGAGATCGGTGCCGGTGTCGGTGAGCAGGGGAGAGGGTTCGCCGAGTAGCTCGGCGGCGAGGTCGATACCGACCTGATCGGCGAAGCCAGGGGTGACGAACATGACGCCGAAGGGGTCGCCCTCGGCGGTGTCCGCGCCCGGGACCGCGACCGCGGCCAAGTCGAGAAGGTTGCAGAAATTGGTGAATGTGCCCATCCGGCTGTTGATGGTGAACGGCTCGGCCACAACCGCTTCGAGGGTCGGATGTTCGGTGGTGGTGGGCAGTAGCAGGGCCGGGTATTCGGTGAACAGGCTGTGGGCGGTGGCGGCGGCGCGCTTCAGATGGCCGAGATCGGCGACGTAGGAGTGCGCGGCGGGGCGGGCACCGCCGGTGATGATGGCGGCGACCACCGGGTCGGCGCCTTCCGGTGCGCCGCTGAGGAATTCACCGACGGCGGCATAGCGTTGGGCGACGATCGCACCGTCGTAGAGGAGTGTGGCGGCGTCCAGGAGTTCGGCGATATCGACCGTGGCGATGTCGCCGCCACCGGCCCGCCAGCGCTCGATGGTGGCGTCGAAGGCGGCGCGGTAGGCGGGGGTCAGGGATTTCAGGTTGTCGTCGGTGGGGACGGCGAGGGTGGTGCGCGGCGGTGCGCCGAGGGGCGTATCGGCGGGCCAGGCCCGGGAACGGGGATCGGCCGGGTCCGGGCCGATCATGGTGTTCGCGACCTTTGCGGCCAGCGCCAGGTCGCGGGCGAATACCGAGATGGCGTCGTAGTCGGGGCAGGCGGGAACCAGGCCGGTGGTAGGGATCAGTCCCAGGGTCGGTTTGATACCGACGATGCCGTTCAACGCGGCCGGGACCCGGCCGGAGCCGGCGGTATCGGTACCCAGGGCGGCATCGACCATACCGAGCGCGACCGCGACCGCCGAACCAGAACTGCTCCCGCCGGAGACCCGGTCGGGGAAGCGGCTGTTGCGGACCGCGCCGTAGGGGCTGCGGGTACCGACGAGACCGGTGGCGAACTGGTCGAGATTCGTTTTACCCAGGACAATTGCGCCCTGTTCGATCAACCGTGCCACCGCGGGGGCAGTGTTTTCCGGAGTGCGGGCGAAACCGGGGCACGCGCAGGTGGTGGGGATACCGGCGATATCGATATTGTCCTTGACCGCGATGAGAACCCCTGCCAGGGGCAGCTCCTCACCCTTTTCGACCCGGGTGTCGAGCGCCGCGGCCTCGGACAGCACCTCGGCTTCGGCGCGTAGCGAGATCCAGATCTCGGGCCGGTCCTGCTCCGCGATGACCCGATAGGCAGCGGCGACTCGCTCGGCCGCTGTCGCAGGGTTGTCCGTTGTGCGGGTTCCACGGGCGAAGTCACCGGCGTCCCCCGTGGCGGGGACGGTGCCGGCTCCCTCGGGTGACTCGAGGCCGGCTTCGGCTAGCGGTAGTTTCTCCATGGTCATGCCGCTCCTTCGGTTTCGATGGCGACCAGAGGTGCGCCGGTGGTCACTTGGTCGCCTGCGGTGGCGGTGATCGCGCGGACGGTTCCCGCTACCTCCGCCACTACGGGCAGCTCCATCTTCATGGCTTCCAGGACAAGCAGGGTGGCGCCGGCCTCGACGTGATCACCCTCGGCGACCTCGACCCGCCAGACATTGGCCATCATCGGCGCGGAGACGATTTCGCAGCCCTCTGGCAGGTCGAGCGTATCGGCGGTCTCGGGTTCGGGATCCGGTTCGGCCTGGGCGCTGAGCTCACCGCTGGCCTCCCAGCGCCGCCGTTCGGCGGTGAACGCGGCTTGCCGGATTTCCTCGGTCGCGGCGATATCGGCGGCATGCTCCGCCAGGAACTCGAGATGTTCGGCCATGGCGAATTCGCCGACACTTGTGCGCATTTCGAAACGCCCCGCCGACATATCGGCGCGCAGGTCGAGAAGTTCCTCGGACGAGACCGGATACCAGCTGATGCGGTCGAAGAACCGGAACAGCCACGGTTTACCGGTTTCGAACGGGGCCCGCTGGCGGTAACCGGACCAGATGGGGACGGTGCGGCCGATGAGCTGATAGCCGCCCGGGGATTCCATCCCGTAGACGCACAGGTACTTGCCGCCGATGCCGACGGCGTCGGACGGGGTCCAGGTGCGGGCCGGGTTGTATTTGGTGGTCACCAGGCGGTGGCGGGGGTCCAGCGGGACGGCCAGCGGTGCGCCGAGGTAGACGTCGCCGAGACCGAGCACCATGTATTGGGCGTCGAAGACGAGATCACGGACCTCGTCGATACTGCCGAGTCCGTTGATGCGGCGGATGAATTCGATATTCGACGGCAGCCAGGGGGCGTCGGACCGGACGCCGTGACCGTAGCGTTCGATGGCCTGCACGATGGTCGGATCGTCGAAGGAGAGTGGCAGTTCGATATGGCGGCTCGGGACGCGGAGATCGGCGGTATCGGGGATATCGTCCTCGAGCTCGCCGAGCAGCCGGACCACGGTGCGTTGATCGATCACGTCGGCGTCGAAATGCAGGTGCAGGGAACGCACACCGGGGGTGATATCGATCAGGCCGGGAATGGCGGCCTGTCCGAGGCGTTCGCTCAGGGCGTGCACGCGCATACGCAGGCCGAGGTCGAGTTCCATCGGGCCGTATTCGACGAGGACGTTGTCGTCTCCGCCGCGCAGGTACTTGACCTCGGGGGTTCCGGTACCGGCGTCGCGGCGGCCGAGCACACCGTTGTCCTCCTCGCGGGCGCCGAGGAGTTCGGGGGTGGATACATTACGGCCGCGTAGTGCCGGTGAGGAGCGGAAACCGGCGGTGCGGTCATCGGCGACCGGGACGAAACGCACTTGGTCGCCGGGGCGCATTTGGCCCAGTTTCCAGCGGTGCGCGGAAACCACCGTGAGCGGGCAGGCGAAACCGCCCAGGCTGGGGCCGTCGGGGCCGAGCAGGATCGGGGTATCGCCGGAGAGGTTGAGCGCGCCGACACTGTAGGGGCAGTCGTGCAGATTCGAGGGGTGCAGGCCGGCGTCGCCGCCGTCGGTGCGTGACCAGGTCGGTTTCGGGCCGGCCAGACGCAGACCGGTGCGGTTGGCGTGGGCCTGCACCTGCCAGGTGGCGTCGTAGAACTGGGCGATATCGGCCGGGGTGAAATAGTCGGGGGCGGGCTGGGGGCCCTCACCGACCCCGACGTACCAGGTGTGGCCGAATTCGGGGCGTTCGCCGGCCGGGATGGGCGCGGGATCGAGAAGACCGCCGGCGTCGGGTTTGATGCCGAGAATATCGCCGGTCGCGACGGCGCGGCCGGTGATACCGCCGAATCCGCCGAGGGTGAATGTGGCTGCGCTGCCGTGATAATCGGGAGCGAGGATACCGCCACGGACAGCAAGGTAGGTGCGCAGACCGGTGTCGTGGGGGGCGCCGATATCGAGAACCGAACCGGCGGGCACGGTGATCGGCTCCCACATGGGCACGGGTTCGCCGTCCACGGTGACCGGGGCTTCGGCGCCGGTGACGCAGACGATGGTGGTGTCGGTGCAGCGCAGGCGCGGACCCAGCAGCGTCGCCTCGAGGCCGTTCTCGCCGAGCGAATTGCCGACGGCGTGATTGGCGAGCTGGAAGGACAGATCGTCGAACGCGCCCGACGGTGGGATGCCGACGTTCCAGAGTCCGAGGCGGCCGGGATAGTCCTGGATGGTGGTGGAGACGCCGGCGCGCAGGATCTCCAGGCGGGGACGGATGGTGGCCAGGCTGCCGAGGGTCGCGGTGGTGTGCCGGGCGTCGAGCATGGGGGAGCTCGTGGCGGCGGCGCGCAACTGGGGCAGGTTGGTGGTGATACCGAACATACGGGTGTCGTCGAGCGCCGTGCGGAGCCGGTGCAGGGCCTCGGTGCGGCTCTCACCCGACGTAATGATCTTGGCGATCAGCGGGTCGTAGTAGGGGCTGATCTCGGTACCGGTTTCGACCCAGGTCTCCACCCGCGCCTCCGCGCCGGGGATCTCGACGCCGGTGAGTGTGCCGGCGCCGGGGCGGTAGTCGTTACCGGGATCCTCCGCGTAGACCCGGGCCTCCACAGCGAAGCCGGTGAGGGGCGGGCCGGCATCGGGTACCTCGTCGAGGAAGGCGGAGTCCCCGCCCGCCAGGCGCAGCATCCACTCGACCAGATCCACGCCCGTCACGGCCTCGGTGACCGGATGTTCCACCTGCAGACGGGTGTTCACCTCCAGGAACGACGCCTCACTGCGGTCCACGTCGTAGATGAACTCGACAGTCCCGGCAGACCGGTAGCCCACCTCGCCGAGCAGCTTCCGGCTCGATTCGAGCAGCTGTTCGCTCACGGTGTAGGGGAGTCCGGGCGCCGGCGCCTCTTCGATGACCTTCTGATTGCGCCGCTGCAGACTGCAATCGCGCGTACCCAGGGATATCGCGCGACCCCGTCCGTCACCGAAAATCTGCACTTCCACGTGCCGGGCGCGGGCGACGAACCGCTCCAGATATACCGCCGACGACCCGAAGTTGTTCTGCGCCAGTCGGATCACGCGCTGGTAGGTCTCGGTGAGTTCCGCCGGGCCGGCGCAGGCCGCCATCCCGATACCGCCGCCGCCTCCGGCCGCCTTGAGCATCACCGGGTACCCGATCCGCTCGGCCTCCGCCAGCGCCTCGTCGAGCCCCGTGAGCAACCCGCTGCCGGCCACCAGCGGCACACCCGCCGCCGCGGCGGCCTGGCGGGCGCTGTGCTTATCGCCGAAAAGTCGCAGGTGTTCGGCGGCCGGCCCGACGAACGCGATACCGGCCGCCTCCACTTCGGCCGCGAAATCGGCGTTCTCGGAAAGGAACCCGTAACCGGGGTGGATCGCCGTCGCCCCACTGGACAACGCCGCTTCGATCACGGCCTCGGCGCGCAGGTAGGATTCCGCGGCCGGTGCGGGCCCCAGCCGGACCGCGCGATCGGCCATCCGCACATGCCGGGAACCCTCGTCGGCATCGGAGAACACCGCGACCGTATCGATCCCCAGCCGCCGCGCGGTACGCAGAATACGGCAGGCGATCTCACCGCGATTGGCGATCAGCAGACATTCGGGCAACGGCGTATGCAGTGGTGTATACAACTGCGGGGCGGTCTCGGTCACGGTCGATCCTCTCGGCCTGGACAGTGGCGGCTACCTGGGTAGCCGGGAAATTCAGGTTTTGGTCGCGCGGGCCAGGCGGGTCAGCTGGAGTACCTGACCGGCTCGGTCGGCCACCACGCGGCGGGATTGGTCGATATGGGCGAGGAGCTGCGCACGGGCATTGGTGAGGTCGCGCTCCAGGACGGCTACGCCGATGGCGATGTGCTCGTCGATGGTGGCGAGCATGCGGTCGGGGGTCAGATAGTCGAACATCCGGACCGGGCGGATCCGGGCGTTCACCGTGCGCAGGGCCTCGGTGAGGGCGTGATTGCCCGAGGATTCCAGCAGGACGGTGTGGAATTGTTCGTCGGCGTCGACGAAACCGGCATCCGGTTCCGGAGGCGCGGTGCGGAAGGCGCGCCACCGGTCGATCTCCGGCCCCAGCACGGCCCGGTCGTGGCCCAGCTCCGGATCGTCGAGGACACGGGCGATGCCCTGGACTTCCAGGGTGATCCGCAACTCGTAGTAGTCGCCCAGGGTGTCCAGGCGCGGCCGGTACGGGAACAGTCCGGCGTCACGGCGTTCGACGAGACCGTCGGCCTGCAACCGGGCCAGCGCCTCCCGCACCGGGGTGCGGGAAACACCGTACCGGTCGGCCAGCCGTTCCTCGCCGAGCCGCTCGTCCGGTGCCAGCGCACCACCCATGAGTTCGTCGCGCAACGCCTTGTACACAGTGTCGCTACGGGATTCGCGTTTGCTTCGTGGTTCGGTCACGACGCGCAGCCTAAAGAGTCATGGCGGCGCGAACGGTGTCGACGGCACCGGCACCACCCTCCCCGGTCGAGGTGACCCGGCCGCTTTCCAGCACGTAGTACCGGCTCGCCGCGCGCAGCGCGAAACCGATGTGCTGTTCCACCAGCAGCACCCCGAGCCCACCGCGACCCACCAGTTCGGTGATGGTGTTCTCGATCTCGGCCACCACCGACGGCTGGATCCCCTCGGTGGGTTCGTCGAGGATGAGCATGCGCGGTTCGGTGATGAGTGCGCGGGCGATGGCCAGCTGCTGGCGCTGCCCGCCGGACAACAGCCCGGCGCGGCGGTCGAGCAGAGCCTTCAGCGCGGGAAACAGATCCAGCTGCTCGTCGATCAAGGCCGCGCCGCGTTTACGGCCGTCGGCCACCACGCGCAGATTCTCGGCGGTGGTGAGATGGCCGAAGCACTGCTGACCTTGGGGAACATAGGCAATCCCGCGTTTGACCCGCGCACTGGGTCGCAGTGAGGTGATATCGGCGCCGTCGAACCGGATCCGGCCCCGGCCGGTTCTCACCAGCCCGACCGCGGCACGCAGCAGGGTGGTCTTCCCGGCCCCGTTGTGTCCCATGATCGCGGCGACCCCGTCGGCCGGGACCTCGATCCCGACCCCGTGCACCACCTCGGTGCGGCCGTAACCGGCGTGCACATCGATGAGTTCCAGCATCGCGTCAGCCTTCCTGTTCGTCCGCGACGGCGGCGGTGCCCAGATAGGCCTCCTGCACCGCGGGGTCGGCCTGGACCTCGGCCACCGACCCCTCGGCGAGGATCGCGCCGCGCGCCAGCACCGTCACCGAGGTGGCGAAGTTGCGCATGAAATCCATATCGTGTTCGACCACGACGACCGTGCGTTCACCACCGATGCGGCGCAACAGGTTCCCGGTTTCCTCCCGCTCCTCCTGGCTCATCCCGGCGACGGGTTCGTCCAGCAGCAGCACCGAGGCGTCCTGAACCAGCAGCATGCCGATTTCGAGCCACTGCTTCTGGCCGTGGGCCAGCGTTCCGGCGGGTTTGTTCCGCAACTTGGTGAGCCCGATCGTTTCCAGCGCCCGCTCGACCGATTCCGAGACCTCGGCCGGTCGGCGGCGCAGCATGGTCCACATCGATCGGCCCGCCCCGGCGGCGATATCCAGGTTCTGCAGGACCGACAGTTCCTCGAACACGCTGGCGGTCTGGAAGGTGCGGCCCACACCCAGCCGGGCGATCTGATGCACCTTCTTGCCCAGTAGTTCGACCCCGGATTTCTGCACCGACCCGGTGGCCGGCACCAAACCGGTGATCGCGTCGATGATGGTGGTCTTGCCGGCGCCGTTGGGTCCGATGAGGAACCGCAGATCACCCTGGAAGAGGGTCAGATCGACATTCGATACGGCCTTGAATCCGTCGAATTCGACGCTCAGTCCCCGGACCTCCAGGTAATCGCTGTGCATTCCGGCGTTACCACCGGCGACCGGTGCGGTGGTCGTTTCCTGAGTCATGACGGCACTCCTACCGGGGTAGCGGCTGCGGGTTGCGGCGCCGGCCCGGGTGGTGCCGGATCCTCGTCCGCACCCCGTTTCCGCCGTCGCAGCAGAGTGACCAGGCCCGCCAGGCCCGCCGGGAAGAACCCGACCACGACGATGAACAGGATGCCCTGCGCATACACCCAGCCCGAGGGGAAGCTTTCCGAGAGGCTGGTCTGCGCCCAGGCCACCGCGATCGCGCCCAGCACCGGGCCCAGCAGAGTCGTGCGGCCACCGATCGCGACCCCGGTGAGGAACGCGATGGACGGCACGATCCCGATATCGGCGGGGGAGATGATGCCCACGATCGGTACGAACAACGCCCCCGCGATACCGGCGAACAGCGCGGCCACCGCATACGCGACCACCTTCACGTTGGCCGGGTCGTAGCCGAGGAAACGCACCCGTTCCTCCTGATCGCGCACCGCGACCAGCAGTTCGCCGTACCGGCTGTACATCAGCTGCCGGGTCAGCGCCACGATCACCAGCAGAGTGCCCGCCGCGATGAAGAACAGCAGCCGCCGGTTGATCGGATCGTTGAGCGCCAGCCCGAAGAAACTGCGGAACCGGTTGAGCCCGTTGCTGCCGCCGGTGGACTGCTGACCCACCAGCAGGATCGCGAAGGCCGCCGCCAGCGCCTGCGACAGGATCGCGAAATAGGCGCCCTTGACCTTGCGTTTGAACACCCCGAGCCCCAGCAGGACCGCCACCAGCGGCGGAACGATCAGGATGCCCAGGATCGTCACCACCGGCGACGAGAACGGAACCCAGTACGCCGGCAGCTCGCCGATCCCCGCGATCTGCATGAAATCGGGTACCTCGTCACCGCGCAGCTGGGCGTCGGAGATCTTCAGATGCATCGCCATGATGTAGGCGCCGAGCCCGAAGAACACACCCTGGCCGAGAGTGAGCATTCCGCCCCGGCCCCAGGCCAAACCGATCCCCACCGCGACGATGCCGAAGCAGAGAAACTTACCGAGCAGACTGAGCCGGAAATCGGAGAGCACCGCGGGCGCCACCGCGAACAACAGCACAGCGGCCAGCGCGAACCCCGAATAGACCTTCCAGCGGGTGGTCAGGAATTCCCTCATACCAGACTCCTCGACCGGATCATGAACAGTCCCTGCGGCCGGACCTGCAGGAAGATCACGATGACGACGAATACGATCACCTTCGCCACCGAGGCGGTGGTGCTGTATTCGATGAACGAATTCAGCAGCCCCAGCGCCACCGCGGCCAGTACCGCGCCCCGGATCTGCCCGAGACCGCCGATCACCACCACCAGGAAGGCGTCGACCAGATAGTTGGCGCCGGTGTTGGAACTGGTGGAACCGATCAATGTCAGCGCCACACCCGCCACACCGGCGAGACCGGAACCGAGGAAGAACGTCGTGATATCGGTGCCGCGGCTGGAGATCCCGCTCGTTTCGGCGAGGTCTCGATGCTGCACCACGGCCCGGATACGCCGGCCCATCGCTGTGTACCTCATCGTCACCGCGATGGCCGTCACGCACAGCACCGCGAGCAGCATGATGAAGATCCGGGTCTTGGGGACCACGGCCCCCAGGACCTCCACCCCACCACCGAGCCACTCCGGGGTCACCACGCGGACCGCGGGCGCACCGAAGATATCCCGCGCCGCCTGCTGCAGGATCAGGCCCACACCGAAGGTCACCAGCAGGGTGTCCAGCGGCCGGTCGTACATCCGTTTGATCAGCGTCACCTCGAGGACGACACCCATGAGACCGCCGACCAGGAACCCGACCAGCAGCGACACGATCAACGAGATATCGGTGTTCGACACCAGATACGTCTGCACCGTATAGGCGGTGTAGGACCCCGCCATGATGAACGCGCCGTGGGCCATGTTGATCACGCCCATCTGCCCGAAGGTCAGCGATAACCCGAGGGCCGCCAGCAGCAGAATGGAACCCAGGCTCAGGCCGGTGAAAAGCTGCCCGACAAGTGCTTCCATTCGGATCAGCCCCCGAGTCCCTCGGCCCACGAGTAGCCGGCCAGGTACGGGTCGGGCTCGATGGCCTCGCCGGAATCCCAGACGCTGTAGATCAGGCCGTCGGGCCGGATCTCACCGATCCGGGCGGTTTTGGTGATGTGGTTGTTCTCGCCGTTGATCGTCACCGTGCCCTCCGGCGCCTCGAAGCTCACCCCGCCGGCCGCTTTCTGCACATCCTCGACAGCGAAGGACTGCGCCTTCTCCACCGTGTTCTTCCACAGGTAGACCGAGGTGTAGGCGGCCTCCATCGGATCCGAGGTGGGTTTGGCGGCACCGTATTTCGCCTTGTACTCCTTGACGAAGGAGTTGTTCACCGGGTTGTCGACGGTCTGGTAGTAGTTCCAGGCGGTCAGCTGGCCGGCGATGTTCCCGACGCCGATACCGCCGACCTCCTCCTCGGCGATCGACACCGAGACCACCGGCATATCCTGCGCCGTCAGGCCGACATTCTTGTATTCGCGGAAGAACGCGACATTGGAGTCGCCGTTGAGCGTGTTGAACACCGCGTCCGCGTCGGCGGCCCGCACCTTGTTGACGATGGTCGAGAAATCGGTGGACCCGAGCGGGGTGTAATCCTCACCCTTGATCTCGATCCCGTTGGCCTCCGCGTAGGCCTTGATGATGCGGTTCGCGGTCTGCGGGAACACATAATCGCTACCCACCAGGTACAGCGATTTCACGCCGCGGCCCTTCAGATAGTCCAGCGCCGGCACGATCTGCTGGTTGGTGGTGGCGCCGGTGTAGAAGATGTTCTCCGACGATTCCAGGCCCTCGTACTGCACCGGGTAGTACAGCAGCGCGTTGCGGTCCTCGAAAACCGGGAGCATCGCCTTCCGGCTCGACGAGGTCCAGCCACCGAAAACCGCAGCGACACAATCACTGCTGATCAGCTTCTCGGCCTTCTCCGCGAAAACCGTCGGCTCCGAGGCGCCGTCCTCACCCACCAGTTCGATCTGTTTGCCGAGCACGCCGCCGGCGGCATTGATCTGATCGACCGCGAGCCGGATGGAATCCCGCACGGTGACCTCCGAGATCGCCATGGTGCCCGACAGCGAGTTCAGCGAACCCACCTTGATCGTGGGACCCGATGTGTCGACACAGGATTGGGCGCTCGCACCGGCCTGCTCGGAGGCCGAGCTACCGCAGGCGGTGGCGGCCAGCGCGGTAACACAGAGGGCCACCGGCAGCGCGAGCAGTTTGCGCCTGCGGCTGCCTCCCCTCCGGCGGATCACCGCAGCGCTGGTGGGTTCATCGGTTCTGGCTGCATTCATGACCGTTCGGCCTCCACTCCGGAAAAGGTCAGGCCCGCTGACTCGCTATCGGCTCGCTGTATACAGCGGCGTATACGAGGAATTACGCTAAGGAGGCCGTGTTTCCGTGACGTATCTCAGCGTGAAACCCCGGTATCCGTTTCCTCTCCGCGCGACCGGGTGCGTTCCGGGGTTTCACAGACCACCGCCTGCTCACGTTGTGTTCCGGGCCTTTCGCTGCCGAGAGCAGATCTGCTCACAGCAGCGTGCGGTTCCGGTTCCCGCGCCGGCCGGGCACGGTGAAGATATGGCTCACGACGACAAATCCCCGCTGTTCGGCTGGCGCGCCCGCGAACAACTGCTGGCCCGCCGCATCCTCGTTCTCGACGGCCCCCTCGACGACGACAACGGCACCCTGCTGGCCACCCAGCTGCTCACCCTCGCCGCCGAAGACGCCGACGCGGGGATCTCCCTCTGGATCCACTCACCCGGCGGATCGGTACCGGCCATGCTCGCCATCCGCGACGTCATGCGCCTCGTACCGTGCCCTGTCTCCACGCTCGCACTAGGCCTGGCCTGCAGCGCAGGACAGTTCCTGCTCTCCTCCGGAACCCCCGGAAAGCGTTTCGCGCTCCCGCACGCCCGCATCCTGATGCACCAGGGGTCGGCCGGAATCGGCGGAACCGCGGTCGACGTCGAGGTCCAGGCCGACGATCTGCGCTACACCGTGGAAACCGTGCTCGGCCTGATCGCCGCAGACACCGGCCAACCCTACGACCAGGTCTACGAGGATTCCCTGCACGATCGCTGGTTCAGCGCCACCCAGGCCAAGGACTACGGGTTCATCGACCATATCGTCGGCGAATTCGGTCAGGTCGTCCCGCCGCGGCAACGCGTGGGGATCTCCGCATGAGCGGACCGGACCCGCAGGCGGCGGAATGTAACCACGCAAGGCTCCCGCTATCCGCCGGCGACGTGAACTGTCATCACGAGAAACGGTCCTCGGCCGGGCCGAGTGGAGAACGTTTGAGCCGCCGGCGCTCGGCGGAGTTTCAACCCGGATACGAAGGGGACAACCGATGAGTACCTACACGATTCCCAATGTGATCGCCCAGCATCCGCGCGGCGAGCGCATCACCGATATCTATTCGCACCTACTGGCCGAGCGGATCGTCTACCTCGGCACACCCATCGACTCCGGGGTCGCCAACGCGCTCATCGCGCAATTACTGCATCTGGAGTCGGAAAGCCCGGGCCAGCAGATCGAGTTCTATATCAACTGCGAAGGCGGCGACCTGTCGTCGATGCTGGCCGTCTACGACACCATCCAGCACATCGGCGCCCCCGTGCACACCACATGTGTCGGCCAGGCCATCGCGGTCGGCGCGGTCCTGCTGGCCGGCGGTGCACCCGGGCACCGCGCGATGCTCCCGCACGCCCGGGCAGTCCTGCACCAACCGGCCGCCCGCGGCCAGGGCGCCATCCCGGACCTGATCCTGCAGGCCGACGAACTGGTCCGGATGCGCGCCGAAATCGAGTCGATTCTGTCCCGGCACACCGGGCAGGGCCCCGAACAACTCCGCCGCGATACCGACCGCGACCGGGTCTTCACCGCCTCCGCCGCCGTCGACTACGGCCTCGCCGACACCGTCCTGACGCCACGGGCGTGAAAGCGAGCCGGGCCGGGAAGCTTCGAGGCAGGTCTGTGGCGGGCGGTGTGATCAGGCGGCGCGCAGCATGGTCACGCCGGTGGCGCCCGGGCGCTCGGCGGGGCGGCGCCGGAAGCGGAGTTCGTGGGCGACCTGTTCGGTGAGTGCACCGAGGGAAGTGCCGAGGGCGCCGGCCAATGCGGCGATCATTTCGCTCGACGGTTCCTTGCGGCCGCGTTCGACCTCGGAAAGGTACTGCGGCGAGATCCCGGCCCGCTGCGCGGTTTCGGCCAGCGTTTCGCGCTGATCGGTGCGCAGGGCGCGTAACCGGCCGCCGAGCACCTCGCGCCACAGCGGTTCGGGTTCGTCCGCCGGCTGCCGATGCGGCGGCTCGTCCCGGCCACCGGGGATTGCGATCAATCTGCGCGGCTCGGTCATGGATCGAGCTTAGGTTCGCGGGCGGCGCGGCCGACACCGGTTACGCTCTCGGCGTAACCATGGCCCACCAAGTGTCCGGACCGAGGCCCGGTTGCTATGAGAGGCGCTGCGCACCAGCCGGTTCGGCTGATGCCCCGGCGAGCCGGATCGGGATGTTGCCCCCGTTCCGTTGCTGCGGACGACAAAGTTCGGGCCCGCATTCCTGTGAATTCGGAATGCGGGCCCGTGCGTGATCAGCTGCTGCCGAACACTCCGCGCAGGATATGGCGCAACCAGTCCGCCGGATCGTCCCAGCCGTGGTGGTGGCCGCGGTCCCAGTGCCGGTCCCGATCCCGGTGGTGGTCGCGGTCGCGGTCCCAGTGCCGGTCGCGGTCGCGGTCACGGTGATGGTCCCGGTCGACCTGGGTGTATCCGGGGGCAGGGGCCGCGGGGTCCGCCGCGGCGGGGGCGGCGACCGCCGCCAAGGGAAGCAGGGCAATGGCGCCCGCGATAACGACCCGGCGGGCCGCGAATGTTCGTTTCGTGCGGAACACTTCGTATCCTCTCGAACTCCAGCCGCGGCGCGGCAGCGGAATCCGCGCCGAATCGGCGATAGGGCCTTCACCCTCGCGCAGTCGGAGCCGGTATGTCACCGATTTTCGCGGAAATCATCCCTTGGAACTACGGGGCATCCCTGGGGTGACCCCGGGCGCGGAGGACATGGGGAGACGAGCGCCACCATGCTGGTCATATCGTGCGCGATATCACCGCGTTCTGCCTCACAATCAGCGGTTTCGGAGGTGCCGGAACTTCCCGCGGCATGGCATCGTTGTCATAGAGATCAGGCGGATCGACCGAGATCCGGCTGGCTCGCAACAGAAAGTATGAAGTAAGTAACATGGCTCAAGGCAGCGTGAAGTGGTTCAACAGCGAGAAGGGCTTCGGCTTTATCGCGCAAGACGGGGGCGGACCTGACGTCTTCGTGCATTACTCGGCAGTCGCCGGCTCCGGCTTCCGGACCCTCGAAGAGGGACAGCGGGTGGAGTTCGAGATCGGGCAGGGCCAGAAGGGTCCGCAGGCTCAGGATGTTCGCTCCATCTAAGTGATGTGACGAAATGACAGGGGCCCCCCCCCCCCCGGGGGGGGGGCCCGCGGGGGTTGGGGGGAGGGGGGGGGTGGGGGGGGGTGCCACAGCGCGCCGGCCGCCCGCAGTGCCTCGGCGATCGCCACCGATCCGGGTTCCCCGCGGACCGGCACATAGGCGCATACCCACCCGGCGGTTTCCAGCCGGCCTGCCGTAGCCGCGAGCGCGGCGGCCTCCGCGGCGCGT
>NZ_JARWNW010000232.1 GCF_029868325.1 Nocardia carnea
TCCCCCGCCCCCAAACGGTTGGCCCCCGCCCCCCCTTCCCCCCCCCCACCCACGGCGCCCCCCCCGCCTCCACCGTGGCCGCAAAGCAGGGACCAAAGGGGCCGAAACCCGCGCGCCGAAGGCGCGCAAATAAATCCAGCACAGATTGCCGGACGGGCCGGGGTGTGGTTGACTTCCGGGGCAGAGATTGCGATCGGCGGGCGGTCGCGAGGTTTGGTGCCGGGGGGTTCGTCCTTTCGGACTCGGACAGCGAACGGCCCACTCAGGCCACCGCTGGAGTCGTGTCTCAGATGAGGCAGAACTGGTTGCGGTGCACAGGTGCCGCCGCATCCGGGAAAGGGATTGGGCGAATAGTGAAACATCGTAAGCCGAGCCGGGCGACTCGGGCGGTGGCGAGCACTTCGCTGCCGCTTGCGACCGCAGCGGCCATGGCCATCTTCGCATCGCCGGCGGGGGCCGTTCCGGGTGATCAGCCGACCACGCCGACGACTCCGGCGCCCGCGCAGCCGGGTGCCACGCCGGAGCAGGAGGGGCCGGAGACCACGCCGAGTCAGCCGGGTGTGCAGAACGAGGGCGGGCAGAGCCGGGACGGGAACGACGAGGAGTCGGGTAATACTCCTACGCCGAGTCAGCCCGGTGTGACGACGCCGAAGCCGGGTGAGGAAGGCGAGCAGGCTCTTACGGGTCCGACTCAGCCGGGTGTCACCACGCCGCGTGTGGCGCCGCTGCCCGTTCCGGGTCAGGACGATCCGGTGCAGCCGGCGATCGCGCCGGATAAGCCCGAGGGTGAGCAGCCTCCGGTGCCGGGGCAGCCGGCCGATCCCGAGGCCGAGACCGAGGGGGACGCGCAGGCCGCCGACCCGGGCACCGAAACCTTGGTCCAGCCGCAGGCGCCCGAGTGGGAGGCTCCGCGCCTGCAGTCGGCGCCGGTGGCGCCGGTGGTGGAGATGCAGGGCGCGCATATGGAGGTCGGTGCCGCCATCGACGGTGGTGCGCTGGCGCCCGGGCATTTCGCCAATACGCATCACTTCACGAACGAGTCGGGGTATGTCGGTACGGCCGGTTTCCGTACCCCCACGGGTACCGGCGAGGCCGGTATCTCGGTGGAGTTCGTCGATGAGAACACCATCAATGTCTCCACCTTCACGGGTGGGAACGGGCTGCCGGACAACCGGCTCGATCACACGATCGATACCACCCCGGTGAATACCGCCAAGGCGGCTGTCGAGCACTGGATCGCCATGCAGCCGGGCGGCGCGGAGGCGTTGAAGGCCGCGGCCGAGATTCCGCCGCCCCCGCCGCTGCTGCCGCCGGGGAACTACCCGGAGCAGTCGATCAACGTCGCTGGTGTCAACACCCAGTGGGGTGGTTCGCTCCAGTACTGATACGAGTGAAATCTTGCCGGGTGGGGCGGTCGGGTACGGCCGCCCCCCCCGCGTGTCTCGAAAGGGATGGGCTGTGACCGGCGAGGGCGAAGGTAAGAGGCGCGAATCCGACCCGGCGGATTTCGGTCCGCCCACGGGTGATTTCGGGCCGCCGGTATCGGAATTCGGCCCCCCGGTATCGGAGTTCGGGCCGCCGGTTTCGGAGTTCGGTCCACCTACCGGTGATCTACCGGTGCAGGGCTGGCAACCGGCGGGTGCGGAGAACCCGGAGCTGGCCTGGCGGCCGGCCGACGGCGCTGCGGGCACGGCACCGGAGCCGCCGACGGTTCCTGCGCCGCCGCCGCAGTATCGTGCGCCGGACAGTTCCACGCCGGCGTATCCGGCGTCCGGTGATTCCGTGCCGGTGACCCGTCCGCGGCCGGGGGGTGCCGATGACACGACGGTGCGTCATCCGCTGCCTGCCGATCCGGCGTCGCCACGCCGGCCGGGTACCGATCCGGCGCCGGAGTCGGAGCAGGCGACAGTGCGGCACAGTGCCGCAGATCTGCGCTGGCCCGGTTCCGAGCCGGGCGATCGAGGCGACGAGCCGGTGCGGCCGCGTTCGGGGGGCGGCCTGTCCTGGGACAGCGACCCGATCGCACAGAAACTCACGCCGCAGTCGGTGTCGAGCGCACTGACCGAGAAACCGCGTCGCGATCTGCCTATCGGCACGATTGTCACGGTGGCGGCGGTGATCGTGGCGTTCATCGCGGTCGGTGTGGCGATTGTCGTGGTCCGGGGTGACGGCGGTGAAGGGGGTACCGGGCCCACCGCGGAGGCGATCGAAGGGCTGAGTTGCCCGGCGACGCAGGACGGCGCGGTCACGGTGGGTAGCGGTGCGGGCGATACGACGAGCGGGCCGGATGCCGTGCTCGGATTCCAGCACGCCTTCTATGTCCAGCGCAGTGGTGCCGCTGCGCGGGAGTTCGTGGCGCCGGATTCGCCGGCCATTTCCTCCGCCGAGACCATCCAGCGCGGCATCGATGAGCAGATCCCGGCCGGTACACAGCATTGTGTGCGGATCACCGAGCGGACCGCCAATACCTTCGATGTGGATCTCACCGAGCGCCGGCCGAACGGGGTGACGACGGTGTACAAGCAGACGGTCACCACGGTGGAGCGCGATGGGCAGACCCTGCTGTGGGTTATCGAGGATCGCCGTTGATCCCATGATTTGAGATCACAGTTTCATATTCTGGTTTACATGGGATGATTGGGTATCGACCAGGTGATACCCGGAGGCCCCCATGCCCGATGAACCCGATGAAGAAGCTGCGCCGCTGGCCGGAAAACTGGCCGGGCTGACCAGTTCCGCCATCCGCGACCTGCTGAAACTCACCGCCGCGGCGGATGTCATCAGCCTCGCCGGTGGTCTGCCCGATGCCGCGCTCATGCCCGGTCCGCGGATCGCAGCGGCGGCGGAATCGGCGCTGCGCAGTCCCGGCGTGCTCCAGTACACCGAGTCGCCGGGCTGGGGGCCGCTGCGCGATGTCCTCGCCGGTCGGGAATCCGTGCGACTGGGCCGGCCGGTCGGGGTCGGGGAAGTGTTCGTCACCCACGGCTCCCAGCAGGCGTTATCGCTGCTCGCGGAGGTGCTGCTCGACCCCGGCGCGCTGGTCGTGGTCGAGGATCCGGCCTACGTCGGTGCGCTCCAGGTGTTCCGGGCCGCCGGCGCGCAGATCGTGGCGGTGCCGCTGGACAGCGAGGGTATGCGGGTCGACCTGCTCGAAGAACTGATCGCCGCCGGGCAGCGGCCCGCGGTCGTGCATACGGTGAGCAACTTCCACAATCCGGGAGGTGTCACCATGAGCCCTCGCCGGCGCCGCGCGCTGGCCGCGGCGGCCGAGAAGCACCGGTTCTGGGTGATCGAGGACGATCCGTACGGCGAACTGTGGTTCGACCGGCCCGCACCGGAACCGGTCGCGACGTATTCGCCGGCGGTGATCCGGCTGTCCTCGGCCTCCAAGATCCTGGCCCCGACCCTGCGGGTGGGATGGATGGTCGCCCCGGAACGGGTCTGCCGCGCGGTCGAACTGCTGAAACAGGGCGCCGACCTGTGCGGTTCCGCGCTGACCCAGCAGATCGCCACCGAGCTACTGGCCGATACCGCGTGGCTCGGCGGCCATATCGATACGGTGCGAGGGGTCTACGCCGCCCGCGCCACCGCGCTGGTGGACGCCGTGGCCGAGCAGTTCGGTGATCGCCTGCGCTGCAGTTCCGCCTCCGGCGGGATGTTCGTGTGGGCGGAGTTCACCGACGGTACCGACACCACCGAACTGTTGCCCCGTGCGCTCGACGCGGGTGTCGCCTTCGTGCCCGGGCAGGCGTTCGCGGTCGCCACCCCGTACTCGCATGCCATGCGCATGTGTTTCACCACCGCCGCGCCCGAAGTACTGGGAGAGGCCGTGGCCCGGCTGGCGCGGGCAGTGGAGCCCGTCCCCGCGGCGGCCGGTCAGTCCGCCCAGTTGTAGGTGCGTTCCACGGCCTTGTTCCAGTCGCGCAACCGGGACTCGCGTTCGGCAGCCGGCATGGCCGGGTTCCATGTGGTTTCGGCGGTCCAGTTGGCGCGGATATCGTCGGTACCCGACCAGTAATCGACCGCCAGCCCCGCGGCGTAGGCGGCACCCAGGGCGGTGGTCTCGTTGACCAGCGGGCGAACCACCGGAAGGTCGAGGATATCGGCTTGGAACTGCATGAGCAGATCGTTGGCGACCATCCCGCCGTCGACCTTGAGCGCGACCGATTCCAGGTTCAAGTCGTTGGCTTCGGCGTCCGCCCGCATCGCGTCCATCACCTCACGGGTCTGGAACGCAGTCGATTCGAGGATCGCCCGCGCCAGATGCGCCTTGGTGACGAACCGGGTGAGGCCGGCGATGACACCGCGGGCATCGGGCCGCCAGCGCGGAGCGAACAGCCCGGAGAAAGCGGGCACGATATAGGCACCGCCGTTATCGTCCACGGTGCGGGCCAGATCCTCGATCTCCGGCGCTGCGTCGATGATGCCGAGGTTGTCGCGGAACCACTGCACGAGGGCGCCGGTGACGGCGATCGACCCCTCCAGCGCATACACCGGCGGCTGCTCGCCGAGCCGGTAGCAGACGGTGGTGAGCAGGCCGTGTTCGCTGAACACCGGTGTGGTGCCGGTGTTCAGCAGCATGAAGTTCCCGGTGCCGTAGGTGTTCTTGGCTTCGCCGGGGGACAGGCACGCCTGCCCGAACGTCGCGGCCTGCTGGTCGCCGAGGATGCCGGCGACCGGTATCCCCGCCAGCGGTCCCGAGGTGATCTCCGCGTAGACCTCCGAGGAACTGCGGATCTCCGGCAGCATCGACGTCGGCACGCCGATCTCCGCGCAGATCTCGCTGTCCCACTGCAGGCTCCGGAGATCCATCAGCAGCGTTCGTGACGCATTGGTGACATCGGTGATGTGCCGGCCGGTCAGATTCCACAGGACCCAGCTGTCCACGGTGCCGAAGCACAGCTCCCCGGCCTCGGCCCGCTGTTCGGCGCCGGGAACGGTATCCAGGATCCAGCGCGCCTTCGGTCCGGAGAAATAGGTCGACAGCGGTAGTCCGGTGCGGTCGGCGTAGCGGCCGGCGCCCTGCTCACCGGCCAGTTCGGTGCACAGCCGGTCGGTGCGGGTGTCCTGCCACACGATGGCGTTGTGGATCGGCCGGCCCGTCTCGCGTTCCCACACCACCGTGGTCTCGCGCTGATTGGTGACACCGACCGCCGCGATATCGGCTGCCCGCACCCCGGCCTCGTCCAAAGCCGCACCGAGCACGAATTCGGTGTTACGCCACAGAGTTTCCGGATCGTGCTCCACCCATCCCGGCTTCGGGAAGAGCTGCTCGTGTTCCCGCTGCGCCAGACCCGCGATCCGGCCTGAACGGTCGAAGAGAATGCATCTGCTCGAGGTCGTGCCCTGGTCGATGGCGGCCACATAGCGCATGGCAGGAGGCTAGCGTAACCGGGCATGTCGGTGACGGGTGTCTCGCTGCGCCCGATCCGCGCGGATCTGCGCATAGGCTGTAGGGCGAACTCACGGAACCACAGCCGACCTCGTCGAACGCTCCAGGAGTCGAAACCCATGACCATTCAGCCGGGATCACAGTTTCTAGGACCGGACCAGCGGCGCACGGCCTGGGACCGGCTCGGCAAGGACCATTTCGATGTGATCGTGGTGGGCGGCGGGGTCGTCGGGGCCGGTATAGCGCTGGACGCCGCGACGCGTGGACTGCGGGTGGCGCTGGTGGAGGCGCGGGATCTGGCATCGGGCACCTCCAGCCGTTCGTCGAAAATGTTCCACGGCGGCCTGCGATATCTGGAACAGCTGGAATTCGGGCTGGTTCGGGAGGCGCTGAAAGAACGCGAACTGTCCATGGCGCGGCTCGCGCCACATCTGGTGAAACCGCTGCGCTTCCTGTATCCGCTTACACGCCGGGGCTGGGAACGCCCGTACGTGGCTGCGGGACTGTTTCTCTACGACACCATGGGTGGCGCGAAATCGGTTCCCGGGCAGAGTCATCTGTCCCGGCACGGCGCCCTGCGGCTGGCGCCGGGGCTGCGCCGGAATTCACTGATCGGCGGGATCAGCTACTACGACACGGTGGTCGACGATGCTCGGCACACCATGACGGTGGCCCGGACCGCGGCCCACTACGGGGCGGTGATCCGCACCTCGACCCAGGTAGTCGGGTTCCTGCGCGAAGCGGACCGGGTGGTCGGGGTCCGGGTACGCGACAGCGAGGACGGGCGCAGCGCCGAGGTCCGCGGCCATGTGGTGATCAATGCGGCCGGAGTGTGGACCGACGAGGTGCAGGCACTGTCGCAGCAGCGCGGCCGGTTCCATGTACGGGCATCGAAGGGCGTGCATATCGTGGTCCCGCGGGACCGGATCGTCAGCGATGCCGCGATCATCCTGCGCACCGCGACCTCGGTACTGTTCGTCATTCCGTGGGGTGCGCACTGGATCGTCGGCACGACCGATACCGATTGGAATCTGGACCTGGCCCATCCGGCCGCCACCAAAGCCGATATCGACTACCTGCTCGAACGGGTGAACCAGGTGCTGGTCACCCCGCTCACCCATGACGATATCGACGGCGTATACGCCGGCCTGCGGCCGCTGCTGGCCGGGGAGAACGACGACACGTCGAAGCTGTCGCGCGAGCATGCGGTCGCCCGGATCGCACCGGGCCTGGTCGCGATTGCCGGCGGGAAATACACCACGTACCGGGTGATGGCCTACGACGCGGTGGACGAGGCCGCGCAGGACATTCCGGCCCGGGTATCGCCCTCGATCACCGAGAAAGTTCCGTTGCTCGGCGCCGACGGGTATTTCGCGCTGGTCAACCAGACGGTGCAACTGGCCGACGAGTACGGCCTGCATCCCTACCGGGTGAAGCATCTGCTGGACCGCTACGGCTCACTGATCGACGAGGTCATGGCGTTCGCGGCGGACCGCCCGGAACTACGGCAGCCGATCGCGGCCGCGCCCTCGTACCTGAAGGTGGAAGCCGTGTACGCGGCCGCCGCGGAAGGCGCACTGCATCTCGACGATGTGCTCGCCCGCCGCACCCGCATCTCCATCGAATACCCGCACCGCGGCGCCGACTGCGCCGAGGAAGTGGCGGGTCTGATGGCCGGGGTGCTCGGCTGGGACGAGGCCGAAACGAGCCGGGAGGTCCGGACCTACCTGGCCCGGGTAGACGCCGAGGTGCGCTCACAGACCCAGCCCGACGACGCCTCCGCAGACGCGCTGCGCGTCGCCGCGCCGGAGCCCCGGCCGGAGATCCTGGAACCGGTGCCGATCGAACGCTGAACGCGGATCGTGCCCCGCCGCAGCTCCACGGCAGCGCGCGACCTGCAATCGGGTGTATGTAATGGCCACGGGGGCGGGTCGTCTCCGCTCATCGATACCAGGTGCCCGGCTTCCGAGCCGGTGACGGCGCGTCGGGGACCTGGTCTGGCGTGCCATGGGCAGGCGCCGTGATGCACAGGCCGTTCGGCAGCAGGCGATCGCCTCCTCAACGGTTGCCGCCGGTTTCGGTGGTCCGCTGGGCCGTAGGCGGCGGCTACCGCGGATAGCGTGGGCGTCGGCGGCTGCTCGCGGCACTACGGGGCCGGGCCGGCACCCTTACGGCCGGCGCCTGGTGTACGGAGATCTCCCGTCATCGGGCGCTGCGCAACGTCGGCGACTGCGTCGAGTGGTCGCTCGGGGGTCGGCTGTGGGTGGTCGGTGAATCGGCTGGCGGGCGGTCAGTGTGCCGCAGGCGGGATGTCTGCGGGAGCCGTGGTGATGGCGGGGCCGAGTGGTGTGGGCGTGGTGCTCGAAGGGGCCGGGGCGGGGTGGAGCAGGAAATAGCAGAACACCGCGGTCGCCACGATAGCCAATATCGCCGACAACATTTTGCCGGCGAAGGCGGCCAGGTGGAGAGTTCGGGTGTACATGGGACCTGCTTCCGGTGCGGTACCCGTGTGTCGTCGCGACGATGCCGATCATTACCACGCCCATGGCGACCGTCACAGAAGTGGCAACGGCCGATATGCGACAGACTACGTGCTCATTCCGGTATGACCTGGCATTTCGGACAGTAGTAGATTCCGCGTTCCCGGCGGCTCACCCGATCACCGGGCGGCGCCGACTCGCCCAGCAGTTCCACCCGGACAGCGGTACCGCAGCGCTGGCAGGGGCGGCGTGCCCGCCCGTAGACCAGCGGCCGCCACGGCGGCTGATGAGCGGCCCGATACAGGACCCGGCGCGCTTCGTTGACGAGGGCGAGCAGGTCGCCGGCCTCGGCGACCGGCCGGGCCGGATGCACCTTGCGCAGGTAGCAGACTTCGCTGCGGTAGATATTGCCGATTCCGGCGAGGTTGCGCTGATCCAGTAGCGCCAGCCCGATCGGGGTGTCCGGCTGCCGCGCCAGCCGGTCGACGGCAACGGCCGGATCCCAGTCGGGGCCCAGCAGGTCGGGGCCGAGATGGTCGATCGCGGTGTGCTCGTCGGCGCGCCGCAGCACCTCCACCAGCCCCAGATCGAATCCCACCGCCTCCACCTCGTCGGTGCCGAGCACGAGCCTGGCGGTGACCCGGGGTTTGGTCCAGCGCTGGCCGCAGTGGAACACCCGCCAGCTGCCCTCCATTTTCAGATGCGTGTGGATGCTGACCGTCTCGGTGCGAACGAACAGGTGTTTCCCGTAACTGGCGACGCTGTCCACGACCTGCCCGCGCAGATCGACCGTCGCGTAGCGGGGGACCCGGAAATCGCTGCGGGTGAGCGTTTCGCCTACCAGTGCTGCCCGCAACCGACCGGCGGCCAGGAACACCACATCACCTTCCGGCATGGTCCTCCTCCACTTCGCGGGTGGCTCCACCGGCGCGGCTCGGGGGAAATTCCCTGTCCTTGTGGGAATGGACGACCGGCACCGGCCGGTATTCCCGAGCATCGGCGGGGAGAGAGCGGAACACCCGCGCGCCGTGCGAACGGCTGTTCGGTACCGGCCGATGTGTGCCCGCAGCACCATGAAGCGGATGGACCACCGTGTCGTCACCGGACGGCGTCATCCCGTGATTGTTCCGGCAGGGAGCCCGGCGGCGCGCCGCGTCACCTTCTACCCAGGGGGCGGGTACCGGCGCCTGCACGAGAGCAGGGGCCGGACGGCCCGAGCCGGTCACCGTCGTCCGCGCAGACGCAGGCCGCGCGGGGTATCGCTGAAACCGGCTTCGGTCAGGAAACCGGCGAAGGTGTTGCCGTGCACCGATTCGCCGTCGACCCGGTCGATGACCAGCGAATCCACTCGGCCCGAACGCACCAGATCGGCCAGCGCGGTGGCGGCGGCGTGCCGGGCGGCCGGGTCCTCGGTGCAGGTGAGCAGGGTCCGGCCACCGCGCTCGAGGTACAGCACGAGTTCGCCGTCGACGAGCACGACCAGCGCCCCCGCTTTGCGGCCCGGACGGTGGCCGGCCCCACCGGCGGTCTTGGGCCAGGCGAGGGCGGCACCGTACGGGTTGGCCGGATCACAGGCCGCCAGCACCAGCGCCGGGGCGGCCGGGCGCCGGTCGCCCTCGAAGGAGCGCAATCGGTCCACCACATCGGTGGTGGAGAACTGCGCGCCGCCGAGCGAGTCCACGAAGTAGCCGCGCCGGCAGCGGCCGCGGTCCTCGAATTCGCTGAGAACCCGGTAGGCGAGTGCGAACCCGCCGGGCATCCCCTCGTTCTGCACCGCGCCCTTGGTCACCACGCCGTAGCGTTCCAGCAGCAGGTCCGCGGTCGCGTGGGCGCGAACCGTGTTGTCCAGAGCGCGCTCGGGCAGCAACGACCACCGGCCGGCCACGGTCGGTGGGCCCGAACGGGTCGGCATGGCCGGACGGGGCAGATAGGCGCGCCCGCGGGGCGCACGCCGGGGAGTGCGGTGCGCGGCCGGTGCCCGGGTCGTCCCGGAGAGGCGCGCGCGCACGGGCGCGAAGGTATCGCCGGAAACCAGCCCGGCCCACACCAGGTCCCATAGCGCCGCCGCGACCCGAGGGTCGTCGAGAACGCCCGTCGCATCGGCGAGCTGACGGAAGAAATAGGCGCCCCCACCACCGCGCAGAGCCACGAGGGGGGAAACCCGGCCCGGCCCGGGCCGCCCGCCGACTGCCTCCCCGCCCGCGGCAGAACCCGCCGTCCGCGACGATATTTCGAGCCGCTCGTCGGCTTCACCCTGCGCCGTGGCGGAGCCTTTTGTCGGTGACGGTGTTTCGAGTCGGCTGTCGGCTTCAGCCCGCCTCGTGGCGGAGCCTTTTGCCGGCGACGACGGTCCGATCCGCCCGTCGGCTCTGGCCTTGCCCGTGAGGGAGCCTGTCGGTGACGGTGTTTCGAGTCGGCTGTCGGTTGTATCGGGTCCGGCGGCAGGACCTTCCGCCGGCGATCCCAGCTCCTGCCCGGCTGCCGTCCCGCGTCCCGCGGCCGTACCGGTGGGCGGTGCCGACCACGCGGCGGGCTCGGCGCCCAGTGCAGTCAGCAGGGTGAGGTGGAGGTCGTCGAGTTCCAGCTCATCCGGGGGCGGCAGGGTCAGCGGAGCCTGGTCGGCCGGGTGCAGGGCGATCCATCCGTCCTTGGCGTTGATCATCCCGTGCCCGGACCACCGGACCTCACCGGTGGCCATCAGCTCGTCGAGCATCCCCGGTGTGTAGTCGCGGACGCGGGCGGGCAGTATCAGCGACTCCCACGCCGAAGCCGGCACCGGTACCCCGGCGAGCTGGTCGACCACTACCGCCACGCCGTCGATACCGCGCAACTCCCCGCTGCCGATGTGCTGCCAGTCGGGGAGGAAGCGTGCCAGGGCGGCGGTGGAAACCGGTTCGATCTCGTGCCGGGCGGCGGCCAGGCTGCGGCGGCGCAACCGGCGCAAGACCTGGGTGTCACACCATTCCGACCCCGCCGTCTCGGGTGTGAACTCGCCTTCGACGACCCGCTTCTCGGCCACGAGTTGATGCAGTGCCGAGGTGACCACCGCTGTACCCAGGCCGAAGCGCCGCGCGACCGCTTCCGCACCGAACGGGCCGTGGGTGCGCGCGAAGCGGGCCACCAGATCGCCCAGCGGATCGGGCACCGGCTCGATGAAGGCCGCCGGGGTGCCGATCGGCAGCGGAACGCCCAGTGCGTCGCGGAGCCGGGCGGCGTCCTCGATCGCGGCCCACCAGACCCGGCCCGCGTAGGTCACCTCCAGGGCCCGCC
This sequence comes from Nocardia carnea, assembly GCF_029868325.1. Lineage (GTDB taxonomy): Bacteria > Actinomycetota > Actinomycetes > Mycobacteriales > Mycobacteriaceae > Nocardia > Nocardia carnea_C. Next base: position 11,143 of record NZ_JARWNW010000232.1, read on the forward strand.
GGGCACCGGCGAGTCCGGCGAACCAGTCCGCCGGGTCTTCCCGGCAGCGCTGCCGGGCCTCGTCTGCCGTGAGCGGCCCGAGCAGGCGCAGCAGATCCGCGAGGCCCTCCGCATCGCGCGCCTTGCGTTCCGGGGTGAGCCGCTGCAGTTCCTGTTCGGTCTGCGCGATGATGTCGCCGTCGAGCAGTTCGCGTAGTTCCACCCGGCCCAGTAGTTCGGCCAGCAGGCTCGAGTCCAGGGACAGCGCCGCCGCGCGGCGTTCGGCGAGTGGGCTGTCGGCCTCGTACATGAACTGGCCGATGTAGTCGAACAGCAGTGCGTTGGCGAAGGGGGACGGGGTGGCCGTCTCCACTTCGACCAGCCGGATCTGCCGCCGCGCCACCCGGCCCAGCAGATCCCGCAGCGCGGGCAGATCGTAGACATCGCGCAGGCATTCACGCACTGTTTCGAGCAGGATCGGGAAGTCCGGGAATTTCCGTGCGACATCGAGTAATTGGGCCGACCGCTGCCGCTGCTGCCACAGCGGCGCGCGCTTACCGGGATCCCGGCGGGGAAGTAGCAGTGCGCGGGCGGAGCATTCACGGAACCGGGAGGCGAACAGGGCCGAACCGCCCACCTGCTCGGTCACGATCTCGTCGATCTCGTCCGGTTCGAAGACGAACAGCTCCGCGCCCGGGGGTTCGTCGGTGGTGTCGGGTAGCCGTACGACGATACCGTCGTCGGAGGCATTGGGGGAGGCGTCCACCCCGAACCGTTCGCGCAGCCGGGCGCCGACGGCCAGCGCCCACGCCGCGTGCACCGGCATACCGTAGGGGGAGTGCAGGATCAGCCGCCAGTCGCCGAGTTCGTCGCGGAATCGTTCCACCACCAGGGTGCGATCGGTGGGCAGCCGGCCGGTGGCGGTGCGCTGATCGTCCAGCAGCGCACGCAGATTGCCGACGGCGTTCTCGTCGAGCCCGGCGGCGGCCGTGCGCGCGGTGAAATCCCCCGACGCGGTATCCGAACCGGCCTTGCGGACGAATTCGCCCAGCGCGGCACCCAGTTCGGCCGGGCGGCCCAGCGAATCACCGTGCCAGAACGGCAACCGGCCGGGATGACCGAAGGCTGGGGTCACCAGGACGCGGTCGTAGGTGATGTCCTCGATCCGCCAGCTGGTGGCGCCGAGCGCGAACACATCGCCGACACGCGATTCGTAGACCATCTCCTCGTCGAGTTCGCCTACCCGGGAGGCTTTCTCGCCCACCATGTACACCGCGAACATCCCACGGTCGGGGATGGCGCCGCCGGAGGTCACCGCCAGCCGCTGGGCGCCGGGGCGGCCGGTGAGGGTGCCGGCGTCGCGATCCCAGACCAGCCTCGGGCGTAGTTCGGCGAACTCGTCGGACGGGTAGCGCCCGGCCAGCAGGTCCAGTACGGCTTCGTAGGACGACCGCGGCAGTGCCGCATAGCTTCCGGTGCCGCGGACGGTATCGAACCAGGTGTCGACGTCCAGTGGTTCCAGGGCGCAGGCCGCCACCGTCTGCTGCGCGAGGATATCCAGCGGATGCGCGGGAATCTTCAGTTCCTCGATCTGCCCGGCCAGCATCCGTTGCGCCGCCACCGCGCAGTGCATCACATCGGTGCGGTGTTTCGGGAACAGCACCCCGCGCGAGATCTCGCCCACCTGATGCCCGGCGCGGCCGATCCGCTGTAACCCGCTGGCCACCGAGGGCGGCGCCTCGACCTGGACTACCAGGTCCACGGCCCCCATATCGATACCGAGTTCGAGGCTGCTGGTGGCCACCACGCAGCGCAACCGGCCACTCTTCAGATCGTCCTCGATGAGAGCTCGTTGCTCCTTGCTCACCGAGCCGTGGTGCGCGCGAGCGAGGAGCGGTTCGGCGCCGTGGGTGACCTCGGTGGAAGGGCCGAGCTGAGCGGGCGGGGCATGGTCGGTTTCCGGCCCCTCTCCGAGCTGCCCCGCGTAGGTTTCGTTCAGCCGGGCAGTGAGCCGTTCGGCCAGGCGCCGGGAGTTCGCGAAGACGATCGACGACCGGTGGGCGAGAACGAGCTCGACGATCGACTCGTCCACATGCGGCCACAGCGAACCGGGCTGCTCGGAATCACCCGGTTCGGTCATATCCTCGACCGGCACCCGTACCGACAGATCGAAGGTTTTCGGCGCGGGCGGCGACACGATGGTGATGGGGGCCGGCCCCACCAGGAATTTGCCCACTTCCGCGGGCGGGCGCACCGTCGCTGACAACCCGATCCGCTGGGCGGGCCGTTCGGTGAGCGTATCCAGCCGGGCCAGCGAGAGCGCCAGATGCGACCCGCGTTTGGACCCGGCGATCGCGTGCACCTCGTCCACGATCACCGTCCGGACCCCGCGCAGCGTCTCCCGGGCCGCGGAGGTGAGCATCAGGAACAGCGATTCCGGGGTCGTGATCAGGATGTTCGGGGGCGTGCGCTGTAACCGCCGCCGTTCCTGCGCCGGGGTATCCCCGGACCGGACGCCCACGCTGATCTCCGGCGCCGGCAGCCCGAGCCGCCGCGCCGTCTGGCGTACCCCCACCAGCGGCGACCGCAGATTACGTTCCACATCCACCGCCAGCGCCTTCAACGGGGAGATGTAGAGCACGGACGTGCCGGCCACCGGCGGGTCGGCCCGAGCCAGCTTGTCGATGGCCCACAGGAACGCCGAGAGGGTTTTACCGGACCCGGTGGGCGCGATCACCAAGGTGTGCTCACCGGCCGAGATGGCCCGCCACGCACCCAGCTGAGCGTCCGTGGGCGCGGGGAACGCACCGTCGAACCACTGCTGGGTGGCGGCGGAGAACTCGGTCATGGATTCCAGTCTGCACCCGTCCACCGACAGTTGCCGGTGGACGCCCCGGCCTTCAGGGCAGGCTGCCGTCGACCAGTTCGGGATCCTCGTCGGTGATCTCGGGCGTCCCGAAATCGCGGATCAACTCGGCGAGGCGAACCAGATCGGCGGTGCTCACCCCGCCCACCGGCCGGAATTCCCGGTCGAGCCGGCGGCGGAGGAACGCTGTTCTGGATATCCCGAGCGCATGAGCTTGCCGGTCTATCTCGTCGACTATTGCGCCGGGCACGGCACGAATCAGAATATCTGTCATTCCTCGATCACCTCCTGCTCGCGGGGGCACGACGGGCCGGGAGCCGACTCTGGATCCGAGCCGGCGACCGGTGACAGTTCGGTGTTTCTGTGCTGCGACGGTGCCTGGTGTTCGCAAACTCGAGTTGATCTCCCACGATGTACCGCGGCGCTGAAGGCGGCACGTTTCCCGGCCGGCGAGCCGCTCACCCCGGCGGGACGGGCGGCGCTGGTGGACCGGGTGTTCGAACCACCGGCGGGCGCACGGGTGCTGGTGGGCCCGGAGCGGCGAACCAGAGAAGCTGCCCGACTGCTCGGCCTGGATGCCGCGCCACCATCCAGACTACGCGATCTTGACGCCGGATCCCGGCATCGCGACTGAATCGTTCTGGCGTAGCGATATGCCGGCAGCGTCAGCCCAGCGCGACCGATGTACCGAGCGAGAACGGGAAATCGCGGAAGGTCATACTCGCCGGCACCGATCCGGCCGGCACCTCGTACACCAGATGTGTACCCAGCGATTCCCCCGGCTGCAGTGTGCGCGGGGCCGCGGCAGTGGCGGCGCGCTGCGCGGTGGCCGTCACGTCCGGGCCGAACTTGCCGCCGGCCGTATCGTGCAGTTCCTGGCCCAGAGGGGTGTAGGTCTTCGGCTCGGGCGCGATATTGCGGACGGTGAAACTCACCACCACGAACATGCCCTGGGCGCGGTCGAAACCGATGGTGGGCACATCGGATTCCACATTCCGTACAAGGAACTCGAAGCTGCCGTCGCGGACCTCGGTTCCCGCGGACGCGGTGGGCCGGTCGTCGCCGGAGAAGAATTCGATCGATCCCACACCCTTCACCAGCGCCGCCATACATCCGCCGATCAGGAGCAGCGGTATCACCACGAGCACGACCAACCACAGCAGCAGCCTGCGCAAGCGGCTCTTGCGCCGCCGGGGCCGGGGAGCCGGACGAGCTCGGGGCGTACGCCGTGCGGGCGGCGCCGAGGGGCGGGACGCCGGGCGGGCCGGCGCGACCGGCCGGGCTCCCGCATGCGCCATTTCGCCACCGGGCGGTGCGCCGCCGGGGGCGTGGGCGGTTTCCAGCCGGGTGTATGCCCGGGTCGGTGGATGACCGGGCCCGGCCGCTCCGTGCGCGGCACCGGCCGCGGCGAGGCCGGTGTAGGGACGGGTTCCCGGGGGCGGCGTGGCCGCCTCGTATCGGCGCGTGCCCGCTGGTTCCGCACCGGGTTCGTAACGTCGGGTGCTCGGATTCGGGCCGGGTGTGCCCGCGGGCACCGGGGCCTCGTACCGGCGAGTGGCCGGCCGGGCCGGTGCTTCGTATCGACGGGTGCCCGCTGGACCCGCGTCGAGCTCGTAGCGGTGGATTCCGGGGTGTTCGGCAGGCGCGCGTGCGGCAGGCGGGCTCGGGAGGCCCAGCGTCGCGGCGGCGGCCCGCGCGAACTCACCGGCCGACGCGAAACGGTCCCCGGGTTCCTTGGCCAGCGCGCGGGCGATCACCGCGTCCAGCCGCTCGGGGATACCCGGCACCAGTGCCCGCACACTGGGTGGGGCGGTGGTGAGATGGTCGTGCATCTGCCGGGCCGGATCGGTATCGCCGAACGGCCGGATACCGGCGAGGCATTCGAACAGCACACAGCCCAGCGAATAGATATCCGCCCGCGCGTCGGTGTCACCGGTGAACCGTTCCGGCGCCATATACGCCCAGGTGCCCACCGCCAGACCCGATGCGGTCAGCGCCGTACTGCCGGCTCCGTGTGCGATACCGAAATCGATCAGGTAAACCAAGCCGTCGCGCCGGATGACGATATTGGACGGTTTCACATCCCGGTGCACCAAACCGGCCCGGTGCGCGGCGTCCAGCGCCGCCGCTGTCTGCGTGACGATATCGACGGCCCGCTCCGGCGGCAGCGGACCACGGTGCAGGATCCGCGACAGATCCTCACCCTCGACGTACTCCATCTCGATGAACAGCCGGCCGTCCAGCTCACCGTGTGCGTGGATCGATACGAGATGCCGGTCGTGCAGGCGGGCGGCGAGCTCGGCCTCCCGCTCGAACCGGCTCCGGTAGGTCGGGTCCGCCGCGAGCTCGGCGGGCAGCAATTTCAACGCGACCGTCCGCCCCTGCCGTCCGCCCACGGGATCGGCGTGCGCCAGCCACACCTGGCCCATACCGCCCTGCCCGAGCAGCCGCTCGAGCCGGTAGGGGCCCAGTCGCTGCCCAGCCATGCCCATCCTTCCTGTCACCGTCGCGCCGCGGGTCCCGGCGGGCGCGGTGGTCCGGGGCCGTGCGGCGCCCGGACTGTACTCCGACCCTAATGGTGACCCGCCGGCCCGCACAGCGTGACCGGCAGCACCGAGAGCGCCGATGCCGCTGTGCTCTGTGCCAGGGTGGGCGGATGGAGCCGATCGAGATCAATGCGGGAGCGTGGTATCTGCGTGCGCTGCGGGCCGACGAACGAATAGATGATCGGCCCGCGCTACAGGAGGGCGGGATAACGGATCCGGAATATGTGTCGAGGCGGAATGCCCAATGGGCGGACGAGTCGAATTTCTCCTGGGCCGTATGCGATCCGGTCACGGCGGAATTGGTCGCGGAGATCGTGGTTGCGCCGGAATCGGGTGGTAGCGCGCGCATATCCGGCTGGTCCAGGCCCGGCCACGGTGCTGCTCTGGAGGCCGGGCTGGATGCGGTGCATCGGTTCGTGGAGGGCGCACTCGGGTTACGGCCCGAGCCCGGCGACCGGGCGATCTGATCGCCGAAACCTCTTACCGCACCGGCCGGCCACAGCCGGTCGATCACTCAGTCAGGTCTCGCAGCACCCGGTCCACAGCGGCGACCGCCGCTTCCAACTCCGCGGGCTCCACGGTCAGGGGTGGCCGGAAACGGATACCGCGTGATCCGGTCCCGGCCATCAGGACGTGTTCCTGTTCGCGCAACGCGGTGAGTACCGCGTCGCGGAAACCGGGCTCGGGCAGGGATATCGCGCATATCAAGCCCCGCCCGCGCGGGTCGGTGACCGCCGGATGCCGCTGCGCGAGTTCACGCAGTAGTGCCTGGAGGTGTTCGCCGAGTACCGCCGCGCGTTCGATCAGCCCGTCGCGTTCGACGACCTCGAGTATCCGCCGGGACCGCACCATATCGGCCAGGTTGCCGCCCCAGGTGGAGTTGAGCCGGGAGCCGACGGTGAAGACGTTCTCGCTGACCTCGTCCACCCGGCCGCCTGCCATGATGCCGCACACCTGGGTTTTCTTCCCGAACGCGACCACATCGGGCTGTAGCCCCAATTGCTGGTAGGCCCAGGGGGTTCCGGTCGCGCCCGCCCCGGTTTGTACCTCGTCGAGGAGGAACAGCGCATCGTTGGCGTGGCACAACCGCTGCATCGCCTGCAGGAATTGCGGCCGCATATGCCGGTCGCCGCCTTCGCCCTGGATGGGTTCGGCCAGGAAACAGGCGATTCCGTTCGGGCGCTCCCCGAAGGCACGTGCGGCCTGTTCCAGCGCATGCTGTTCGGCGCGGTCGATATCGCCGGACCCACCGAGCCACGGGGTTTCGATCCGTGGCCAGTCGAAAACCGGGAAACGGTCGGTCTTCACCGGGTCGGTATTGGTGAGCGACAGCGTGTACCCGCTGCGGCCGTGGAACGCGCCGGTCAGGTGCAGAACGCCGGACTCACGGCCGGGCAGTGCGGTGCGGCCGTGTAGCTCGTTGTGCCGGCTTTTCCAGTCGAACGCGGTCTTGAGCGCGTTCTCGACCGCCAGTGCTCCACCGTCGATGAAGAACAGATGCGGTAGCCGGGGGTCGCCGAGTACCCGGGCGAAGGTGTCCACGAACCGGGCCATCTCGACGGTGTAGATATCGGAGTTGCTCGGTTTGTTCACCGCGGCCGTGATCAGTTCGTTCCGGAAGGCGGCGTCCCCGGCGAGCGCCGGATGGTTCATGCCGAGCGCGCTGGAGGCGAAGAACCCGAACATATCGAGGTAGTCGGTGCCGTCGCGGGCGTCCACCAGGTGGCGGCCGTAGGAAGCGGGGAGGTCCAGTACCAGATCGAATCCGTCGGCGAGCATATGCGCCGACAGCGTCTCGTGGACGCGGGTCGCGGGGATGCGGTCGGTGTCACCGCCGGAGCCGGATCGTTCCAGTTCGATGGTCACAGTCCCGACGGTACGGGAGCCCGAATCGAGATGCTGGGAAATTTTCCTGACAGATCCATAACAAGAAGGATTTGTTACGTTATCAATTACTTCTCGTAGAATGTCTGCAGGATGATGGTGCTTCGGGTACGGACATTGGCCGTCGCCCGGATCTGCTGCAGCAACTGCTCCAGATGCCTGGGGGAGGCCACCCGGACCAGCAGGATGTAACTCTCCTCGCCCGCCACCGAATGACAGGCCTCGATACCCGGCACCTGCTGCAGCAGCGCGGGCGCGTCATCGGGCTGCGACGGATCGAGAGGAGTGATCGCGACGAATGCCGACAGCAACTGTCCCAGCGCCTCGGGATCCACATCGGCCGTATAGCCCCGGATCACACCGCGCGCCTCGAGCCTGCGTACTCGCGACTGCACGGCGGATACCGAAAGGCTCGCCTTCTCGGCCAGATTGGACAGTGTCGCCCGGCCGTCGGCCATCAGTTCCCGGATCAGCAGGCGATCGATCTCATCCAGGGTCGGTTTTGCCGGTGTTTCCGCCATCAGCGAAGGCTAACGTAGCGGGCACACCGCCGGAACTGGAGTTGTGAACGTTCATTCTCCGGCCGTGCCATTCGCACAGCGTATTTCGTCCGGCCGAACCCGAGGAGGTCGCGATGACCGAGATCGACAGCGAGACCCGAACCGTCCGGCTTGCCCACCGGGTACCCGCCCTGCTGAATGCGCTGGGCATCGAACCGCCACCCACCGGTGAGATGGCGGTACACAGCCCGATCACCGGCGAGGTGCTCGCCGAGCTGCGGCCCGCAAGCCCCGCCGAGATCGACACCGCGATCGAGGAGGCCGCCGCGGCCTTCCGCGACTGGCGCACCGTTCCGGCGCCGCAACGCGCGGCGGTGGTCCGGGAACTGGCCGTCCTGTTGCGGCGCCACCAGGACGAACTCGCCGAACTGGTCACCCTCGAGGTGGGGAAGATCCCGGCCGAGGCGCGGGGCGAGGTCCAGGAGATGATCGATATCTGCGAGTTCGCGGTGGGGTTGTCCCGGCAGCTCTACGGCTACACGATGGCCTCGGAACGGCCCGGCCACCGGCTCATGGAGACCTGGCATCCGCTGGGCGTGGCCGGGGTGATCTCGGCATTCAACTTCCCTGTCGCGGTCTGGTCGTGGAATACCGCGGTTGCCCTGGTCTGTGGCGACACCGTGGTGTGGAAACCGTCGGACCGGACGCCGCTGACGGCATGGGCCTGTCATGCCCTGTTACGCCGGGCTGCCCGTGCCACGGGGGCCGACCCGCGAATCCATCAGCTCGTCCTCGGCACCGGTGCGGCCGGGGCGCAACTGGTCGACGACGACCGGGTAGCGCTGGTCAGTGCCACGGGTTCGGTCGCGATGGGCCGCCAGGTGGGCCCGCGGGTGGCGGCCCGCTTCGGCCGCTGCCTGCTGGAGCTGGGCGGCAACAACGCGGCCGTCGTCACCCCTTCTGCGGATCTCGACCTGGCGTTGCGCGGCATCGTTTTCGCGGCGGTCGGCACCGCGGGCCAGCGCTGTACGACCTTGCGCCGGCTGATTGTGCACACCGATATCGCGGACGAACTCCTGAACCGCCTGGCCGGCGCCTATCGGCAACTGCGTATCGGAAACCCGCTGGACGCCGGTGTCCAGGTAGGCCCGCTCAGCGGGCCCGAAGCCTGGGAGCGGATGCGCAACGCAATAGAGCTGGCCCGCCGCGACGGCGGCGAACTGGTCTGCGGTGGGCACGAGGTCACGGTCGACGGCGTCGGCCCCGCGGCCCGCTACGCCCATCCCGCGATCGTCCGGATGCCGGATCAGACCGAGATCGTGCGCGAGGAAACCTTCGCCCCGATCCTGTACGTGCTCACCTACGACGATTTCGACACCGCCCTGGCACTGCACAACGGCGTGCCGCAGGGACTGTCGTCGGCGATATTCACCACCGATCAGCGGGAGGCCGAACGCTTCCTGGCCGCGGACGGATCCGACTGCGGTATCGCCAACGTCAACATCGGCACCTCGGGCGCGGAGATCGGCGGTGCCTTCGGCGGCGAGAAGCATACCGGCGGCGGCCGCGAATCAGGCTCGGATGCGTGGAAGGCGTATATGCGCCGGGCCACCAACACGATCAACTACTCCAGTGACCTACCGCTCGCCCAGGGCATCCGCTTCGACTGATCGCGTAGGTCGCGGACAGCGGCCCGTGGGTCCGATCACGTCTGCCGGGCGGGCTGGGCGTTTCCGACCGCCGGTGGCCCGGGCACGATCGCCGGGGTCGCACCGGTTTCCGGCGGGCGTAGACCGGGCATCCGGACGAGCGAGGGAATGGGGCCTGCGGGCCGGTCGCTGACAGCTCATGACGGCGAGGTCTGGCTGCGCGGCGCCGCCGGCGGGGAATCGCACGGTCGGCACGGCGGGCGGAGCGTACGAACACCGCGCCGGGCATGATCGGTACACCGAGGTGCGCCGGGCCGGGCCGTGGTTTCGAGATACTCGGCGGCGACCGAGGCTCAGCCGGGTTCGGCGGCGACGAGGCTCAGCCCGGCGAAGAATTCTGTGACCGCACGGTGGCCGATCGCCATACCGCGGGCCAGCATCCCCGGGTCGGTTTCCATGCTGCTGATATCCGGTGCCCCCGCGGGCGGGTGGATCTGCTGCGCCGCCGCTCCCATCTCGGAAATGGCCCCATCCTCCACCGCCTGCTGACCGGGGCGTTCCTTCCACGCCCGGTAGGCGCCGGGGGCGTTCAGCCGCATATAGGTACCGCCCACCAGGTTGTGCAGCCGTGGTGCGGGCGGGCGGCGTTCGTCGGCGCGGCGGGTCCGCAGAATGAGCGCGTGGGACGCCCCGTTCTTCAGGGCAGTGCGCACCGGCACCGTCTCCGCCAGCCCGCCGTCGAAGTATCGGCGCCCGCCCAGTGCGACCGGGGGACCGGCCAGCAGCGGCAGTCCCGAGGAGGCGCGCAGCGCCGTCTTCAAGGTTGTCTTGTCCACGATGTACGGGTGCAGATCCACCGGTAGACCGGTCCGGATATCGGTGGCGATGGGGTGGAAGGTGGTCTCGTTCGCCAGGATCGCGGGGAAATCCATCGGGTGCAGGCCGTCGTAGACCTTGTGCACGAGATAGTTCAGATCGAAGGCGGGCCGGCCGCGCAGCATCCGCGCCGGATCGATCGCCCGGCGCATGATCGCAGCGTCGGTCCAGGCCTTCACTCCGCGCCCCGCTCGTCCGCACAGCAGCCAGGCCGCGTTGATGGCGCCCGCGGAGGTGCCGTAGACGGCATCGAATATCTGGGCGAGCCCGAGATCCTCCAGGGCGTGCACCATTCCGCTGGAGTACACGCCGCGGCTGCCGCCGCCCTCGATCACGAGCACCAGTCGATGGCCGTCGGATCGGCTCGAGGATGCGAAACGGCCGTGGATCACCTCCGCGACCGTCGGTAATACTGCGCTCACCAGGTCACCATACGCCGGAGCGGGTGCGTGATCTCGACCACGCACCCGCTCCGCGACACTGTGCATTCAGTGTTGGCCCGGCTGTCGGCATACGGTCGCTCACCCGTTCTCGGTGAACCGCGGGGCACGCGACCGCGTCCGGCCCTACTTGATCTCGGCGAGCACCGTGCCCTGGGTGATCGCGGCGCCGGCCGCCACATTCAGGCCGGTGACCACACCCGCCTTGTGTGCGTTGACCGGGTTCTCCATCTTCATGGCCTCGAGTACCGCGATCAGATCCCCGGCCTCGACGGACTGGCCTTCCTCGACGGCGACCTTCACGACGGTGCCCTGCATCGGCGCGGTGACCGCATCACCCGAGGCAGCACCGCCGCCCGCGCCGCCACGCTTACGCGGCTTCGGCTTCTTGCGCACCGCACCGCCGGCCGCGGGGGCGCCCGAACCGACCGAGAACTGACCCGGCAGCGAGACCTCGACACGACGGCCGCCGACCTCGACCACGACCTTCTGACGCGGTTCGCCGTCCTCCTCGACCGGGGCGCCGCCGGTGAACGGCTCGACCGTGTTCTTCCATTCGGTCTCGATCCACTTGGTGTAGACGTCGAACGATTCGCCGTTACCGACGAAGGCGGGATCCTCCACGATCGCCCGGTGGAACGGGATCACCGTGGCCAGGCCCTCCACATGGAATTCGGCCAGTGCACGCCGCGCCCGCTCCAGCGCCTGGGTCCGGTTCTCGCCGGTGACGATGAGCTTGGCCAGCATGGAATCGAACTGTCCGCCGATCACGCTGCCGGCCACCACACCGGAGTCCACACGCACGCCCGGGCCGGTCGGCTCGGAGTACGCGGTGACAGGGCCGGGGGCGGGCAGGAAGCCGCGGCCGGCATCCTCGCCGTTGATCCGGAATTCGAAGGAGTGCCCGCGCGGGGCCGGATCCTCGGTGAGTTCCAGCTTCTCGCCGTTGGCGATCCGGAACTGCTGGCGGACCAGGTCCAGGCCGGAGGTCTCCTCGGTGACCGGGTGCTCCACCTGAAGGCGAGTGTTGACCTCGAGGAACGACACGGTATCGCCCTGCACCAGGTATTCCACGGTGCCGGCACCGTAGTAACCGGCCTCCTTGCAGATCCGCTTGGCGGAGGCGTGGATCTCGGCGCGTACCTCGTCGGTCAGGAACGGGGCCGGGGCCTCTTCGACCAGCTTCTGGAAGCGGCGCTGCAGCGAGCAGTCACGGGTGCCTGCGACGATTACGTTGCCGTGCTTATCGGCGATGACCTGTGCCTCGACGTGGCGGGCTTTGTCCAGGTACTGCTCGACGAAGCATTCACCACGACCGAACGCGGCAACCGCTTCACGGGTGGCCGACTCGAACAGTTCGGGGATTTCCTCGATGGTGTGCGCGACCTTCATACCGCGACCGCCACCACCGAACGCCGCCTTGATCGCAACCGGAACGCCGTACTTCTTCGCGAACTCCACGACCTCGGTCGCATCCTTGACCGGATCCTTGGTGCCGGCCGCCATCGGCGCGTTCGCGCGCTCGGCGATATGCCGGGCGGTGACCTTGTCGCCGAGGTCGCGGATGGACTGGGGGGAAGGCCCGATCCAGATCAGCCCGGCGTCGAGGACGGCCTGGGCGAAGTCGGCATTCTCGGAGAGGAAGCCGTAACCGGGGTGGATGGCATCTGCGCCGGACTTGGCCGCGGCATCGAGGATCTTGTCGAAGACGAGATACGACTCGGCCGAGGTCTGCCCGCCCAGGGCGAACGCTTCGTCGGCGAGCTTGACGAAAGGCGCGTCGGCATCGGGTTCTGCGTAAACCGCGACACTGCCGAGACCGGCGTCCTTGGCTGCCCGGATAACGCGGACGGCAATCTCGCCTCGGTTAGCTACGAGTACCTTCGTGATCCGCGCGCTGGCATGGCTGGGCACTGAGCCTCCTGTTGCAATCTCTGTGGTCGCTGTGCGGGATGGGCCGCGCCTCGGCTCCGCTCCCGCGGATCGGGGTCCGCCGGTCCGTAAAAGGGTCGGATCGCTTCGTGGGCTCCGCTTCCGTGGGTTCGGATCCGCTACGCGGGCTCCGCGCCCGGTCGACATGTATGTCTCCGGGCGAGTGTAGGCAGTCTGCCAACAATGCGGGAACTCGGATAGCCCTACTGAGTAGTAGGGGGGTAGATCACAGTATCTTTGGCGCGCCGTAGGGGCGCGGGGTTTTTGCCCCCTTTGTGGCCGGGGGTT
>NZ_JARWNW010000233.1 GCF_029868325.1 Nocardia carnea
CCCGCCCCCCCCCCCCGGCGCGGGGGGGGGGCGGGGGTCCTCGCGCCGTCCGGGGGGGGGGGCCCCCCACCCGGGTGCCCGCCGCGAGCTCGGCCCGGACCTGATCGGGGGTCTGTTCCGGAATGCGGCGGGATCGATCGAGCAATGGATGCGTCGTCTTGTTCAGCCCCGCGTCGACAGCGAAGTACGCCGGCGCCGCGGGCTGACCGTCGGTCATCAACGCCACGAAGGATTCCTCGCTCATCGGCTGTACCGAGGGGTTCGTCGCGCGCTGCTCGCCGATGGTGGAGGTCAGTTCCGCGGACAGATTCTTTCCGCACGACGAACCGGCGCCGTGCGCCGGCATGACCGTCACCACATCGGGCAGGGTCAGCAACTTCTCGTGGACGGTGCGGTACATCGCCTTGGCCAGATCCGAGCTGGAGCTGTCACCGATGTTCACCAGGTCCGGCCTGCCCACATCCCCGATGAACAGCGAATCTCCGGTGAGAACCGCGGTGGGGGTGGCGCCGGGACGCTCACGCACCAGCACGCTGATCGATTCCCAGGTATGCCCGGGGGTGGACAGGATTTCGAGGTCTGTCTCACCGAGGCGAAGGTGCTCACCGTCGGCGAGGCGGCGGATGGGGTAGTCGGTCTCGGCGGCTGCACCGAACCCGATCCACGCGCCGGTCGCCTCGAGCAGTTCCAAGTGCCCGGAAACGAAGTCGGCATGAAAGTGGGTGTTGATCACACCTTCGATCGTCAGGCCCAGGCGCTGTGCGTCGTCGAGGTATTCGGTGACGTCCCGGCGCGGGTCGACCACGATGGCGCGACCGGTGCTCTCGTCGCCGATCAGGTACGAAGCATGTGACAGGCACTCGAGGTAGTACTGCTCGAGAATCATCGCGTTTCCTCCGTATGGTCGATTTCCCAGAGCGCGTTGTGGACAGCGTGGCATATACCCCCTAGGGTATGTCAAGTACCCCCCGGGGTATATAACCGGCGGGTGTATGGAAAACCGTCAGCGACCTTTGGAGGACTGCCATGTGTTACCCCGTGAAGTGCTCGACCTGCTCGAAGACCACCTGGGGTGGTTGCGGCTCACACGTCGACAGCGTGATGCGATCTGTTGCCCCCTCTGATAGGTGTGAGTGCGCCGGGAACTCCGCCCCCTCCGGGAAAACGGGGTTCTTCGCGTCACTCTTCGGCCGCTGACCTCGGTGTGCGCTCGGTAAGGCGCAAACGGAAAACGCGAGTCGGTCGACACGAAACGCGGCGGCTCGTCGGAGCGGCAGCACCCCGGGCGGGTATACCGCTAGGGGTATAGTTCGAGCTGGAGTTCGAGGAAGGAACAGTCATGGTCGGCGACGAAGACACCATTGCTTTGGTACTCAACCGGCTGCGCCGCGCGCACGGCCAGCTCGCTGGAGTGATCTCGATGGTCGAGCAAGGCCGGGACTGCAAAGATGTCGTCACTCAATTGGCGGCCGTTTCCCGCGCATTGGACAAGGCCGGATTCAAGATTGTCGCCACCGGGTTGCGCGAATGCCTGAGTGGAGAGTCGGCCGAAGACGGCGCGATGACCGAAGCCGAACTGGAGAAACTGTTCTTGGCTCTCGCCTGACCCTCAACCGTCGCCCGTGGTAGCGCGGCCGTCCATCGAGCGCGTCAGGAAATTCCCCCTCCCGCTTGCTATCCGCTGCCGGAATCGGCAAGGTGGCCCATCGTGCGGCGTCGGCCTTCTCATGGCCGGGCGAGCACGGGCAAGCGGAGGGGTGTTGTAGTGCTGACGGCGGAATTACCCGGTGCAGTAGAGATCTCGGAGGAAGCGCCGCAGCGCCGTGGCCGGTCGTGGCCGGCTCCGCTGGCCGCCGTGCTGGGCGGTGCTGTGCTGCTGGGATGGCGGGCGGCCGAGTACGGCAGCTGGATCGTCGACGATGCGGGCATCACTTTCGCGTATGCGCGCAGTGTGGCCGAGGGGTTCGGGCCGGTGTTGCAGCCCGGCGCCGCGCCGGTGGAAGGGTTCTCCAACCCGGCCTGGCTTTTCGTGCTGACGGTGGGCAAATGGTGTGGTCTCTTCGACCGCGGTGCCATTTTCGGCATCCCCGATTACGCCCTCTATCCGAAGGCTGTCGCGCTCCTCTGCTGTATGGGGATCCTCGCCGCGTGCTATGCCGCCGCCCGCCGGGTATCCCGGTGGCCCGCACTGGCGACCTTTGCGGCAGGCGCTGTCCTGGCCGCGATCCCGTCCTTCGTGATCTGGTGCTTTTCGGGCCTCGAGAACGCGTTGTTCGCACTGACGGTATGTGTCCTGGCTGTCCACCTTTTCCTGGCCGTGCTCGACGGTCGGTTGTGGACACCCGCGGTGGCGGTGGCGGCCGGTGCGCTGGCCGCGTTCGCCGCGTTGACCCGCCCGGACGGCCTGATCTACCTGGCCGCGTATCCGCTGATTTCGGTGATCCTGATGCGCCGCGCTACCTGGCCCGCGGCGCTCCGGTGCGGACTGTATTCCGGTCTCGCTTTCGCGATCCCCTTCGGGGGCTACCTGCTGTGGCGCATCGTCGAGTTCGGCAGGCTGGTTCCGAATACCGCTGTCGCCAAACATCAATCCCTGCCCTCCGTATACGACCTGGCCAGAGTGGGGGAGCTGGTGCAGTACGTAAGTGTTCCCGCGGTCGCGGCGGCCATTGTCGTGGGCGGGCTCGCGCTGTGGCCGCCGGGCAGGTGGCGTGACGGTGCTGTCGCGCTGCTGGTGCCGCTGATTCTGGCGGTGATCGCCTACTGCGTGCTGGAACCGGACTGGATGGCGCAATTCCGGTTCGCCACCCCGGCGTGGACCCTCGGCGCGGTCGTTCTCGTGCTTTCCGTAGATCAGTTGGCAGCGCAGCTGCGTAAACACGGGCGCGCACTGGTCGCGCTGGGACTGATCGCTGCCGCGATCCCGTCCGGCTGTGCGTTCGCCGGACAATCCGCGGCATACAGTGCCGACGAGGATGTGCCCGTGTGCTGGATCGCCCTCCGGTTCGGCCGCCTGTTCAACGGCTACGCGGATATCCTGCGGATCCAGCACGGCACCCTGCTCACCCCCGATATGGGTGGAAGTGCGCTGACCTCACGGTTGCAGCTGATCGATATGGCAGGGCTCACCCACACCCGGATGGCCGACATCATCGCCGGCAACGACCGCACCACCTTCGGTGACTATGTATTCGAGGAGCTGCGGCCCACTTTCATCCATACGCACGGGCCGTGGCTGGAGAACAACATCACCAGCGACGCCCGCGTCAACCGCGACTACTACGTGTTGCAACGCTCCCAGGATCCCACCGTGCCGGATGAGGACTGGGTCCGCAAAGACGTCGTGCACAGTCAGCACCAACTCGGGCAACTTCGCGACTACGCGGCTACGGCAATCCCGCCGCTGGTAGAGAAGCAGCAGACGGAGGGCTGCGGACCGGCGCTGCAACCGGGCCAGACCCTCGCCGGCTGATCTGCTTCTACGGGCGCGGGAACCGTCGGCGCCTGCGGGCCGCTCCCGGGACTGCTGCCGTGTTCCGTGCCCGTCGGAACCCGGCCGGAATTCCTACCCCCGAGCGTGTGTTGTGCCAGGAACGTATCCGCTGACGAAGGAGAGCCAGGTGAAGATCCGCTTCGGTATCGGGACCGGCTCGGATACCGGCCCAGCGGACCTACCGGCCCTGGTGGATCGGCTGGAAGGCGCGGGTGTCGATTCGCTGTGGTTCTCCGAACTCGTCCATTCCCAGGCCGTCGACCCTTTCGTCGGTATGGCGGTCGCGCTCGCACGGACCGAACGTCTGAAGGTCGGCACGTCGGTGGCGATTCTGCCGGGCCGCCATCCGGTGCTCGTCGCCAAGCAGCTGGCCTCGCTGGCATTGCTCGCCCCGAAACGGGTGCTGCCGGTGTTCGGGTTGAAACCGGCGCAGCCGAACGAGCTCGATCTGTTCCCGGTCATGGGCCGGCGCGGCAGCGTTTTCGACGAATCGCTGGAGTTGCTGCGTGCGGTGTTGCGTGCCGACGAAGTGGATTTCGACGGTGAACACTTCTCGGTGCGCGGCGCCGGGATCGGAAAACGACCCGCCCGCCCACCCGATATCTGGCTCGGTGGACGCGCACCGGCGGCGTTCCGCCGTATCGGCCGCCACGGCGACGGCTGGCTGGGCAGCTTCCTGACCCCGGCCGAAGCCGCCGCCGGAGTGTCCGCGATCAATACAGCGGCGGCCGCGGCAGCCCGGGAGATCGAGGCAGACCATTTCGGCATCACCCTGCTGATCACGGAAGACGGCATCCCGGACCGGTTGGCAGCGCAGCTCCGGCAGCAGCGGCCGGAGACCGATCCGACGGACCTGGTGGCGGGCGGTTGGCCGGATCTGCACCGGTTGATCGACGGCTACCTGGCGGCCGGGCTCAGCAAGTTCGTCGTGGTACCTGCGGGTGGTGCGGTGTCGGACGGTTTCCTCGATCGCTTCGCTACCGAGCTGCTGCCGCGCGAAAACTGATCCGGGCCTGTACCCGCGGTGCTGATCACGGCGCAGGCTGGAAACCAATCGCTGAACGAGGTCGCGACCAGGATGTTGTCTTGGTAGATAACCGGTAGCTCTGAGTAGGACTGCGGTATCGCATTGCGGCGCCCCGGACCGCTCCCGGGAGTGATGTGCGTCCGCGCCCGGGATTCCTACCGTCGATTCGTGACTACCGACGACACGTTAAGCGAAGTGCGCCGACACCGTTCGGTACCACCAACCGGTCCCCGCTGGTGGCGCCGCCCCTGGATTCTCCCGTTGGCGGCTGTGGCGGTGTTGTTCGTCGCGATCTCGCTACCCCGGTATCTGACTCTCGACCCTGCTCTGTCCAGAGTTCAGCAACCCGGCGTGGCCGTGCACTACCCATTCCTGGTGGCGCACGTGATCTTCGGGTCGATCGCCATGCTCACCTGCTGTATCCAGGTATGGCCACGGTTCCGCCGGAAGTATCCGTCAGTACACCGGTATGCCGGGCGCATCTACGTTCTGGCGGGTGTGCTGCCCGCCGGCGCAGCGGCACTCGTCCTCGGTGCCACGACTCCGTTCGGTCCGGTCGCCATGGCGAGCAACCTGCTGCTCGCCGTCATCTGGCTCGGCTGCACCCTGCAGGGCTTCCGCGCAGCCCGCCGGCGCCGTTTCGCCGACCACCGCCGGTGGATGATCCGCAGCTTTGCGCTCACCGTATCGATCATCACCAACCGAGTGTGGGGAGTGCTGGTCGGTATCGCGCTGGAACCGCAGCTCGTCACCACTTTCCGCGGCAGCGAAGAATTGTTCGGCCAAGCCGTCGGCGGGACCGTGGCGTGGCTGGGCTGGACGATACCGCTGCTGATCGCGCAGTGGTGGCTCGAGCGCGGAAACTCGGCGGTCAACGCGGGTACCGCCGCGAGGGGTGAGGCTCATAGAGCACCCGATTATGCGCGGTGAAGCAGCCCGATTTCCAAGTGACCGACTTTCCCGGACAGTGAACACTACAGTCGAAGGCGTGAATCAGCAGGATTCAGCACCGCCGAAAGTATTTCGAGTTTCGCCGGGCGTCCAAGTGTCGATGATGGTGCTGGGCCTGATCGGGATCGCGACCGGCTCGTTACTGCACGCGACTATGTCCGCCGGCCCGTCGCTGACGTTCCCTGTGGTGTTTCCGATTGTCCTGGGTGCGCTCTGGCTTCTGATGGGACTGAGCTACTACATCAGGCCTTCGCCCGCTGTGGCGGTCGACGATGATGGGCTGGTGCTCAGGCCGTTCGGCCGTATCCCTTGGTCTGCGATATCGCGGGTGCATGTGACCACGGCGAAGATCGACCCGAACATGAGATACCTGTCCATCGAACTGGTCGAGCCCAACCCGAAGCTCGCCGAAAGGCGTTGGCCCAGATGGATCCACGGCCCGATCAACAAGCTCGTCACCGGCCATCCGGTGACCATGCCGGAAAACTTGCTGCGCCCGATATCGCTGGACGATATCGCCGCCGAATTACACAGGCGAAACCCAGATCTGGTCATCATCGAATCGGTGCAGCCCGGCTTCCGCCGAGGTGTGCGCCAGCGGTACAGGATGTCTCGTATACGCAAATCATGAAGCGGTGGAGGGGATTTCGGTAATGAATCCGTTCGGGTATGCGATCATCCACACGATCGATCAGCGCTTCGAACACAGATAGGGCAAACACGATGAAATTCGCCAAAATCGCCGCAACGGCGTTGCTTTCCACCGCGGCCGTCGGCGTCATGGCCGGTACGGCACACGGTGAGGCGAATATGGCGCATCCGGTAGCCGGGCAAGTGGGCGGGAATGTGGGGTACTCGATGGCGTGGTCGCCGGACCGCTCCAGCGCGACCACCACCCTGACATCGGGTAATTTCGAGGTCACCGCGGATTCGGTCGAGGTCGTCGCGGCCGACGGCCGAGTGCTGGAAGAGGTACCGCTGGTGTATCAGGTCGCGGGCCAAGAGGTCCGTCTCGATGCGCAAGTGGACGCGGCCGGAACCTCCCTGACCATCGACCGTCCCGCAGCGGCCGCGAACGGTGGGCCGGTGCCGGCGGCGCCGCTGAAGGATATCGCCAGCAACGAAACGCTCATCCTGGGCGCGGCTATCGGGTGCGGGATCGGCGCCCTGATCGGGCTCGTCCTTCTGATCGTGGGTGCCCTGCCCGGTTGCCTCGTCGGTGCCATTGTCAACGGCGGCCTGGTGATGAACGGCCAGGGGATTCTGCCGCCTCGGTAATCGAGCCTGCCTGGCGGTTCGTCTGAACCGAGCCCCGGCATGCGGTGCCGCTGAGCGCAGGCGTGTGGCATCGGTACCTCGATGAGAGAGATGCCCTCGCCGACCCGAGTCGGCGAGGGCATCAGCGGGACTTCAGCGGTGCACCGGTTGCCGCGTGCACCGCTCGATCAGATCACCGGAGCCGCGCCTCGATGGCTTCGATGATGCGGGGGCGGAGTTCGGCGGCGCGGATGATGGCGTCCACCGACCCGACCTCGACGGCGCGCTGGATGCTGTGCACGCCGTCGAATTCCGCAGCGACCTCACCCAGCTTCTCGGCGCGGACCGAGGAGCGGAGTTCGTCGAGTTCCGCGGTGAGGGCGGCGCGTTCGGTGCCGCCCGCGTTCGCCGCGCGCTGTTCCAGGTCCCGGACGCGGGCGTCGGTGGCGGTGCGTTTGCCCACCTCGCCGGCGAATACGACGGCCGCGGCGGGGGCGCCGCCGAGGACCGAGGCGAAGGAGCCTTCGATGGCCAGGACCGTCATATTCGGGTTCAGGGCCTTCGAGAACACCACGAATGCGCCGCCGTGGTAGCGGGAGATCACGCAGAATACGATCGGCCCGTCGAAATTGACGATGGCGCGGCCGATTTCGGCACCGTATTCGAGTTGCAGTTTGCGCATCGATTCCGGTGAACCGTCGAACCCGGACAGGTTCGCCAGGACCACCAGCGGGCGGTTACCGCTGGCCGCGTTGATCGCGCGGGCGGCCTTCTTCGACGACTGCGGGAACAGGGTGCCCGCGGTGTAGGTGTCGGGGCCGTCGGTCGCCGGGAAACCGCGCCGCGGAATGCTCTGGGATTCGATACCCAGCAGGCATACCGGGATACCGCCCAGATGGACGTCCTGGACGACGGCGGTTTCGGCGTCGGCCATACCGGCCCAGCGTTCGAGCACATCGTGGTCCTGGTCGGACAGTGCCCGCATAACGGTGCGGATATCGAACGGCTTCTTGCGGTCCGGGTTGGCGGTGGTGGAGAAGATTTCGCCGACGGTGGTGAAACCGCTGTCCGCCAGGACATGCGGGAAATCGGAGATATCGCGATCCACCGGGTCGGTGGTGGTGGCCCGCCGCGGGGCCTGTTCACCGGGGGCGACGTAGGTGTGATCGTAATGCGACATCAGGACGCCGCGGGCGGCGGCGAGGTTCGGCGCCCAGTACTGGGCCTGGCCGTTCGGGCCCATCACCCGGTCGTAGCCGCCGATACCGAAGTTGTCCTCGGCGGAGACGCCGCCGGAGAAGTCCAGCGACTGTTTACCGGTGAGCACCATGGCCGAATCCGGTGTCATCACCAGGATGCCCTTGGTGTGCATGAGCATGGTGGCTTCGGCGTTCCAGTACGGCTGGGCGCCGACGTTGATACCCGCGACCACGATATTGATCTCGCGGCCGTCCTGGGTGAACTCGACGATGCGTTTGAGCGCCGCCGCCACCCAGTCCATGTTCTCGGTCCCGGAGCTCATCGAGATCCGGGCGCCGGAGGAGAGTGCGTACCACTCGAGCGGAACCTGCATCCGGTCGGCCAGATCGAGCGCGCCGATGATGCGGCGGCATTCCGGTTCCGACAGCGCGCCCAGCGATTTCGTGGGATCGCCGAGCAGCACCACGCGGGTGATGCCCTCGGGGTACCGGTCGGTCGGGGTGGTCACCACACCGGCGACGATCGCGGCGGTATTGCGGCCCTTCGGCCGGTCGACCGGGACGAGCGTGTGGTCGGCGTCGAGATCGTATTCGGTGAAAGCGCCGAGCTGATCGGTCAGCTCGTACGGGTACACCGCGTTGCGGCCCGCGGCGCGCAGCACCTTCTGGCGGTACTCGTCCAGCGGCTCCACCGGTTCGTCGGAACGCTCACCGACGACGACCTGGGTGCCGCCGATCGCGTCGAAGGTGATCCGCAACGCCAGTTTGACCAGTTCACCGGTTTTTGGATCGGGCTGGCGGGCGATGAGCAGGATTTCCTCCAGCCCGGCGCCGACCGTGGTCGGGCGCACCCGCTCGACGATCTTCTCCAGCTCGCCGCGGGTGACGTCGATCGTGGGCCAGATGTACATCACGATGCGGTTGGTCTGCAGCCGTTTGGCCGCCGGCCGCCCGGCCTGCGCCCGCCGGATCGAATCGAGGCAGGTGGCGATGGTGCTTTCGGCGGTCGGCAGGGTGATCAGCCGGCCGTCGTGATCACGCAGCGCGGTGAGGTCGCGTACCTGGGCGAATGCGACGAGACGCTCGTCGGCCGGGTTTTCCTTGGCCACACACCGGAACAGGTACACCTCCTCGTTGTCCGAGGACGGCAGCTGGGTGAGATCGAACTTGTGCAGCCGCTTCATCTGCATCCGCTGCGCGATATACGGGTGCAGGCCGCGGATGAGGTGTTCCTCGTCCAGGCCGGTGGCCGACGGGCGGAAGGTGAAGTGGTGGTGCATGACCGCGTTATCGCTGCCGGCGACGGTGGCGGTGATCCGATGCACCAGATTGGGCAGTGGCTGCGCATTCAGCACCTCGTGCAGCGCGGCCGCCATACTCTCGAAGTCCTCGGGCTGGTTCTCCCAGGACAGGTAGATATCGGCTTCGATGGAGGCGGTTCCGGTGGCCAGTTCGGCCAGCCCGCGCACCGTATCGGCGAGGGAATCGAAGCTCACCGCGGTCGAGACCAGGTTCACGCCCTTACGTTCGGCGACGACGAAGGTGCAGCCGCCGGCCTGCCGGGTGCGGACATCGGTGAGGTCCTTGTTGCCGTAGTAGCGGCGGGTCAGTACCTCCAGCATCGCCGTATTGTCGGCGGAACCACGCGAGAGCCGCTGCCCCAGCAACCGCACCAGCGGTTCGGTGGCGCTCACCATCTGGGCGATCCGTTCGCTGCGGTCGGCCGCGTCCGGGTTGGCGTCGAGGTAGCTGAGGTTCTTGCGGGTGTCGGTGTAGACCCGGGCCCGGTTGCGGCGCAGCACCGGCTGGCCGTACCAGGCGAAGACCAGGCCGCGGGTGAGGTCGGCAATGACCGGGAACCGCACCTGGGTCGCCGCCACCAGCCGTTCCAGGGCGAGACCGACCGGTTCGCGCAGCACCCCGTCGGGCATCGGTTCGCGCAGCCATTCGCGCAGCAGGGTCGAGATGACCTCGACGGTATCGGCGGGACGCTGCTGGGCGAGGAAGATCCGGAAGACCGCCGCCTCGAGGGCGGGAGTGCGGTCCAGTTCGGTGACGCCGTAGTGGCCGAGGGCCGCGGAGAGCTTGGCCCGATACGATTCCGGCAGCCCGGCCCGCTCGACATCGAGGCTCTGCAGATAGGTGTGGAAGTATTCGCGGGCGCTGTGGACATGGCTGCGGCCACCGCCGTCGTCGTCGAACGACCGGTTGTGGCTGAGTTCGGCCAGATCGGCGAACACCTGCATCAGCTCGAGTTCCTCGGCGAGCGGCCGGTGATTATCGGCGACGGCCGCGCGGCGCGCGGTGAGGTAGTCGTCGAGGACGCGGCGATCGTCGTGCGGGTCGACATCGAATCCCAGCAGCAGGCTGCGCAGATCCTGCCGGCCGCGGGCCATCTGCTCATGCGGCAGGACCTGGGCGGATTCGGCGGGCAGGTCCAGCTCGACCGATACGGTGGCCGCGGTATCCCCGGCGGCGTCGTCCTCGGCGAGCGGTTCCAGGCGCAGCAGCGGCGCACCCGTCTCCACCTGGGTGCCGACGGAGACACCGATCTCCTTCACCCGGCCACGGAACGGTGCGCGCAGCACCGTTTCCATCTTCATGCTCTCCAGCACCAGCACCGGGGCCCCGGCTTCGACCTCGGCACCGGCTTCCAGCGGGGTCGCCACCACCAGCGCCGGGGCGGGGGAGCGGACGACGCCGCCTTCGTCCCGGCTGATGCGGTGGGTCACGCCGTCGATATCGACCAGGTGAACCGGGCCGTGTGTGCCGGTGATCAGGCGATACCGCACACCGTTGACCACGACCTGCCCGGTGTGCCGGTCGAAACGTTCGAGGTCGACGTCGGCGGTGCGGGTATCGGTGCCCGCCTCGATCCCGACCCGGAACCGGTGCGCACCGATCCGTGCGACCCGCACCCGGTAGCTCGCGCCGCGCAACTTCAGGTCGAGCGGCCGGCCGCTGTCGTGCTGCACCTGGGGGCGGCCGCCGGCGGCGGTGGACAGCAGCCGGTGCTGTTCGACCTGCTCCTCTTCTTCGTAGGCGTCGATGGCGGCGGCGGCCAGGGCGACACTGGAGTGACGGTGCGAGACCAGCCGGCCTTCGGCGCGCACCCGGTCGATCCAGCCGGTATCGGCGCCGGCGTCGATGACCTCGGGCTGGTCCAGCAGGTCGAGGACGAAGCTCTTGTTGGTGGCACCGCCCTCGATGATCACCCGGGTCTGCGCGACGGCGCGGCGTAGCCGGCCCAGCGCCTGCTCACGGTTGCTGCCGAAGGCGATGATCTTGGCGATCATGGAATCGAAATCGGCCGGGATGGTATCGCCCTCGCTGACGCCGGTATCGACGCGGATACCGGGTCCGGCGGGCAGGTCGAGGTGCGCGATACGGCCGGGGGCCGGCGCGAAATCACGGTCGGGATCCTCGGCGTTGAGCCGGGCCTCGATGGCGTGACCGCGTTCGGCCGGCGGCTCACCTTCCAGCTTGCCCCCGGAGGCGACATGCAGCTGAGCCCGCACGAGATCGAAACCGGTGGTGTATTCGGTGATCGGATGCTCGACCTGCAGCCGCGTATTGACCTCCAGGAACGCGAACAGCTGCTCACCGGGGTGGTAGAGGAATTCGACGGTCGCCGCGCCGCGGTAGTCGACCGCGATCGCGAGCCGCTCGGCGGAGGCCTTCAGCTCGGCCGTCTGCTCGGGGCTCAGCACCGGCGAGGCCGATTCCTCGATGATCTTCTGGTTGCGCCGCTGCACCGAGCAGTCGCGCACACCGAGCGCCCACGCGGTGCCCTGGCCGTCCGCGATCACCTGGACCTCGACGTGCCGGGCGCCGGTGACCAGCCGTTCCAGGAACACCACGCCGCTGCCGAACGCGCGCACGGCCTCCTGCCGGGTGCGTTCGTAGGCGTCGGCGAGCTCCGACTCGTTCGTGATCACGCGGATACCGCGGCCGCCACCACCGGCGGTCGCCTTCAGCATCAGCGGGTAACCGATATCGCTCGCGGCGGCCAGCGCATCGTCGAGGGATTCGACCGCGCCGCGGCTCCACGGCGCCACCGGTACGCCGACCTCCTCGGCGATCAGCTTCGCGCCGATCTTGTCGCCGAGTTTGCGCATGGCGTCCGGGCTGGGGCCGACGAAGGTCACGCCGATCTCTTCGCACAGTTCCGCGAACGCCGGATCCTCGGCGACGAAGCCCCAGCCGACCCACGCGGCCTCCGCCTTCGTCGCCAGCAGTGCCTTGCGCAGGACCTTCAGGTCCAGGTACGGGCGGGCAGACGCCGGGCCGAGGTCGTAGGTCACATCGGCTTCCCGTACGAACGTCGCGTTCCGGTCGACGTCGGTGTACAGGGCGATCGTTTCGATGGGTTGTCCGGTTTCCGCGGACAGATCCCGGGCGGCGTGGATGAGCCGCATGGCGGACTCTCCACGGTTAACGATGGCGATGCGGTTGAACACTCGCCGACTCCTTCCTGCGCAAGCACGAGCCCGGTCGGGCGGGGTTGCGGGTTCCGTTTGGGTCAGTCTGCCTCGTCACGACGCGAAAATGCACAGCGTGTGGGAGCTACTCGCACGTATTTTTGCGGAGCCGGTCCGGTCGCGCTCGCCGGACACGGCCGAACCGCCGGGCCGGCGACGTGATCCGCTCCGAACCCGATAGGCCTGTGAGCCGGTTCGCCATGTCGTGCATGTGCCGCTCGCAGGTGTATCGCCGCCGGTTCGGGTAGCGTTTCCGGCGAGCACCGAACGAGACTGAATACGGGGTACGGAGTGCGAGCGAGTAATCCGGTTGCGCGGGGGTGGCTGCGGAAATTCGGTGCGGTTGTCGCGGCGATACTGCTGACGACGTGGGTCGGTGGTGCGGTGGTTGCCGCGGCGCCGGTTCGCGCTCCGGTGCTGCGGGCACCGGCCGGCGGATATCAGGAGCTCGTGGTGCCGTCCGGTATGGGGCCGATCGAGGTGCAGGTGCAATGGGCGGCGCGGGGCGGTAGTTCGGCGCTCTATGTGCTCGACGGCCTGCGGGCGCCGCAGGATCACAGCCAATGGGTCAGCGATACCGATGTCCTGAAACGGTTCGCCGGCGACGATGTGACGCTGGTCTTCCCGGTCGGCGGGCATTCCAGTTTCTACGCCGACTGGTATCGGCCCAGCGGTACCAACGGGCAGACCACCACGTACAAATGGGAAACCTTCCTCACCGAGGAACTCCCTGCCTATCTGGCGCGGTACGGGGTTTCGCGCACGAACAACGCCGTCGTGGGCGCCTCCATGGGTGGCGGGGCAGCGCTGACGCTGGCCGCGCACCATCGCGACCAGTTCCGGTTCGCGGGCTCCTTCTCCGGTTTCGTGAATCCGACCTTCCCGATGTGGAACGAGGCGGTGCGCGCCGCGATGTGGGACGAGGGCCGGTTCGATGTGGACGCCATGTGGGGGCCGCCGAGTGATCCCGCATGGCGTCGCCATGATCCGACCGTGCAGGCCGAATTGTTGCGCGGCCTGCCGATATACGTGTCGGCCGGCAACGGCGTTCCCGGGCTTCCCGATGTGCCGTACGGGGCGGGGAACACCCTGAACGCGATGGGGTTGGAGGCGATGGCCATGACCGCCGCCCGGATCTTCGCCGACCGCGTCGCGTCCCTGGGTATCCCGGCGCGAGTCGATATCGGCAACGGCACCCACACCTGGCCCTACTGGGAGCGGGCCATCACCACCGCCCGCCCGATGATCCTGGATGCGCTCGGCGCCCACTGACGAGGGCCCGGCGGGACCGCGCCGGTCAGGATTTGTCGGCGACTCGCCGCAGCGACCCCACCCGCTGCGCTGCGCAGCCGGTATCCTTCCGGTCTGCACACGCCGGGCACTGTCGCCCGTGTGCGCTGCTCATCGGGCATGAGTGAGACGGAGATCGGCTCGCCTACCGGTGCGGACGCCGGAGCGCCGGCGGAGGCACCGTACCCGGGCTCGACTCGCTGATGCCGGTCCGTTTGCCAAGTTCCGTTGTTGTGCCCACTCGACTGGAGCGCGATGAACCGCAAGCATTCCCGTACCGCGGCAGCGATCACCATAGCGTCAGTGGCCGCGGCCGCTGCCGTGCTCGGCACCCCGGCCCGTGCCGCGCCCGGCCAGGTCGATGTCGGCGGAATGCACCTGGTCGCATCGGTGGATTCGGCGAATTCGGTCCCCGCCGGCGATATCGCGGCGGGTGTCCCGTTCAGCCACGCGACCAAGGTTTCCGGGAACTTCTCGGTCGCCCTGGACGGAACACCGGCGCTGCAGGGAGGCCGGATCGTGGTGGGATATCTGGTGGGTTGCGCGGTGGATGTCTCCGAGGGCATGTCGATTGCGATCGTCCCGGAAATCGGTGGCGGCGCTTCGATCGCGCCCTATACGGAACTCGAGGTCGCCACGACCTTCGAGGAGGGCGCCGCACCTGTTGTCACGGTCGCGCCGCTCGTCGGTGTGGAGCCCAGCGTCGGAGTCGAATCGGCGCTCGCCGGCGAAGTGGGGGTCAATCTGGCGCCGGGGACGGTGGCGCCGGTGGTCGTCGGCGAAACCGAGCTGACGCCGGAGACGACCTTCCCGTTCACCTTCGCGCACGCCGACACCCCGTTGAATATCGACGGGTGCCTCTCCCCGGCCTCGGCCATGCCCTTCGTCACCGTCGACGCCCGAACCCCGGGCGGCGCTGCCCAAACCACCGGCTACGGAACCGCTTTCCAGTTCTGACCCATCGGCCGGTTCGCCGGCCCGAGCGGACCGGCCTCGCTGCGTGCGGCCGGTCCGCTCGGGGTCAGGGGAGCGGCAGACAGGTACTGCCGGCGCCGACGCCGTATCCGGTCACATCGACCTCGATGTATTTCGCGGAGGTGTACTGCCCGGGAGTGAACTGCTGGGCGGTGATGTTCTGGCGACCCGTGTGCTCGGGCGTCCATGCGAACGTCGCCGTCCCGTTCTCGGGGTGGTAGGTGGCCTGGCCGAGACGCACACCACCGCCCGGTACTCCGCCCCCACTGTTGATGATCGTGACCTCGCCCGCCTCGGAGGGTGGCGCGTCGACCGCAGCCGTCACCGTATAACTGCAACCCACCCGCAGACCTTCCGGTCCGGCCGCGACTTTCACCTCGGTGACCTCCGCACCGGCTCCCGGCGCAGCCAGTACCGTTACGAGACCGGCGATACCGAGAGCCGCGGTAGAGCCGAACAGCCGGATGGATTTACGCATACATTGACCTTTCTCGTCATATGGTCGGACCCTTCGAGTGTGTCACGCGGCCGGAGGTGATCTCAGCGCGGCGTCACCGCGAGATGATCGATTGAATGACGTAAACGCCTGGGGGCCAGCAATTTACATGCGGGTGCTGACGCGGCGGTGCTTCGCGAGCGCGTAGAGGGTCACCAGCGGCTTCAACGGGATCCACTCCGCGAACCGATACTCCGAACCCCGGGCCAGGCGGTCCGCCAGATACCGCCGGGCTTTCTCGGCGTGGACGGGCAGTGACACGATTTTGATCCGGTCTGCGTCCTCCAGGTACGGAATCGCGAACGCGACGTTCTGCCAGGTGCTGCGGCTCTTCTCCTCGAGTACCGGCTCGCCGCGGTACCCCCGGATATCGATTGCGTAATCGGCCATGAGCGCGGCCTCGGACCGCGGTCCCGCGCAGGCTCCGCCCGAAAGGACGAGCGTGCTGCCGGCAGCCGCCGGATCGAGGGATCGCAGGCCCGCTCGTACGCGCCAGCGGTTCATGGCGTTGGCGCGGGTGCCGCTGTTCCGGTAGCCGAGAACGAGGACGGCTTCGGCGCCACCGGTAGCGGTCCCGGTGAACCTGCGGGAGGCGCGCCAGTTCGTCCACTCGCCCCAGAGCAGGAACAGCAGCGTGGCGGCGATGGCGATCCGAGTCCGTTTCCGCACCCTTCCAGTCAAGCACGTCGCAGTGCGCCATCTTGTTGGACGCTTGACCGTCTCCGCGTCTTCACCGAAGCGTCTCGAACGGCTCATCTGGTCGCGTCAAGCTCACGCGACTACCTGGCAGAGCTGAATGAGGACCTATGACGACGTCGAAGACGAGCCGAGTGGTGGCAGTAGCCGCCGCCGTAACACTGTTGGCCGCCGCCTGCTCGGGCGACGAGCACGACGGAGCCGGTTCGTCGACCGCGTGGCGACTGCCGGACGCCGAGCGTTACCACCGGGCGGCCACGTATCCCGTGTACCTGAACCGCCCGGCCGGGGAAGCTGCCGATACCGAGACGGTCGCGGAGATATCCACGGTCACGCCGGACGGCAATACCGTCATCTACACCGATGCCACCGCCAAACGTATCGGATTCCTGGATATCCGCGATCCGGCCCGGCCCGCCGGCCTGGGCACACTCTCGGTGGCCGAGCTGGGACATGCGGACGATCAGCCCACGTCGGTGGTCGCGCACGGCGAGTTCGTGCTGGTGGTGGTCGACACCACCGGCGATGACTACGCGAAGCCCTCGGGCCGTGTCGATATCGTGCGGGTCGCCGACCGTAGTCGCGTGCACAGTATCGATCTCGATGGGCAACCGGATTCGATCGCCATCAGCCCGGACGGCGCGTTTGCCGCCATCGCGATGGAGAATCAGCGCGACGAGGAATTCACCCCGGCCGGTGGCGAGGAAGGGGATCTGCCGCAGCCGCCGACCGGATTCGTACAACTGATCGATCTCACCGGTGCGCCGGATGCGTGGACGGCGCGGAAGGTCGATTTCGATACGGCGGCGGCGCGGGCCGCGGGCCTGGATACCCCCGAAGATCTCGAACCCGAATACGTGAGCATCAACTCCCGCGGTCAGGTCGCGGTGACGCTGCAGGAGAACAACGGGATCGCCGTGATCGACGGAACCACGGGCGAGGTGACCTCGATTTTCGATGCCGGGTCGGTGGCCGTGGACGGTGTCGATACTGCGGAAGACGGTGTGCTGGACCAGACCGGATCGGTTCCCGGCAGTCCCCGCGAACCCGACGCGATCGGCTGGATCGGTGACGACCATCTGGCCACCGCCAACGAGGGGGACTGGAAGGGCGGCGCCCGCGGCTGGTCGATCTTCGACGCCGCGACCGGTGCGGTGGTGTGGGACGCCGGTAATTCGTTCGAACAGCTCGCCGTGCAGACCGGCCTGCATACCGAAGGGCGTGCCGAAGCCAAGGGCCCGGAGCCGGAGGGACTCGCGATCACCGAGGTCGGCGGGCGGCCGGTCGCCTTGGTCGCCGCGGAACGCAGCAATTTCGTCGCTGTGTACGACATCGGCGATGTCACCGCCCCGAAATTTCTCCAGCTCCTGCCGACCACCCCGGGCCCGGAAGGGATCGTGCCCGTCCCGCAGCGAGATCTGCTGGTGATCGCCTCGGAGAACGATGACGCCGAGGCCCGGGTGCGCGCCGCCGTGAACATCTACGGATTCGGCGACGCCTTCGCGGCGGGCGCGGGAACACCGGCGTTCCCGTCGATCGTCGCGGCCGAGGTCGACGGCACCCCGATCGGATGGGGTGCGCTGGGCGCCTTGTCCGCCGACCCCGCCGATGCGAACCGGCTGTTCACCGCAACCGATAACGCCTACGGCCCGGCGCGGATACTCGGTGTGGACATCACGGATTCGCCCGCGGTCATCGATCGTGAGCTGGCGATCACCGAGAACGGAGCACCGGTCGCCCTCGATATCGAAGGGTTGTCGGCCCGGCCCGACGGCGGGTTCGTACTGGCTGTCGAGGGGGAAGAGGGCTCTGGAAACGAGCTGGTCACTGTTGCCGCGGACGGCAGTATCGAGCAACGGGTCGCGTTACCCGCCGATATCGCGGCCGGGCTGGGCGGTCAGGGGCTCGAAGGAGTCGCGGTCGACGGTGACGCGATCTGGATGGTGTTGCAGCGCGAACTCGAGGGTGATCCGAACGGCGTCGCCCGGATCGGTCGCTACACACCGGCGAGCGGCGAGTGGGAATGGTTCGGCTACCGGCTGGAGAAGACCGACGCCGAAGGGGATTGGATCGGGCTCTCCGAAATCGCTGTGCACGACGGCGGATTGCTGGTGCTCGAACGCGATAAGTTGAACGGCCGCGACGCAGCTCTCAAAGCGATCTACCGCATCGATATCCCGGCCGGCGGCGGTGTGGCAACAGCCGGCGAAGTCCCGGAGGTGCTGCCGAAGACGCTGCTGCATGATCTGCTGCCGGATCTACAGGCCACCAATGGGTTCGTTCAGGAAAAAGTCGAGGGTCTCACTGTCGGCGGTAATGGGAACCTGTACGTGGTCACCGATAACGATGGGCTCGACGACGCCAACGGGGAAACCGTGTTCCTGGATCTCGGACCTGCCGGTGCGTCCGGGAACTGACGGCGGAACCAGATCGGGCCACATCGAGAGAGGCTGTGCTGTAGGGGGAGTCGCGTGATGCTCGGCCGGCACGAGGGATCGCGCCGGCGCAGGCCGTTGTATGCCCGCCCTGGCAGGCGCATACCCGGCCGATTCCGGCCCCGCACCGGTCCGGCGGATGTCTCCGGCCGGTCGTGGTCCGATCTGCCGGACACGCCCCCACGGTGCAGCTGAGGTCAGACAAGAGGTTTGCCCAGCTCGCGGCGCCTTCTCATATCCGCGAGATGCCGGTTCAGCGGGTACATTCGCCACTGTTCG
Source organism: Nocardia carnea (assembly GCF_029868325.1). Classification (GTDB taxonomy): domain Bacteria; phylum Actinomycetota; class Actinomycetes; order Mycobacteriales; family Mycobacteriaceae; genus Nocardia; species Nocardia carnea_C. The sequence goes on from NZ_JARWNW010000233.1 coordinate 18,580, forward strand.
GGGCCGGCCGCCGTGACGAACCCGATACCGCGCATGACCAGCTCGAAGGCGCGCTGGCGCCGCGGGCCCCAGTCCAGGCCCAATTCGTCGCGGAAACGTTGTGGCAGGAATCCGGTGGTGAAGAACCTGTTGATCCGGCGGAAGGCCAGCTGTTCGAGCCGGCCGTAGGGGCCCAGATCGACAACTTGGCCGAGAAGATAGGTTTTGACCTCGTCGTCCAGTGAGATTTCGGCGCTCTTGCGCTCCCAGTATTCGGCGAATGCGGCGCGGTCGGCGGGCCACATGTCCGGGCGCATCTGCAGGGTGGTGCCGAATCGGGCCGATTCGCGGTACAGCTCGTCGGCATCCGCGTCGCTCAGGGGACCGAAGAGGTAGGTCACCGAATCGACGACGCCCTTGTAGATGCAGGCCGCGACCCACAGTTGCAGTTCCGGGTCGAACGCGTTGTATTCCACCGGACTGCCGGGTCGCGAGCGCACATGCCGATGGGACGTATTCGTCGCGGCACGGTATGCCTCGCGCTCCTCGTCGGTTCCGAGCATGGCGACGGCGAGGTAGGTCAGCGTGGTGCGCCCGCGTTTGCGCGGGTGGAGATCGAATCGCCCGCTGTCGACCGTGCTCTCGACCACGCCGCGGCCGACCGGGGCCAGGCTCAGTTGCATGATGACATTCGCCGGTCCGCCGAGCAGTGCGCCCGGGCCGGCCATATTTCTGCGGCGTGGTTCCGCATCGGATTGCGGTGTGTGCGGCTTCGTCGACGCTGGGCGCGGCATCTCGACCCCCTGAATGAGTGAGAGGATTACCATTGAATTCTCTCACATCGGGTGGGGTGATTCAACGGAGCCGTCGCCGCCGGCCGGCGCCTGCTGTCGCTGCGTGGACGTCCGGGGTGTGGCCTGGTCGATACGATCGGCCCATGTCTGCGTCTCCCGCCCGGGTCCGGGCGCTCACCGCGCGTTCGGCGATCCTGAGCGTGCTGCTCGGATCGCATCCGGCGCAGGCCCCGGCCGGCTGGATCGTCCGGGTCGGCGCGGGGCTGGGATTACAGGAATCCGCGGTGCGGGCCGCGTTGACCCGGATGGTCGCCGCCGGTGATCTCGAACGTGGTGCCGACGCGACCTACCGGCTGTCCGAACGGCTGGCCGAACGCCAGCGGCGGCAGGACCGGGCGATCTCGCCGGACCTCCGCGCGTGGCAGGGCGGATGGATCCTCGCGGTCGTGACCGTCGGCGCCACCGATTCCACCGATCGCGCCGCATTCCGGGAAACCTTGCGGCTGGCCCGGTTCGGCGAACTCCGCGAAGGCGTCTGGTGCCGCCCGGACAATATCGCCGCCGACCTCCCCGAAGCGGCCCGGCAGCGAGTGGATCTGTTCACCGGGCGACCGGAGGAACCGGCCGTCGCACTGGCCGGCCGCCTGTTCGCGCCGGACCGGTGGGCCCGCCGCGCCCGGGAATTGCTCGGTGCCCTCGACGGCGCCGAGGCGATCGGGGCCCGTTTCGAAGTCGCGGCAGCGGTCGTACGCCATCTCCTCGACGATCCGGTGCTACCGCCGGACCTGTTGCCGCAGGATTGGCCCGGCGCGGCCATCCGTGCGCGCTACGAAGTGTTCCGCGCCGAGTTCCAGGCCTTCGCCGATGGTCTCGTGGAAGAGAACCCGGTAAGGCCGCAGTGAGGCCGGTCTGCGGTCCCGTCGCAGCCCGAAACCAGTTCTCCTCCGGTGGTCAGCCGACCTTCGGAGTCAGCCGTTCGATGATCGCGCCGGTGTCCAGGCCCACCGGCAGGGTGCCGAAGACGTCGCCGCGGTCGCCCCCGAGCCGGGAGCGGGTGAAACCTTCGGCGACAGCGGGATGCCCGTAGCGGACCAGCAGCGAACCCTGTAGCACCAGGGCCATATCGCCGACGATCCGGCGGGCACGATGCGGCAATGTGTCGAGGTCGGTGAACTCGGTCTCCAGCCGGCCGATCGCGGTATCGAGCGCGGAATCGGCGCCGGCGGCCAGTTTGACCTCGTCGAGGAACGCGGTGAGTGTCGCCGGCTGTTTGGCGAGCGCGCGCAGAACGTCCAGCGCGGCGACATTGCCCGAACCCTCCCATACCGACATCAGGGGCGCCTCCCGGTACAGCCGCGGCATCCGGGAATCCTCGACATAGCCGTTGCCGCCCAGGCATTCCAGGGCTTCGGCCGCGTGGATGGGCCCGCGTTTGCACACGTAGTACTTGCTCACCGCGAGACTGATGCGGCGCAGCAGGTCGGCGGCCTCGTCACCGGTGGTGGCGCGGTCGGTGAGTTCGGCCAGCCACAGGGCAGCCGTGGTCGCGCCCTCGGCCTCGATGGCCAGATCGGCCAGGACATTGCGCATGAGTGGCTGGTCCACGAGGTTCGCACCGAACGCGCGGCGGTGCTGGGCGTGGTGGATCGCCATGATGGTTCCGGTGCGCATACCCGTGGCCGAGGCGAGGGTGCAGTCGAGGCGGGTCAGGTTGACCATCTCGATGATCGTGGGCACGCCGCGGCCCTCGTCGCCGACCAGCCAGCCCACGGTGTTGTCGTATTCGACCTCGCTGCTGGCATTGGAGTGATTACCCAGCTTGTCCTTGAGCCGCTGCAGGTGGAAGGGGTTGCGGGTGCCGTCGGGCAGCACACGGGGCACGAAGAAGCAGGACAACCCGCCGGGTGCCTGTGCCAGCGCGAGGAAGAAATCCGACATCGGCGCGGAGGTGAACCATTTGTGCCCGGTGATCCGGTAGGTGCCGTCGGGCTGCGGGACCGCGGTGGTGGTGTTGGCCCGGACATCGGACCCGCCCTGTTTCTCGGTCATCGACATGCCGGCGATGAGTCCGGGCTTATCGGCGAGCGGGCGCAGAACGGGGTCGTAGTCCCGGCTGGTCAGTAGTGGTTCGTACCGGGCGGACAGTTCGGCGTTCGCGCGCAGGGCCGGGACGACGGCATAGGTCATCGAGATCGGGCAGCCGTGCCCGGCGTCGACCTGTGACCACACGCTCGTCTTCGCCGCCCGCACCAGATGTGGTGCGGGCCGGGGATCGGCCCAGGGGGCGCCGTGCAGGCCGAAGCGGACCGCATGCCGCATCAGCTCGTGGTAGCTGGGGTCGTAGCGGACCTCGTCGATGCGGTGACCGTAGCGATCGTGCGTCTGCAGCACCGGCTGGTGTTCCTCGGCGAGGTCGCCGAGTTCCTGGGCGTGGGCGCTACCGGCCGCCCGGCCGATCTCGTGCAGTTCGTCGAGGGCATGGCCGGCGCCGGCGCGTTCCAGGGCCTCGAGGATGACGGGCACCTCGGCGGCGTCGTAATCGACCAGCGGGGGGACCTGGTTGGTCACGGTATGGGTGGGCACGGCTTCTCCTTCGCCTACGAGGAACCAGGCGGTGCGGCAGGCTGGGCGCACCGTCCGTTATTACCATTCTGGAGCGCGCGATGAAATTGTGCAATGCCGAGCTGTCGTAGCCTGCTGTCGGCATCGCCCGGATATCACCGGCCTGCCGGACACTGCTCGTACTGCTCGGTCCGGAGGTGGATGGGTGGTCACTCGCTGGGTGGCCGACCGTACGCCGATAACCGGGCAGGCATAACCCCGGAAAACATCCCCGGCCGGTTATATCCCGCCGCGACTTGAGTATGCCGTTACGGCACAGGTTCCACTGGAGGCATCGCAACAGTCCGCACAGTCGGGAGGACGGAATCATGATCGACCACAAGGACCTTCGCGCGGCGGCAGAACCCACCGGTCCCGCGCCTGCCGCCGACAGGCCTGCCGTACCGCCGACAGTGCTCGACCAGATGGGCGGGCCCCTGGGCTTCGTCTACTCGACCGTCCCGGTAGTCGTCTTCGTCGCGGCGAACTCGGTACTTCCACTGGCGGCGACGGTCGGTGTTTCGGTCGCGGTCGCGCTTGCGCTGACGGTGTTCCGGATGTGGCGCGGGGAGCGGTTCTCCTCGGCCATCGGTGGGCTGCTCGGTCTCGCGGCGGCCGTGGGGATCGTGCTGTGGACCGGGTCGGCGAAGGATTTCTTCGTTATCGGGATCTGGGCCGCGCTGGCCGGTTTCGTGGTCGCGTCCGCCTCGCTGCTGGTCCGCCGCCCGCTGACCGGCGTTGTCTGGAATCTCGTCCACGGCGGTAAGCACGCCTGGCGCGAGGACAAGGTCGCGCTGCGGGCGCACGATATCGCCACCGCAGCCGCGGCGCTGGTCTTCGGCGCCCGGTTCGTGGTGAAGGAATGGTTGTATCTCACCGATTCCACGACCTGGCTCGCCGTCGCGAAGATTGCCATGGGCACTCCGTTGACCGTGCTGGCCGCACTCGTCGTCGTCTGGGCGTTCCGGCGCACCACGAAACGTTTCCTCCCACAGCCCTGACTGCGCTCCGCTCGGACTCCCCAGTCCGCCTTCGGCCCCTCGACCGTCCGCCTCGATGCGGGACTGAGCCTCGACTCCTGACCCAGCTCAGGCCTGCACGATGCCGGCCCCTGCGGTGCTGGGCGCGCAGCGGCCTCGCCGCAGCCGTGAACCATTGGCCGGCGGCCGCACCGAGCCGGCGATCAGCACGCCCGGGGCACCGGAGGACCGGTCAGGTGAGTGTGTCGAGCCATCCGGTGTCGATATCACCCGGCCGGTCGGCGTAGGCGGCGGCAGCGGTTTGCAGGATCAGCGCCGCGGCGGCCGCGCCCGGGTCCAGTACGCCCCGCGCGACCTCGCCCACATAGCTGGCGCGGCCGCGTTTGGCGACCAGGGATGCGGTGCCCGCCGCGCCCTGTACCGCGGCGTCGGCGGCAGCGGCGAGCGCTTCGCCGGGGTCCCCGGCCGCCGCGACTCGGGCGGCAAGCGTTTCGGCGGCCGGGGCCAAGGCGTCGACCATCGTCTTGTGCCCGACCTCGGCATTCCCGTACCGCTGCACCGTAGCGAGCCCCGCGCTCAGGCCGCGGGAGAACTCCACCGGGCTGGGTTCCGAATCGCTTGTGCAGCGGGCGAGTTCACGGAAGAACATGCCGAACAGCGGTCCGCTCGTTCCGCCGGTGCCGAGGAAACCCCGGGATACCGCGGTCAGCCACGCGGTATATGAGGCGGGTGGTTCGGCGTCGATATTCGTGCGGGCCCGGCGCAGGGCGGCGGCGATATTGGCCCCGAAATCGCCGTCACCGGCGCGGCGATCCAGATCCGCGAGGGCCTCGGTGCGGTCGAGGAACGCCGCGAACATCGTGTTCACCCAGCGTTCGCCGAATCCGGCCGGCAGTGCTGCGTCGTTCATGGGCGGGCTCCTTCACCAGGTCAGGGCCGGGGTGCGCACGGGCGCATCCCACAGCGGAAGCAGATCGGCATCGGCGGGCAGCAGGGTGACCGAGACGCCGACCATATCGAGCGAGGTCACATAGCTGCCGGCGAGCGAACGGGCGACGGCGATGCCCTGTCCGGCGAGCCGGTGGTGCACCGCGCGGGCCGCGATCGACAGTTCGATGGGGTAGGCGCCGCCGAGACCGTTGACGATCGCGATCACCGCGGACCCGCGTGTGCAGCCGAGTTCGGCGACCAGCGGGTCGACCAGCTGCGCGAGCAGCGTATCCGCGTCGGCGAACGGGACCCGGCCGGTACCGCGCTCGCCGTGGATTCCCACCCCCAGTTCGACTTCGGCGGGATCGAGCGTGAACGCGGGGTTCGTCTCGCCGGGATGCGTGCCCGCGCTCAGCGCGAAACTCAGGGTGCGCGCGTTCCGTGCGACGCGGCGGCCGTATTCGGCGACCGTGTGCAGATCCGCACCCGCTTCCGCGCTCGCCCCGCAGATCTTCTCGACCGCGAGAACGGCCGCGGTGCCGCGGCGGCCCGGCCCGTCCTCGCTCTGCGTCGCCAGATCGTCGTCCACCAGCACGGTTTCGGTCGCGACCGCGTTATCGTCGCCGGCGAGTTCACCGGCGATCCGGAAGTTGAGCACATCGCCGGTGTAGTTCTTCACGATCTGGACGACACCACGCCCGGAATCGGCCGCGACCGTGCCCTCGTGCACCTGCAGCGCGGTCGGGCTGGCGAAAACCGCGCCCGGTACGGCCACGTCGAGCATGCCGCTGCCGACGAAACCGGCGTGCAGCGGTTCGTGCCCGGACCCACCGCCGGATACGAGTCCGACCTTGTCGCGCGCCGGAGTGGCCCGGGTGACGAGGCCGCGTTCGCGGTCGTAGGCGATGAGCGTGGGATTGGTCAGGGCGAGCCCTTCCAACGCCTCCTCGGGAGCGTTTTCGGGCAGGTTGAGAATCTGTCGGCGCACGGATGCTCCTTCGGATCGGCTCCGATCGATGCTAGTTCAGGGGCAGCGGCCGAACCTGTTGCCGTTCGGCTGCGCCGGCGCCCAGGCGTGGGCGTCGGCGGGTCGAGCAGACCTCGTCCCCGGGCGCACCCGCTGTTTAGTTGCCGGCTCAGCGGTAATGCCGACGGCACGGGGCCGGTGGCTGCTCGCCTGGGGTTGGGCGAGTACCGCCGGTCGTCGAACGCGATGGACGGAGGACGCCTATGCCTGAACCCGGCGCTCACCACGATCCCCCGCGGCCCGTCCGGGCACGTATATGGGCAGGCAGCCCATGATCTCGTGGCGTGCGCGGGCGCTGTTCGCCCGGATGTGGTTGCGGCGGAACAAACGGTTCTACGCCGATCCTGGGGCCATGCGCGACGGCCTACCCCGGCACCAGGAACCGAAACGGGCCCGGCCCCCGCGGCGTATCACGGCGAAATACCACGTGACCTGCGAGGAAGTCGACGGCCGCCCGGTCTATACCCTCACACCACCCGGTGGGCCGACTTCGCCCTGGCATATCTTCCATATGCACGGCGGTGGTTTCGTGGAATCGCCCGAACCGCATCATTGGCGGTTCGCGGGCCGGATCGTCGCACGGACCGGATGCACCTACACCCTGCCGATGTATCCGCTGGCGCCCGAGAACGATTACCGGACAATCATTCCGATGGTCGAGCGCGCCTACGATCGGGTGACCCGGGAGACCGCACCCGCCAACCGTATCGTTTTCGGTGATTCGGCCGGCGGCACGCTCGCCCTCACTCTGGCCCGCCACCTGTACGAACGCGGACACCCGCAACCGCGGGCCCTGGCGTTGTTCTCCCCGTGGATCGATCTGGCCACCGACGACCCGCTGTCGCTCGCCATCGACGACCGCGACCCGGAACTCGGCGTCTCCGGTTTGAAGCAGGCCGGGCGATGGTTCGCGGCGGACCGGGCCTTGGATGACCCGCACATCAGTCCGGCATTCGCCGATCTCACCGGCCTCGCGCCGACCGTCGTCTTCATCGGCCACCGCGACATCCTGTTACCCGACGCCCGCCGCGTAGCCGAACTCGGCGATGCGGCCGGAGTCCCGGTCGAACTGCACGAATACCCCGGGATGTTCCACAACTGGATCATGAAACGAATTCCGGAGGCCCGGCAGGCGACCGGCGAACTGCTGCACTTCCTGCGAACAGTGCCCACCGCACTCCCGGCGAACAGCGAAGGAGGACTCGGCAATGATCGTGCGGACAACCCGTGACATCACCGGAACCGATCGGCAGGTCGATACCGATCACTGGACCTCGAAAAGGATCGTCCTGTCCGACGACGAGGTCGGCTTCTCGTATCACGAGACCACCGTCGCCGCGGGTACCGAGACCCCGCTGCACTATCCCGACTACATCGAAGCCGTCTGGCTCATCGAAGGCCACGGCCACCTGATCGACCGGGACAACGCAACTACCCATACGCTCGCCCCCGGCACCATGTACCTGCTCGACGGGCATGAGCGCCACACCATCATCGCCGACACCCAGTTGCGGATGTACTGCGTGTTCACTCCCGCGGTACCGCCCGGCAGCGACTGAAACGGCGAATCGGATCGGCCGGTCCGGTGGCGGTGGCCCGGTCGGGAGCACATCAGCCGCGAGGCACACCGGACTTGCCCGGCCGGGATCGGCGCTGTCAGGCGGGGAAGGGCGGTGACGGCGGGAACTTCACCGGCAATGTGGTGAGCGACCGGTGGAAGGGGCCCGGGCGCCAGTCCGGTCCGTCGGGCATATCCACTTCCATCTCCGGCAGGGCGTCGAGCAGCTGATCGATCGCCTCCTGGGCCACCAGATATGCCGGGGTCTGCGCGGGGCAACTGCGCTGGCCCAGCCCCCAGGAAAGATGCGAGCGGTTACCGCGGTGATCGTCGGACCGGATCGCCGGATCGTGGTTGCAGGCAGCGATACTGATGACCACCGGCTGGTGGGCGGGTAGCCAGACATCGTCGATCAGGATCGGCTGCCGCGGATAGGTGATGAGGAAGTTCGCCATCGGCGGGTTGTCGAACAGGACCTCGTCGAGGGCATCGCGAGTGGACAGGCTGCCGCCCAGCACGCTGCCGCCCAGACGATCCTCGGTGAGGATCAGCAGCAGGGTATTGGCGATCAGGTTCTGCTGGAGTTCGATGACCGCGCCGTACAGGCCGGCCAGCTGGTGCACCATCTCTTCTTCGTCGAGCCCCGACTCGTGCTGTAGTAGCCGCGTGGTCACATCGTCGCCGGGGTTCGAGCGTTTGTAGGCGACCAGTTCGGCCAGGGCCGCATTGATCATCCGGTTGGCCTCACCGGCGTCGGCACCTTCGAACATGGCGGCCATCCCGGCGGAAACCCGCTGCCCGATCTCCGGCGGGCAGCCGAGCAACGTATTGCAGACCCCGAAGGTCAACGGAAACGCGTATTGGAGGAGCAGATCGGCGCTGCCCGTTTCGCAGAAGGAGTTGATCAACGGGGTCGCGAGGCCGGATACCGCCGTGCGCAGCCCGTGCAGATCCACATCCGTGAGAGCCGTGAGATTGGCCGACCGGTAGCGCCGGAACGCCTCGCCGGTGCTGCGGGCGGGGACGGGCCGCCACTCCATGATCGGCAGGACCGGGCAGTCGGCGGGCATATCCTTCTGCCAGGTGCGCGGATCGGCCGGAAAATGTTCGTGATCGTTGAGGATGCGCACCGCCACCGCGTGTTCGATCACCAGCGTCGCGGGCACACCGGGAGCCAGATCGACCGGCACCATAGACCGATGCGTGCGGCGCATCTGCCCGTACACCCGGTGCGGGTTCTCGGCGAACTCGGGCGCGTACAGCGGGAACCGGGGGCCACCGTCGGCGACCGGGGAACCGTGTACTGGGCGGGCGGCGGGGGCATCGAACTGTCGGGTTGTCAAAAGGGCTCCATACTGTTTCGGGCTGTGGGCCGGGGTCTCCCGTGTCCCGGCCCCGATATGGAACACTACGCGATTGATGCACATATTGTGTTGCGCCTCAGCGGGTTTACCCGAAATGTCGCATCCACGTCACAACGTTCGCCGGGCGGCGAACAGATGCCTCCGGCCCGGCGCGCGATCGGACCGCTGAGGGCGTGAATGTCCGGTGCGCGGGCAGCGGACGGCTGCGCCCGGCCACCGGCGGCGCTGAAACCTCGATCGCGGCCCGTGTGGTCCACACGCCGCGGGCATTGTGGTCCGCCGCATCGAGGCCGACAATGGGACGGTCCGGTAGCGATCCGACCGGGTGTTTCGACAACCGCACGGACGGCCGCGAGAAGTGTTTCTCCGGAGGGCGCGACATGCCGTGAAATCTGCAGTTCCGATGTGAGGAGCAGGCGATGACGCAGTCCGCAACCGGAGACCTGAAAACCAAGCACAGAGCCATCTGGGCGTCCGGTGACTACTCCCGGGTCGCCGACGACGTGATACCAGGCCTGGGGGAGCGCCTCGTCCGCGCCACACCGATCGGGCCGGGTACCAAGGTGCTGGATATCGCGGCCGGAACAGGGAACGCCGCCGTACCGGCCGCCGCGGCGGGGGCAGACGTGGTGGCCGGTGATCTCACCCCCGAATTGTTCGAGGCCGGCCGCCGCAACGCCGCGGCAGCCGGGGTGCAGCTGCGCTGGGAACAGGCGGATGCGGAAGCGCTGCCCTATGCCGACGGCGAATTCGATGTGGTGATCTCGTGTGTGGGGATCATGTTCGCACCGTTCCACCGTGCCGCCGCCGACGAACTGGTCAGGGTTACCAGAAGTGGTGGTTCGATCGGGTTGGTGAACTGGACGCCCACCGGGTTCATCGGGCAGATGTTCGCCGCCATGAAACCGTTCGCCCCGCCGCCGCCCGCGGGTGCGCAACCGCCGCCGCTGTGGGGATCGGAGGAGCATGTCGCCGCGCTGCTCGGCGACCGGGTCGATGGGCTGGAGATGCGCCGCGAGCACGCCGTCGTGGACTGCTTTGCCGACGCCGATGCGTTCCGTACCTTCTTCAAGACCAACTACGGGCCCACCATCGCGGTCTACAAGTCCTTGGCCGGTGATCCGGAACGCACCGGGCAGCTGGACCGTGATCTCACCGATCTCGCGGTCGCGCACGATCTCGGCGGTGGGCGGATGGAATGGGAGTATCTGCTGGTCACAGCGCGGCGGGCATGACCGGAACCGCGCAACGGCACCTGCTGGTCACAGCGCAGCGTAATTACCTGCACAGCACAGCGAACCTGATGGACACGGTGCGGCGGGCCTGACACGTCCACGGCGCTGTGGATCCGGTGGACACGGCGCAGCCGACCGGTGGGGACGGCCCGCCGGCTCGGTGCGGGGACTTTCCCGGGTGCCGTCGGCGTTGTACACGGAACGCATAATGTGGGGGACGAAGGAGGAAGCGTGACCGAAACGCGTAAGGCGATCCTGGCCGGTGGGTGCTTCTGGGGTATGCAGGAGCTGATCCGTAAGCAACCGGGGGTCCTCGGCACCCGGGTCGGGTACACCGGCGGGCAGAATGATCATCCCACCTACCGCAACCATCCCGGCCATGCCGAGGCGGTGGAGATCGTCTACGACCCGGCGCAGACCGACTACCGGGCGCTGCTGGAATTCTTCTTCCAGATCCACGATCCGACGACGAAGGATCGCCAGGGCAACGATATCGGCACCAGCTACCGCTCCGAGATCTTCTATCTCGACGACGAGCAGAAGCGGGTCGCGCTCGAAACGATCGCCGATGTCGACGATTCCGGGCTGTGGCCGGGCAAGGTCGTCACCGAGGTATCGCCGGCGCCCGAGTTCTGGGAGGCCGAACCCGAGCACCAGGACTACCTGCAGACTTTCCCGAACGGCTACACCTGCCATTTCCCGCGACCCGGCTGGAAACTGCCGCGGCGGACCTCGGCATAGGTGGGGCCCGAGTTCCGGTGCAAGACCGGTGAATCCGCGGGTTCCGCGTGGAGTCGCGGGGGCGGGCATGCGCTGGGTAGTGTCGGTCGGGTGAGTAGGTGGACGCGCCGTAGGTTCCGCAGGATCGGCCGGATCGATCGCGCGGTGGGCGATACGGTGGCGGCACTGCCGGCCTCGAAGGCCGATGCGGGTCTGCTTCGTCTTACGGCGGGCGCCGATCACGGTGTCCTGTGGATGGCCTGCGCGGCGCTGCTCGCGTCCCGCAGCGGGTCGCCACGGCGGGCCGCGGCGCGGGGGGTCGCCTCGGTGGCCGGCGCCAGTTTCGTGACGAACGTGGTGCTCAAATCCGTTTTCGCGCGCCGCCGGCCGGCCGCCGAACTGATGCCCGCGCATCGGCGGCTGGTCCCGGCGCCGACCTCCTCGTCGTTCCCCTCCGGGCACAGCGCCAGCGCGGCCGCGTTCGCTACGGCGGTGGCGATGGAGAGCCCGCGTACCGCGCTGCTGGTGGCGCCGGTGGCGGCGGCCGTCGCCTACTCGCGGGTGCACACCGGTGTGCACTGGGGCTCGGATGTACTGGTCGGCGCGGCCGTCGGCTCCGGGATCGCCTTGGCCACCCGGCGCTGGTGGCCGGTGCGCGAATCCGACGAGGCGCAGGCCGGCATCGTCCCCGAAGTACCCGTTCTCGCGGACGGCAAGGGACTGGTCGTGATGGTCAACCCGGTCTCCGGGGACGCGAACTACGACCCCACCGACGATATCGCCGCCGCGCTGCCTGCGGCGACGGTACTGCGGACCCGCCCGGATGTGGATTGCGCCGTGCAGCTGGAACAGGCCGTGGACGCGCAGCGGGAGCAGGTACAGGCGGTCGGCGTGGCCGGCGGTGACGGCACCGTGGCGGCCGTGGCCGCCTTCGCGCTGCGCAAGGACCTTCCACTGGTCGTGATCCCGACCGGCACACTCAACCATTTCGCCCGCGATCTGGGTGTCTACGATCTGCGTGAAGTGATCGACGCGACCGGTGTCGGCGAGGCCGTGGCGGTGGATATCGCCGCCGTCGAATTCGGTGACGAAAACGAAACCCGCACAAGGCATCTGATCAATACGTTCAGCCTCGGTTCCTATCCGGACCTGGTCCGGCTGCGGGAGAAGTGGCAGAAGCGGTGGGGTAAATGGCCGGCCTTCGCCGCGGCGCTCGTGGTCACCCTGCGCCGCGCCGAACCCATCGAAATCTTCCTGGACGGGCGCTGGCAGCGGGTGTGGTTCCTGTTCGTCGGCAACGGCCCCTACCATCCGCACGGCGCGGTGCCCGCGTTCCGGGACCGGCTCGACTCCGGCCTGCTGGATGTGCGCTGGCTGCGCGCCGATCTGCGCTGGTCGCGGACACGCGCGGTGGTCGCGCTGGTATCGGCCGCGATCGGGCACAGCCGGGTGTACGGCGAACGCCAGCTGCCCGAGTTGCATGTGCATCTACCCGAGCCCGAGGCGCTCGCCGCCGACGGTGAGGTGATCGGCAGCGCGACCCACCTGCGCTTCACGGTGGCCGGGCAACTGGCGGTCTACCGGCGGGACGAATCCAATCCGCTCTGGGCCAACCGCAGCCGCCCGCACCATCGCCGGGCCCCGTGGTTGCCGGAGGTGTTCCGGGTCCCCATGAGCGGCCGGATCGCCCTGGCTATGCGCGGTTTCGGCGGTTCCGGGTAGGTCTACTGCCCACCGAAATCGAACATCCACGGAATGGAGAACCGGTCGGTCATCATCCCGAACAGTTCGGTCCATTCCGTTTTGGCGAGCTGCATATCGACGGTGCCGCCGACGGCGAGGGCATCGAACAGTCGTCGCGCCTCGTCCTGATCGCTGAGTTCGAGACAGACCGTGAAGTTCGGGCGCGCGGAGATATCGACGGTCTGCCCGGGCGGGCAGTCCGAGCCCATCAGGATCTGTTCGACACCGTTGAGCGGCAGCGCCACATGCGCCACCAGGTTCTTGGCCTCGGCGGGCAGGTTTTCGGCCTCACCCATATCGCCGAAGCGGATCAGCTGGAGGTCGCCGCCGAATACGGACTGATAGAAGGTGAACGCCTCCTCGGCGTTGCCGTTGAACATGAGGTACGGGTTGACGGATTTCATGCGGATCTCCTTCTCGGCCGGATGCGGATATCGGAGGAACGCCGGGACCGGGCGCCGGGCACGGTCTGGGCCGTCGAACCGGTACTGCGGATGATGTACGGGGCCGGTCCACTGCCGAACCTAACTCCCGCTCGCCGATTCCGCAGCAGAACGCACCCATGTATTCCGGTTCGGTACGCGCGCGGTGCGGCGGGCTCGCCGAGCTCAGCGGCGCTCCGCCCGCAAAACCCTTGACCAGGGCATACTCCAGGCATACCCACCGAGGGCACCAAGGGGAGGGGCCGGACCCCGCGCGCCGGAGGCGTGCCGACAACCCAGAGGTTTCCATGGCGCTGACGCATCCGGCGGATTCGCCGGACAATGATCGTGACCGGCTCGCGGTGAACCCGGTCTTCACGCGGGAACCGCTCGAGGTCCCGCGTAACCGGCTACCGGCCGGCGAGATCGACAGTGATACCGCCTACCAGATCGTGCACGACGAACTCCTGCTCGACGGTAACGCCCGGCTCAACCTGGCGACGTTCGTCACCACGTGGATGGAACCGGCGGCGCAGACGCTGATGAGTGAATGTTTCGACAAGAACATGATCGACAAGGACGAATATCCGCGCACCGCGGAACTCGAGCAGCGGTGTGTGCGGGTACTCGCCGACCTCTGGCATGCCGAGGATCCCGATCATGCCGTCGGTTGTTCGACCACCGGGTCGAGTGAGGCGTGCATGCTCGCCGGGCTGGCGCTGAAACGACGCTGGCAGCGGCGTCGGCGCGCGGCCGGGCAACCCGCGGACCGGCCCAATCTGGTGATGGGCAGCAATGTCCAGGTGTGCTGGGAGAAGTTCGCCGAGTACTGGGATGTCGAGGCGCGGCTCGTGCCGATGTCGGGGGAGCGGTTTCATCTGACGGCCGATGAGGCGGCGGCGCACTGCGACGAGAACACCATCGGGGTGGTGGCGGTGCTCGGTTCCACCTTCGACGGCAGTTACGAGCCGGTCGCGGAGATCTGCGCCGCACTGGACCGCTTGCGCGACGAACGCGGCTGGGAGGTGCCGGTGCATGTGGACGGCGCGTCGGGCGCCATGTTCGCCCCGTTCTGCGATCCGGACCTGGAATGGGATTTCCGGCTGCCGCGGGTGGCCTCGATCAACACTTCGGGACACAAATACGGGCTGGTCTATCCGGGGGTGGGCTGGGTGCTGTGGCGGGATGCCGCGGCGCTGCCCGACGAACTGGTGTTCCGGGTCAACTATCTGGGTGGCCAGATGCCGACCTTCGCGCTGAACTTTTCCCGGCCCGGCGCGCAGGTGGTGGCGCAGTATTACACCTTCCTGCGGCTCGGCCGTCGTGGTTACGAACGCGTGCAGGGCTACTCCCGGGAAGTCGCCGCGGCACTCGCCGACCGGATCGCACAGCTGGGCCCGTTCCGGCTGATCACCGATGGCCGCCAGCTCCCGGTTTTCGCCTTCACGCTGGCGCCGGAGGAGACGGGATATTCGGTATTCGATGTCTCCGCGGCATTACGCGAGCAGGGCTGGCTGGTACCGGCCTACACTTTCCCGGCCGACCGGCAGGATCTGGCGGTGTTGCGCATCGTGGTCCGCAACGGTTTCAGTCATGACCTGGCGGATCTGCTCGTCGGCGCGTTCGAACGGGCGTTACCGCGGCTCCGCGCTCAGCAGGCGCCGCAGCGGGGTGCGGAATCCGCGTCGTTCTCGCACGGTGCCGATATCGGCGTCCAGGGCGCGAACCCGCCGGCGGATGCGGGTCACTGAGCTCGACCGGCGCGGTGGGTGCGGAGCCGATCGCCGGCTGCCCCGCACCCACCACACAGGTGTCCGCTGAATGGTGAACCGTTGATCGGGTCAGAAAGCGCTGCCGGTCCGCGGGAGGAACCAGGGCAGCGGCAGCCCGTGGCCGAAGCCGTGGCCGTGGTTCCAGCCGCGGTTCCAGCCGGGATGGCCGTGGCGGTGGCGGTGGCGGTGACCGCGGTCCCATCCCGCACCGTGGTCGTGCCGGCCGTTCCAGCTGTGATCGTGCCGGCCGTAGCCGTGCCGGCCGGGACGGCTGACGTCGTCGGCCTCGCTGCTCGCCGTGACCGCCACCGGTTCGGCCAGGGCCGGGACGGCGGTGACGGCCAGCGGTGCCACCGCGATGACGGCGGTGGCGGCGAGGCGGGTGACGAAGCGTTGGGTGCGTGAACTACGGCGCATGGTTCGGTCCTCTATCGTTTTCCCGCCGCGGCGGGTGTTCTACGGGCAATCGCACTGTGGGAAGCACGATTTCGATAACCCGAACCATACCGTTGAACAACGGCACATTCAATAGGTGTCCGTTAATCCGTCTTGCCGGCGGTCAACGGCTTCGGCGGATCGAGCCGGAGCACACACCGAGTGCGACTGTAGATCGTCGGCATACATTCGTTGCAATGCACACAGGCCGATTCGGTGGCGGCATCGGACTGGATGCGCCGCAACAGGTCCGGTTCCCGCAGCAACGCCCGGCCCATGGCGACGAACTCGAACCCCTCCGCCATCGCCAGCTGCATCGACTCCAGATCGGTGATCCCACCCAGCAGCACCAGCGGCATGGACAGCTCACGACGGAACTGCCGGGCCCGTTCCAGCAAATACGCCTTCTCGTACGGGTATTCGCGCAGGAACGCCTTGCCCACCATCCGGAAACCCCACCGTGTCGGTGCCGGCAGTGTTTTCGCGAACTCCTTACGCGGCGCCGCGCCGTGGAACAGCAGCATCGGGTTCAGCAGCGAACTGCCCGCAGTGAGCTCCAGCGCATCGAGAGTGTCGTCGGCCTCCAGCCACGACGCCACCTGCAGCGACTCCGGGAGGGTGAAACCGCCCCGGATCCCGTCCTCCATATTCAGTTTCGCGGTCACCGCGACCCGGTCACCCACCGCCTCGCGCACCGCGCGCGCGATCTCGCGAGCGAACCGGGCGCGGTTCTCGAGCGAACCGCCGTAGACATCCTTGCGCCGGTTCAGGATCGGGCTCAGGAACGAACTCGCCAGATAGTTGTGCCCGAAATGGATTTCCACCGCGTCGAACCCGGATTCGACCGCGAGTTTCGCCGCATCGGCGTGGGCGGCGACGAGTTCACCGATCTCCCCGATGGTCGGCACCTTCATCGGGGCCATACCGAGCGGGCTGAAGAACCGGCTCGGCGCCACCGCCGGGACGCGGTTGGAAGCGGCATTGGCGACCGGGCCGGCATGCCCGATCTGCGCACTGGCCGCCGCGCCCTCGGCATGGACCGCATCGGTGAGCCGGCGCAGGCCGGGGACGGCTTCGGGGCGCATATAGATCTGGTGCCGGTCGGTGCGGCCGCCGGGAGCGACCGCGCAGTAGGCCACCGTGGTCATCGCGACCCCACCGGCGGCCACCTCGCGGTGGAATTCGATCAGATCGTCGGTGACCAGGGCGTCGGGGGTGCGTCCCTCGAAGGTCGCGGCCTTGATCACCCGGTTGCGCAGGGTGAGTGGGCCCAGGGTGGTGGGTGCGAATACGTCGGTCACCGTGACTCCTTTGTGGCTGGTAGGTGTGGTGTGCGGAGGCCGCGGCGAGGGTGGAGGTTTCGCCTCATCGGTTGTCTCCGTTCGGTGCGGTGAGCCCGGCGACGACGAAATCGCGCAGGGTTGCCGCGGTATGCGGGGAGAGCGGCCGGTCTTCGGCCGCGGCGGCGCCGAAACGCATGATGATCAGGTCGAAGGCGAGCATCCAGCGGTACCGGCTCTCGCGTTCGTCCACCTCCGGCAGCAGTCCGGACCAGGAATCGATACGGAACCACTGCTGCTGCCAGTGCAGGACCTGCCGGCCGATAACGCACTGCGCGAGCAGGCGCAGATGCAGCCGGCCCAGCGGATCGGCCGCCAGGTCGGTGAAGGGGGCGAGGACCGCGTCCACGATTTCGGCGACCCCGCGCGGTGCGGCGGTGGCCTCGGCCAGCCGGTCTGCCCACAGCGCGCCGAGCCGGTCTTCCAGCAGGGCCGCGAGCAGGGCCTCTTTGGAGCCGAAGTGATAGTGGACGGCCGCAGCGTTGGCGCCCGCTTCGGCGCAGATCCGGCGTACCGAGACCTCGTCGTAGCGTTCGGTCAGCAGGAGCCGTTCGGCTGCCGTGAGCAAGCGTTCCCGGGTGGCGGCCGAGACGTTCTGGGGCATACGCGTAGTGAACCATCGCGCCGCGCGAATTTCAATCAGTGATTGAATTGTTGATTGAAAGCCCTGGTTGTCGCCTATCGCGCCAGTCGTTACGCGATCGCAAACGCTGCGGTCGCCCGGACGCGCCACCCCCCTGGCCGATCCTGGTCTACTGGTCTCGTATGTCCCGTGATCGTCCCGAAAGCCCGTCGATCGACCGGTAAGGAGAGCACGATGGCCATCGAGATTCGCGCGGTCACAGTCCTGGGCACCGGGGTGCTCGGCTCCCAGATCGCCTTCCAGACCGCTTACCACGGATACCCGGTCCAGGCCTACGACATCAGCGAGGCCGCCCTCGACGCGGCCTCCGACCGGCTCGCCGGGCTCGCCGCCACCTATCGCGACGAGGTGATGGGCGCGACCGCCGAACAGACCGAGCAGGCGCGGGCGCGTATCACCCTCACCAGCGATCTCGCGGCCGCCGTCGCGGATGCGGATCTGGTGATCGAGGCCGTCCCGGAGGTACTCGAGATCAAACGGCAGACCTATCAGAAGCTCGCCGCTGTGGCCCCCGACCACACGATCTTCGCCACGAACTCCTCCACCCTGCTGCCCAGCGATATGCGCGAGTTCACCGGCCGGCCGGACCGATTCCTGGCCCTGCATTTCGCCAACCACGTCTGGAGGTTCAACACGGCCGAGGTCATGGGCACCGACCGGACCGAAAAGCAGGTCTTCCGGGCAGTGGTCGATTTCGCCTCCTCGATCGGCATGGTCCCGATCGAGGTGCACAAGGAAAAAGCCGGCTATGTCCTGAACTCGCTGCTGGTGCCGTTCCTCAACTCCGCGATCGAACTCGCCGCCGGCGGCTACGCCGAACCGGAAGCCGTCGACAACACCTGGCGGATCGCCACCGGCGCGCCGATGGGCCCGTTCCAGATCCTCGACGTGGTCGGGCTGAACACCCCGTACAACATTCTCGTGGCGGGCGAGGACACCCGCGAACTCGCCGCGTGGTTGAAGGAGAACTACATCGACAAGGGCAAACTCGGCGTTGCCACCGGCGAGGGGTTCTACAAATACACCTGAACCCGCCGCCGGGTGTTCAGCGCGGCGGGGGTGCCTTCTCCTGTGCGGCCTCGCGGGCCAGCCGGTCCTCGTGGATCTGCACCAGTTCGCGGAACCCGATCCGGTCCCAGCCGGGTTTCGGCTGGATACCCCATTCGTCCTGCGCGGTCCGCTGACCGGCGGCTTCCGGGGCACCCCCGAACGGCGGGCCCGACAAGGGGTAGGGGTGCCGGCATTCGAGGGTGTCGTCGGAGTACCTGACCTTCATCAGTTCGCTGCAGATCTCGGTGAACGACAGCGTCGGCCAGCCGTACCAGAGGGCGAGCGCCGGCACCGTGAACGCGCCCTCGATGACGAGTGCGAACAGGCAGACGAAGATGGCGCGGCGCAACCATTTGTGCATCCGCGCGAACGGTGCGGTGGTGCCCGGAGGCAGTTCGGATCCACCGGGTTCAGGGGTGGTGGGGGTGGGTGTGCTCATGGAAAGCCCTTCGAGCGGAAGAGGATTCGGCTACCGTTCGGTCAGTCGGAGAAGATCTCGCGGTTGACGGTGTGCAGGTAGGGGATCGCCAGGAACGGCGTGATGTAGAAGATGTCGTAGAGCCACCAGCCGATCACCGGCAGCACGACCCCGTCGTAGCGCACATCGGCGTACATGGTCATGTTGAACGTGTAGCCGATCCAGATCACCAGGCCGAACCAGCAGGTGACGATCATCCACTGGTGCCCCCAGCGTTTCATCTGCAGGAAGGCGATGGCGGCGGCGATACGCATCGGGAAGACGGTCAGCATGAGGGCCACCTCCCAGCCCTTCTCACCCGGCGCACCGGCCCCGCCGATCCACAGTTCGTTGTAGTGCCAGAAATAGCCCGCGTCGAAGAAATTGCCCCACGCGGTGAGGATGACGCGGTTGATCAGGGTGTGGTTGGCGATGAGGTCCAGCGCCCAGCCGAGACTGTTGAGTGCGGCATCGAGAATCACCAGATAACCGATCAGCGTGACGATGATCGGCCGGACCGACAGTCCCGACTTCTGTGCCCGGCGCTGTAACCAGACTCCGCGCAGGAAGATCGGCAGCCCGACGATACCGAGCACGAGCGTGCCCATCAGTAGCGTTCCACCGGTGAGCCACCAGTCGGCTTCGCGCTGGGCGCGCCGGGATTCGTCGTGGTGTTCGTCGTAGGCGTCCTTGGCTCCGGCGACCGCGGGGGAACCACGCCAGGGCAGGGAGAATGCCGAGAGTTTCACGAGGGCTCCTACCAATCCCGGACCGAATACATGTGCAGCTGGATGAGGAACATCGCCAGCAGGAATCCGTAGGCGAAGATCTGGACGGCGATCAGCGCGCGCCGCCGCCGGCGATCCTGTTCGTTCATACTGTTTCTCCTTCTAGAACGACTGCGCGGCAGAGGTTTGCGCGCCGGCCGAGGCGGCCGCCGCGATCTCGCGCAGACCTTCGCTGATCGCGCCGTTACTGCTCAGCGGCGCGAGAATGCAGGCAAGGGTCGCCTCCCACTCATCGGCGCCGGCCGCGATGAGGTGGGCCGTGGTCACCAGCACCCGGGTGGAGGGCGGCTCGAAATGGAAGACCTCGTCGGCTTCCCGGATCGTGCGGGCACACGCCACCAGGCGCCGGGCGATCTCGGGTGCGATACCGGTCTCGGAGACGACCACGGCGGCTTCGCGGTCCGCATCCAGGTAGTCCATGCTCAGTGTCATGAACCGCTGCCGGAACGACGGTTTCAGTTCCTTGAGCGAACTGCGGTACGCCGGGTTGTACGAGCACACCAGCATGAAGGTTTCCGGCGCGGACACCACCTCGCCGGCGCGGTCCAGGTAGAGCGTCCGGCGGTGATCGGTGAGCGAATGCAGGACCGCCAGCGAATCGTGCCGGGCCTCGACCACCTCGTCGAGATAGCAGAGGGCCCCGTTTTTCACGGCCGTGGTGAGCGGGCCGTCACGCCACACCACATCGCCGCCGGTCACCAGGAACCGGCCCACCAGATCCGCACTGGTGAGATCGTCGTGGCAACTGATAGTGACCACCGGCCGGTCTAGCCGCTGCCCCATATGTTCGACGAACCGGGTCTTACCGCAGCCCGTGGGCCCGGTGAGCATCACCGGTATCCGCTGCTGAAATGCTTTGCGGAACAATTCGATATCGGTTCCGGTCGAGTAGTATTCGGCGCTCATCCTCACCCCTTGTCCGTTCGCCGGCGTGCGTTTCGACACGCCCACCACCGCTCACAACGCCGAGTGGTGGGAACCTCGTAGTACCTCCAGAGTCGTTGCGGCCGTGGTCTTCCACGCCGGGCCGGCTACCACTGGGCCCATCACACGGCGACCAGTTCGCGATGTACCTGGGCCAGTACGCGGGGTAGTTCCTCCACCCGGCGGATCCGCTGGGAACGCCGATCACCGAACACGGTGGGCAGGGGATCGACCCGCACGGGCCCGATGCCGAGGTAGTACACGGCGACGCCCGTCTCCTCTGCTTCCTCGACGGCATGTGCGACATCCGCCCAGGCGTAGCGGCCCTCGTAACCTTCGTCGGAGATAAGTCCGTCGCCGATGATCAGCAGCAGTCGCCGCTGCGTCGGCTGGGTGAGTAAACGGCTGGTGAGATGCCGTATCGGCGCGCCGAGGCGGGTGTAGCCGCCGGTCTGCAGGCCGAGACCTCCCGGGTCGACGAAACTCGGCTCGTCGAAATCCTTCAGGCAGCGGACCTCCACGCGATGCCGGGTGTTACCGGTGAAAACGAAGATCCCGTGCCGTTCACGGGTGACGGCCATGGCGTGCGACAGGGCGTCCGCGCAGGCCAGTTCCAGCCGGAAGGCGCGGCCCTGGTGCAGGCCGAGAGACGAACTACCGTCCAGCAGAACCGCGGTGGTCACATCCCGGGAGTCGGGCAGTAGTTCCCGGAATACCCGTGGTTGCGGTGCGATGCCCGTCGCCAGGTCGACGTAGTAGCCGATATAGCGGTCGGTATCGAGATCCGACCCGTCCTCGAGCCCACCGGTCATGGCACGGTGAGTGCGTTCGCGGAACCAGCGCCGCACATCCACCGCGGCGGGGGCGGGGGTGTGCGCCGGTTGCGGCTGCCGGCGTTCCAGGACGGCGACATGGCCGGGCAGGAAGCTGCCGGTCCACATATTCCATTCCGGGTACGGGACACCCGCACGGCGGTCCGGTGCGATCTCGGGATCGTCGTTCTCCGGCCGGCTCGGCGGCGGGAGGTTGGGGTTGCGGACACCGCCCTCGCCGCCCACGGGTACCGACATGGCGCGGTAGGAGTCGGTGCGCGGCGAGGTCCACGGCATCCGCCCGTACATGCGCCGCACCGCGACCGAGATCCGGCCGCGTGCCGGGACGGTCAGTGGGGGAGTGCCGAGAAGCGGGTCCGGAACAGGGGATCGTGCCGAGCGGGCCGCCGCGACGGCCTGATCGAGTATCGCCACCCCGTCCAGTTCGGGATCACCGATTTCCAGTTCCGGCAGTACCCGGCGCAGTTCCGGGACGAGGCCGGGGAACCACGCGGCGATCCATCCGAGCGCGACCGTCCCCTCGACCACCGCCAGACTCGCGAGTTCCCGCGGGGAGAGTTCGTGCAGCGCATACCGGGCGATACGTTCCTTCGACGGCGCGCATTGCAGTGCGACCCCGCAGGTCACCGTGCGCCGGGTCCACCCCGGCAGCGGCGGGTACGGCACGTGCACGACGGTCTGTGCCGAATTCAGTCCGAACGATCGGCGTTCACCGGTGATCAGCCGGGCGCCGCTGCGACGCCGCGCGGAGAACGCGACGGCGGTAACCGCGCAACTACGTTCCAGCGCTGCGACATTCGTGGTTTCGCGGACATCCATGGCCGACCCCTGTGCCTCGGTAGCTCATCTGGCCCGGTGGCTCAGAACGTCCCGATATTGCGCATCACCCAGTACCAGAACCCGATCACGGCGCCCATGGAGCCCCAGGCGACGATCAGGCGCACGATGTCTTGCCACATGGGGACCTCCGAGGTGCTCTGTTCCCGATAGCCGGATGGCGGACGCTCATCTCGGCTCCATCCCGCGCAACGCGACGGTGACGTAGTTGTCGAGCATCGCCGCGCGCACGGACTTCGAATCGCTGGTGGTGGTGAGCAGGGCATACAGCCCGAGTAGGAAGAACACCGCGCTGTGGAACGGATCGACTTCCCGAGCGGCCTCGCTGTTGTCGCGGGCCCGGCTGATCTCCTCGACCACCAGCACGATCAGCGGATGGTCGGTCCATTCGTCGTCCGGCGGACGGGTCGGGGCGAAATGCAATCCGAGTACATCTTTGAACAGGATCGCACCGACCCGGCGTTCGACCGACAGCACCAGCTGGACTGCCTTCCGGAGGGCGCCCGGGAGGTCGTGCGGGCGGGCGGCGAAACGGGCGAACTCCTTCGCGACCCGGGCTTCCTCGCGGCGCTCCAGCTCCAGCAGCACATGCTCTTTGCTGGGGAAATGGAAATAGAAGGTGCCGCGTGCGACGCCGGCGGCGTCGATGATGGCGCCGACATCTGCACCGGCGGTACCGGTGCGCTTGAACTCCGTGACAGCAGCCTCGAACACCCGCTTACGGGTCTCCAGTCGTTGTGCTTCCCGGCCTCGGGGCCGCTGTGCCGGCGCGTTCACGGCCTCCATGAGACCGTTCTCGCTGAAAATTGTCAATAAAAACTGTCAATGACGATTGTCAGTGATTTGGCCCTGCGGTACGGATCTGGGCGAGGAATTCGGAATTGGTTTCGGTTTGCCGCAGGCCCGTCAGCAGCAGTTCCAATGCCTGCCCCGGGTCACGGCCCGCGAGGGTCTTGCGCAGTGATCCGGTGGCGATGCGCTCATCGGGGGACAGGAGTAGTTCTTCTTTGCGCGTACTCGACCGGTTGATATCGATCGCGGGGAACAGGCGCCGGTCGGCGGCGTGGCGGTCCAGCTTGAGTTCGGCGTTCCCAGTGCCCTTGTACTCCTCGAAGATCACCGTATCGGCGAGCGAACCGGTCTCGACCAGGGCGCTGGCGATGATGGTGAGCGAGCCGCCGTTCTCGATATTGCGGGCGGCGCCGAGGAACTTCTTCGGTGGCGCCAGGGCCGCGGCGTCGACACCGCCGGAGAGAATCCGCCCGGACCCGGTGGCGGCCAGGTTGTATGCGCGAGCCAGCCGGGTCAGCGAATCGAGGAGCACCACCACATCGCGACCCATTTCGACGAGGCGTTTGGCGCGTTCGATGGCGAGTTCGGCGAGGGTGATATGGTCGCGCGCCGGTTGATCGAAGGTCGCGGCGGCGACCTCGGCGGGGACCGCGCGGGACAGATCGGTCACCTCTTCGGGACGTTCCCCGGCCAGTACCAGCATCAGCTGGCATTCGGGATGGTTCTTGGCGATACCGTGCGCCATGGATTGCAGGACGGAGGTCTTACCCGCCTTGGGGGGTGCGACCACCAGGGCGCGCTGCCCCTTGCCGATGGGCATAACCAAATCAGTTACACGAGTGTCCAATTCGTGCGACTCGGTCTCGAGATGCAAACGGTCCTCGGGGTAGATGGGGACCAGGTCGGCGAAGTGTGGCCGCGATTTCGTATTGGCGGGCGGCAACCCGTTGATGCTGTCGATCCGGACCAGCGGCGGCAGCTTGGCGTTACCGCGTTCGGTCCCGGCCGTGCCGGTGAGGGTATCGCCGCGGCGAAGCCCGTACTCGCGGATCAGCCGGGGCGGGACATGCGCATCCCGGGGCCCCGGCAGGTAGCCGTCGACGCGCAGCGAACCGTGATTGTCGGTGATGTCGAGGATGCCGGCGACCGATGTCTCACCGCTTTCGGTCGTGGAAGTCTGTTCACGAATAGTGTTGTGTTGCATGATACTTCTCCTGAGGGTTCGGAAAGCGAGGCGAGTTCCGCGAAGGCTGCGTGCGGTGATCCTGCACTCGCCGGCTACGCGGAGGTGAAGTGCGGTGTCGTCGCGGGCCGGAATCTGTGCGGCCCGGACTGCGCCGAGTCGACGGCATTCGAACACCGAGGTGGTGAATGCGGAGTCTTGTGGGAGGGAACTCGTCCACCTACATCCACAAGCTGAAGACTGCACCCACAGTAGCGGGCACTACCGACAACACGCAACAGTGCCGCATTGTTCCCTGGCCGATCCGGCCGTTTCGACGGCGGTAGGAAGGGCACGCGAAGGATTCGCCACGAACTTTTACTAGAGAATTGCCCGGCGAGGTCAGTAGCGTCGGGGTCGGTTTACCCAGTTGTTCCGAGAGGTGATCGATGATCCTGTTGACCGCGATGCCGCCGACCCGGAACCCGGGCGCCGTGCCGACCGCTCCTTGGTCCGGCTTCTCGCCGAGGAGTTGACCCGCCGCGGTAGCGAGGTGTGGGTCCTGACCCCAGCGGTCGAAGCCCATGACTGGCCCGATGGCGTTTCTGTGCAGATCGGCGAGGTCACCGATCCGGCTGCGTTCGCCGTGGCAGTATCCGGCGCCCAGCGCGTGTTCCTCGCCGGCCTTGTCGGCGAATCCCTCGACCCGCTGCGCGACCTGACCAACGCGCTGATCACCGCCGGCTCCGGCCGGGTCGTCGCCCTCGGTTCGCACGGCTCCGATTTCCAGGACGAGATATCGGGGGAGACCTGGCAGTGGCCGGCATTCGAGCGCAGTCTGGACAAGCATGGGATCGGCTGGGCGTATCTGCGTCCCACCGCCTTGATGGCACATACGCTCGTCGGCGGCTATCCGATTCCGGGATCCGTTGCCGTGCAGAGCATCAGAACCCGCAAGCCGGTGTACGAGTATCTTCCGGACGCCCCGGACGCGTTCATCCACGAGCAGGACAGCAACCGAATTCGCCATTCCGGAGCCGCTGTGGGTCGATAGGAACCACACCGGATGACATCCTTTCCCGGGTGTGAGACTCTCGCAGGAGGCCGGGCGACCGGATAACGAGATCGACCGGGCAGGAGGCCGCAGATGAAGCCCCCGTCTCCCGATCGATTGTCGAAGCTGTGCAGAAAGCCACGCAGCGAGCGGCTCTGGCCTTTCGAGGCGCCGCGGACGGTGTCCACGGAAACTACGGCCGTGTGACCGGCGGCGTAAATGCCGGAAGCGAAGTCCTGCGAAGGGCGGACGAGGGACGTGGAAAATTCCTCCGGCGGACCGCGGCCGGCGCCCTCGGCGCCGTGGCACTGACACAAATCATCGACGATGAACCCAGTCGGCTGGAACGCGTGGTGGCGGGCACCCTCGGCGAATTCGGCCCGGACGTGCAGAGCTATGTCGGTATGTCCCCTTTCTTGCTGGACCAGTTGGAAATATTGAATGCCGACGGATGGACGATAAAATACGGGAATGTCGTCGAAGAGGTTGGCGAAGGCGCGCAGGGGCTGGCCGACCACCGAGCCAAGCAGATCATCATCGATGAGAGGTTGAAGAACGATTCGTTGCAGTCGACCCGCATCCTGGCGCATGAGGTGGGTCATGTATATCCCGGAAAGTTCGAAACGGTTACCGATCCACCCGGCCCCGGGGAAAGGTTCCCCGCATGGCTCGCGCGGAACATGCGCCAGCTTTATCTGGGTGAAGCCGAAAGTGAACTGGTCGCTGCCCGGGTCCGAAAGGAAATTCTGGACGGTGGCGGTCCGGATATCACTCGTAACGACGAGGGGCTCGGCGGCACCAGGGGGGAAGCCCGCTACCGCCGGGTGCTCGACGGAGAGTTGTCCCATGACGAAGCCCGTGACGGGCTGGCAGATACGATGGAATGCGATCCGAGCGAGATCTATATTTCCCGCCTGGAAAAGGAGTGGGATGGAGAATATGCCGATTCCCACGGGCCGTCGACAGTACGGCCGGGTGAGGATTGGGGGCCGGATGATTATATCGGGCGGCCCCCAGGGTTGACATCGGCCTGACAGGAATGGCCGCCTCTCGATCGATATCGCTGGTAGTGGCGAATTGTATGCGACGGAAGAGCCGATTGCCGAGACCGGATCGGGGCACCGAATTCGCCGATCCGGCCGCTGCTCATTCGGTCTGCCGTTTTGCCGAAAAGTCGCGCGCCGCTTGTTCGTGATCGACGATCCGGGCCGGGTAACCGGAAACCCCGTTCGCCTGCCATCGCCAGGGGCGGTGGATATCGGCGCCACGCAAATGCGCGAGTTCCGGCACCCAGCGGCGCACATAGGCGCCGTCGGGGTCGTAGCGGTCTGCCTGCCGAATCGGGTTGAGCACCCGGTTCGGCCGGGTATCGGCGCCGGTGCCCGCCACCCACTGCCAGTTGAGCTGATTGTTGGCCACGTCGCCGTCGGCCAGGAGTCCCAGGAAATGCTTCGCGCCGCGACGCCAATCCAGGTACAAGGTCTTGGTCAGGAAGCTTGCGGTGATCATCCGGGCCCGGTTGTGCATCCAGCCCTGCGCGGCGAGCTGGCGCATACCGGCGTCCACAATCGGATAACCGGTCCGGCCGGTCTGCCAGGCAGCCAACGAAGCCGAATCTTCGTGCCAGCGGTCGTTGCGGGTGCGGTAGTCGCTGTGGGCGGTTTCCGGGCGGGCCGCGAGCATTTGATGGTGGAAATCGCGCCAGCCCAGCTGCCGCACGAAAGCGGCGGCGCCGGGTGCTGACAAGTCACTGCGATGCACCAGTTCGGTTGCCGACAGGCAGCCGAAGTGCAGATAGGGCGAAAGCCGTGAGGTCGCGTCGCCGGCGAGATCGTCGTGGCGATCTGCGTAGGCGTTGATGTCTTCGCGAAACCAGTCGCGCGCGAGGCGCCGCCCTGTGGTTTCGCCGCCCAGCGGTAGCTCGGGCGAGGAACTGCCGGTCGTGAGGTCCGTCGCGGCGGGCACCGGCTCGGTTCCGGCGCCGTGCGGTAACCGGATGCGGTGTGGTGCCGGAAGCGGGGCGCGAACAGGAAGCCGAGCCCAGTGACGGTGATAGGGAGTGAAGACCGCGAAATGGTCTCTGCCGCCGCTGGGGGTGAGCCGGCCGGGCGCGGCTACGGTGATGCTGCCGGTATGAACGTGTAATCCGCAATTCGCCGCGGCCAACTGTGTACGCAGCTGATCTTCGCGGCGGCGGCTGTAGGCGCTGACGTCCTGGGCGATATGTACTTCGTCGACCGCGTACTGCCGGGTCAATCGGCACACTTCGCGCACCGTATCGCCGTGGCGCACCATCAACTGCCCGCCCGACCTGCGCAGGGCTTCGTTCAGGTCGGCCAGGGCGGACACCAGGAACTCGGCCTTGTTCGGGCTGAGATAATCTGTGGCACAGATCGTTTCGTCCACAACGAACACCGGCAGCACCTCCGCTGCCTGCGCGGCGGCGGCCAGGACCGGATTGTCGTGGACGCGCAGGTCCCGTGTGAACAACGCCATCGCCACTGCCATGAGCCACCGTCCCTGTTCTCGTCCGCCGTTTGGATGCGCGGCTCAGCCGATGCGCGACCTCTGCCTGTCGCCTACCTGCGCGGCGGACTTGTTGTCAGCGATAGTCTCCGGGGGTCGCGGCCGGTGCCCGATGTTCGGCGGTGCCGATGATATTGCGGACCATCCCGCCGAAGACGATGTCGTGGAACGGCGTGATCGCCTTCCAGTAGAGATGTCCGGCCAGCCCACGCGGCTGGAAGATCGCCCGCTGGCGGTAACGGGCGCCACCGCCGGGTTCCGGTTCGACGCCGAGTTCCAGCCATGCCAGTCCTGGGACCTGCATTTCGGCACGCAGCCGCAGCAGGTGCGGACGGTCGATCAGCTCGACGCGCCACCAGTCGAGGGCCTCGCCGGTGTGCAGCCGCTGTGGGTTCTTTCGGCCGCGGCGCAGACCGACGCCGCCACTGAGCCGATCGATCCAGCCACGCAGCGACCACGCAAGTGGGAACGAATACCAGCCATTTTCCCCTCCGATCGATTCGATGACCGCCCACAGTGTGTCCGGTTCAGCGATGGTGGACTGTTCACGGATGTCTTCGTAAAGCGAGCCCCCGGACCAGTCCGGATCGCTGGGTAGCGGGTCCGACGGGGCGCCCGCGCTGTCGGCATCCGACCACCGGGTCGGCACCTGTGCATTACGGGTCCGCGCCAACGCCAGCTCGACCGCGCGCTCATATCGCGTCGTCCCGCCTTCCGGTTCGGGAATATGGTCGGCGATATCGTCTTCGTGGCACACCATTTCGTGCACGAGGGATTCGATCAGCGGGATCGCCAGGGCGCGCGGTACCGGCGTGACCACGTTGACCCACTGGGCCGAAAGCCACGGCGTGAGTATCGGGACCGGCAGGACCAGCCGGTGTGGCAATCCGGCCACTATTGCGTATTTCCGCATCATCGTCAGATAGGTCAGCACATCCGGGCCGCCGATATCGAAGGCGCGGTTGACGTCGGCGGGTAGTTCGGCTGACCGCACGAGGTAGTGGAGCACATCGCGGACGGCGATGGGCTGGATCCGGTTGTGCACCCATCGCGGGGTGACCATCGCGGGCAGACGTTCGGAGAGGTAGCGCAGCATCTCGAAGCTGGCGGAACCGGAGCCGATGATCACCGCGGCCCGCAGTTCGGCCGTGGGC
This sequence comes from Nocardia carnea, assembly GCF_029868325.1. GTDB lineage: Bacteria > Actinomycetota > Actinomycetes > Mycobacteriales > Mycobacteriaceae > Nocardia > Nocardia carnea_C. The sequence continues at coordinate 47,700 of NZ_JARWNW010000233.1, forward strand.
ACTCCGGACTCACGGAAGATGGTTCCCACTTCGGCGCGGGAGGCGAGATGGCGCGACAGCGGGACGTGGTCGGGAACGATGCCACCGAGATACACGATGCGCCGGACTCCGGCCGACCGCGCAGCTACCGCGACAGTCCGTGCGGCGCGCTGATCGATATCGGTGAAATCGTGTTGCGTCAGCGAATGCACCAGATAGTAGACGACCTGCTGGTCGGCGACCGCTGCCTGCACATCGTCGGCGGCGGTGACATCACCGCGCACCACTTCGACGCGGTCACGCCACGGGACCTCCGCGAGCTTCGCCGGTGTGCGCGCCACAACGCGGACCTGATGCCCGGCCTGCACCAGTTCGGGCACCAATCGCCCGCCGATGTAGCCGGTCGCTCCGAAGACCACACACCGCATATTCGATCACCGTTCTTCCGGGAGGAAGGAATTCTCTGAGGTGGAGAGGTATGTGCTGCTGAGGACATTACCAATCGGCTGCCCAGCGGCGGTCCTCCGATACACGAACAGGCCGGGATCCGGACAGCTGTTGTGCGCACGGTGGAGGCGGCCAGGGCGTGTTCTCACTCGTCGGAGCCGAGCCCGATGGCCAGTATGGCGAGCGGGTCGTGCCCAGGGGAAACGACTGCCGGATCGAGGTTTCGGAGACGGTCGTCATCGAACCCGGCTACGAGGACGGCACCGAGCCCGGCCTCGGTGGCTTGTAAATAGATGTTCTGGCTCGCGTGACCGGCTTCCAGCCACACATAGCGTTCGCCGCGCCGGCCCGTCGGCGGCTGGTCCGTGAAGTGGTGGTTGGCCGAGTCGATATCGCCGGTCAGAAGCAATAGCGCGGCGGCCTGTTTCAGCCATTGGTAGTCGACCAGAGTGGTCTCGGCGACGATGTCACGATGGTCACCGACGGCGATCAGATGCAGGTGATCGGATTCAGCGTCGTAGGTGTAGGCCCCCGCAGCCAGACCGTCGACGTTGCCCGCAACAACCGACAGCGTCAGCGGATACAGCGCATGCGCGGAGGGGCACACGCGGTGTCCGTCTGCCGTGTGCCCCTGGCCCGCCCACAATATGGACGCCAGGGCGTCGAGGCTCAGTGAACCAGCCGAGAAGCTGCGGGTGCTTCGCCGCCGCCACAACAATGTCCTGAACGGGCTTTGCTTTCCCGGTGTTCTCAGCGGAACCACATGCTCGGTCATCGCCCCATTCGATCACGGCATATGTTTCACAGACCGGATCGGACGAGGGCCCGTATCTGTGCGTCGTCCGATCGGGCGAGTTGCGCCGGTGATCCGGCCGCCAGTACACGTCCAGCGTGCATGATCACCATTCGGTCGGCGAATCCGCCGGCGATCAGCATCGGTACATCGTTGCTGATGGTGAGGACAGCGGCGCCGGAGTCGGCGTAGTCGCGTAGCGATTTCCACACGTGGTACGCGGTTTCCCGGTCGAGGGAGGCGGCGGGACTGTCCGCGATGAGAACGGCAGGTGCGGGGATCAGCGCGGCGGCGAGTGCGGCTCGCTGGATCTGCCCGCCCGAATTCTCGTGCGGGAGCAGGTCCGCGGCGTATTCCGGGTAGTGGGCGGCAGCACACGCCTGCTGGACGGTCCATGCGCGGTGGCGCTGTTCCAGTTCCCGGAGCTGTGCGCCAACGGTCTTGCCGGGGTCGAACGCGGTGACACCTTCCTGCGGGACGTAGCCGACGGTTCCGCCACGTAATTCCGGCCAGCCGTCACCCGGTACGACCTCGCCGTTGATCAGGACCTCTCCTCGGCTCTGCGCCGTGCCGGGCAAATGGCCGGTGAGCGCGTAGGCAACCATCGTCTTACCGGCGCCGGGACCGCCGAGTAGCGCAGTGATCAGGCCGCGTGGCACAAGCAGATCCACCGTGGTGAGGACGGTTTCGCTCCATCGGCCCGTATCGACGTGGACGGTGCAGGAACGTAGTTCAGCGGTCATGGACTGGCGTTCCGTTCTCAAGCGTTGGTTTGGGCGCGCCGGGCAAGAATAGAGGCGATACCCGCAGCGGCCGCCTGGACCGAGGACGCGTGGGTTTCCGGGCGGAAGCGGGTGACCGGGCCGGTGACCGAGATCGCCGCGGGTGGCTCGTCGCTGCCGTCGAGGATGGGGGCGGCGACGCAGGCGATGCCGATGGTCGATTCCTCGTGTTCGAAGGTGACCCCGGATTCCAATGCCTGTGCCAATTGGGCGCGCAGCAGCCCCGGGGCCACCACGGTACGAGGTGTACGGCGGACCAGCGGACCCGTGAGGATACGGTCGATGGTTTCGGGGCCGGAATGGGCGAGGAGGGATTTGCCGATCGCGGTGCAGTACAGCGGCATCCGGCCGCCGATGCGGGAGGGGGAGCGGGCCTGGCGGTGGCCGCCGATTTTGCTGATGTAGACCACTTCGTCGCCGTCGCGGACACCGAGGTGCACGGTTTCGCTGGTCCGGGTGAACAGGTCCTGGAGGAAGGGCACCGCGACCTCGAGCAGGGTGCGTTCAGTGGCCGCGCGCATACCCAGTTCGAACAGGCCGCGGCCGAGGCGGTAACCGTCGGGGGAGGCGCTGAGCAGGCGGGCCGCGACCAGATCGCGGCTCATCCGGTGCACGGTGGCCTTCGGCAGGCCGGTGCGCCGGGTGAGCTCGGACAGTCCGACGGCCTGATCCTCGACACCGAACGCCTCCAGGATCAGTAGGGCGCGGCCCAGGACGGACCGGTCGTCGAGCTGTCGTTCCGGCATGGCGCTCTTCCTCGTGGACGGTCCGTTCAGTGGACCATTCTACTGCTGAGCTGCGACGCGGCGTTCTGGCGTGCCACCGGAAGTGCGGCCCCGACAGGTCTAGGGTGAGGGCAGTATCGCCTGTCCCGCCTGTGCTCGGCAGTCGAGAGGAGTGCCCGTGAACGGCATCATCGTCGCGGTGGTCGGTGCGCTGCTGTGCTTCTACGGCATCCGGTCGGTCCATCTGGGGATCCTGGCGATCGGATTCGGGATCGGCTGGCTGATCGCCGACCTGGTCAACGCCTCTTTCTGGTGGTTACTGCTGACGGGGTTGATCGGCGCGATCTCGGCGTGGGTGGTGACCTCGCTGATCTTCCGTTTCGCCTCGTATTTCATCGGTGGCCTCACCGGCGCGATGATCGGCACCAAGTTGGCGACGGTGCTCCAGCCCGGCGACAAGAACTGGGCGCTGAGCATGGTTGTGGCGCTCGCGGTATGCGTGGCCGGCGCGTTTCTCGCGGAGAAGTTCCGGGCTCGTGCCCTGCTGTGGCTCACCTCGATCGGCGGTGCCGGCATGGTGCTCAGTGGCGTCGCGCGGATGAGCGATTCGCTGGCGTTCCTGCGCGACCCGGAACCCGGGTGGCAGCAGGTCACCTCGACGCTGGCCTGGATCGCGCTGTCGGTCCTCGGCTGGGTCACGCAGCGCCACCTGTTCGCCGAGAAGCTGGGGATCCAGCACCTGGTCGTCGACCGGGACGAAACAGACCAGGGTCAGCGCGACGGGGGTGCGGCCGCGAGTTGATCCGCGCTCGCGATCGTGCGAGTGCAGCGGTGCTGTCGGACCGATCCGGTGCCGTATGACCTAGATGCGGCGGGCTTGTCGGCGCCATCTCCCTTTCTCGCTCCGGTGGTCCAGTCAGTGGACCATTCCGCTGTTCAGCTGCGGCGTGAGGGTGTGCACTGGTAGCACCCAACGATGAGGAGAACGGAGGTCGTGGTGGCAACCACTGTCGACAGCACCAGCGCGTCCGGTGTCGACGAGTCCATCGTCGCCCGCGCCGCGCAGCGTCTGATCACCGCCGCGGAGACCCGCGAAACCTGTGCGCCCCTGCGTGACGGATTGATCAGTCCCGACGACGTCGCCACGGCCTACCGGATCCAGGAGCGGTTCAATGCCGCCCGGGTCACCGCGGGCGTCACGGTGGTCGGGCGCAAAATCGGTGCCACCTCGCAGGCCGTCCAGCAGCAGCTGGGTGTGGACCAGCCCGATTTCGGGGTGCTGTTCTCCGATATGGCCTATACCGACGGTGACGTGATCCCGATCGACCGGCTGCTGCAGCCCAAGGCCGAGGCCGAGGTCGCCTTCCTCCTGGGCGCGGACCTCGCCGAGGGGCCGCTCGATATCGCCCAGTGCCGGGCGGCGGTCGCCGAGGCGATGGCCGCGCTGGAGATCGTCGACAGCCGGATCACCGACTGGAACATCTCCTTCGCCGACACCGTCGCCGACAACGCCTCGAGCGGGCTCTATGTGCTCGGCACCGAGCGCCGCACTCTCGACGACTTCGATCCCATCGACGTCACCATGAGCATGAGCATCGATGGTGAAGAAGTCTCCACCGGTAACGGCGCTGCCTGCCTCGGCGACCCGCTCAACGCCCTGTCCTGGCTCGCGCAGCAGGCCCGCACCTTCGGTGAACCGCTGCGCGCCGGCCAGGTGATCCTCTCCGGTGCGCTCGGCCCGATGCGGCCGCTGCACCCCGGCGCCACCGTCACCGCCGCCATTTCCGGCCTCGGGACGGTTTCGGCTTCCTTCACCACCGCTTCGGAGGTCTCCCAATGAGTGACAACAACAAACGCACCAAGGTCGCGATCATCGGGTCGGGAAATATCGGCACCGATCTGATGATCAAGGTCATGCGGCATTCCCGGTTCCTGGAAATGGGCGCGATGGTCGGTATCGATCCCGCGTCCGACGGTCTGGCCCGCGCCGCCCGCATGAAGGTCCCGACCACCCATGAGGGTGTCGAAGGCCTGATCGCGCTGCCGAATTTCGACGAGATCGATATCGTCTTCGACGCCACCTCGGCGAAGGCGCACGAGCAGAACCACGCCCGGCTGGCCCCCCTGGGTAAACGCCTGATCGACCTGACACCCGCCGCGATCGGCCCGTTCGTGGTGCCGCCGGTGAACCTCGAGGAGCATCTCGGGGCGCAGAACGTGAACATGGTGACCTGCGGTGGCCAGGCCACCATCCCGATCGTGGCCGCGGTGTCGCGGGTCGTGCCGGTACCCTACGCCGAGATCGTCGCGTCCATCGCCTCGAAATCCGCCGGGCCGGGAACGCGCGCCAATATCGACGAGTTCACCGAGACCACCGCGCACGCCATCGAAACCGTGGGCGGTGCCGAACGCGGTAAAGCGGTGATCATCCTGAATCCGGCCGAACCGCCGCTGATCATGCGCGATACGGTGTTCTGCCTGGTCAACGCCCCCGACGAGGATTCCCATGCACAGATCAAGGCGTCGGTGCTGAAGATGGTCGACGATGTGGCGGCCTATGTGCCGGGTTACCGCCTCAAGCAGGAAGTGCAGATCGACCCGATCCCGCAGGATCAGCCGGTGCACACTCTGCTCGCCAAGGACAACGCCCTGTTCCCGACCCACCGTGTATCGGTGTTCCTCGAGGTCGAGGGCGCGGCCCACTACCTGCCCGCCTATGCCGGCAACCTCGACATCATGACCTCGGCCGGTCTGCAGGTCGCGGAGCGGATCGCGCAGAACAGCCAGGAGACCGCATGAGCGAGTGCCCGGAGGCGGTAGCGGAGCGTAACCACGCAGGGCCCTCGCTCATGCCAATAGACAAGGAGAATGCTCGATGAGCTCGACGGACACGCCCTCGGTTTTCGTTCAGGATGTGACCCTGCGCGACGGCATGCACGCCATCCGCCACCGCATCACCCCGGAGAACGTGGGCAAGATCGTGGCCGCGCTCGACGCCGCGGGTGTCGACGCCATCGAGGTCGCGCACGGTGACGGGATCGCCGGTGGTTCGGTGAACTACGGGCCGGGTTCGCACAGCGACTGGGCCTGGCTCGAGGCCGCCGCCGCGAATATCAAGAACGCCCGGCTGACCAGCCTGTTGCTGCCCGGTGTCGGCACCGCCGAGGATCTGCGGCGTGCGTGGGGTCTGGGTGTGCGGTCGGTGCGGGTCGCGACCCACTGCACCGAGGCCGATGTCGCCGCCCAGCACATCGCGACCGCCCGCGAGATCGGGATGGACGTCTCGGGCTTCCTGATGATGAGCCATATGGCCGAACCGGCCCAACTGGCCGAGCAGGCGAAACTCATGGAGAGCTACGGCGCGCACTGCGTCTACGTCACCGATTCCGGTGGCCGCCTCACCATGAACGGTGTGCGCGACCGGATCCACGCCTACCGCGATGTGCTGGATCCGAATACCGAGCTCGGTATCCACGCGCACGAGAATCTGTCGCTGTCGGTGGCCAACTCGGTGGTGGCCGTCGAGAACGGTGTCACCCGGGTCGATGCCTCGCTGGCCGGCCACGGTGCGGGCGCAGGTAACACCCCGATCGAGGCGTTCGTGGCGGTCGCCGATGTGCTCGGCTGGAAGCACGGCTGCGATGTCTTCGCCCTGCAGGACGCCGCCGACGATCTGGTCCGGCCGCTGCAGGACCGGCCGGTGCGGGTGGACCGCGAAACCCTCACCCTCGGTTACGCCGGTGTCTATTCCAGCTTCCTGCGGCACGCGGAAGCGGCGAGCGAACGCTACGGCATCGACGTGCGCACCCTGCTCATGGAGGCCGGGCGCCGGCGGCTCGTGGGCGGCCAGGAGGACATGATCGTCGATATCGCGTTGACGATGGTGGCCGAGCGGGACGGGGAGAAGCAGGCCGTCTGATTTGCCGGGGTCGCCGGAGGGGGCGCGTCGTAACGCGTTCCCCCGGCGACCTTTTGCGTTCTTCCGCCGACCGCGCCGGGCCCCGGCGTCCTTCCTGGCTGCCACAGCTCCTCGACGCCGACGATCCGGATCTCGGCGCATCCGGGCCCGGAAAAAGCTTGTCAAAGTCGCCCGGGATAGTCGTCAAGGTTCTGTGAGGAACCGGAGCCGCCGGTGAGATAGCGAAAAAGCTTGCCGGGTGGGTATTTTCGACTTGGATTTCACCGGGGCGGATGCCGGAAGCCTGATCGGTGGCGCCTTGGCCGGTGGGTTCCTCGGGCCGCCGGGCGCATTCCTCGGGGCCATGGCCGGATCCTTCGTCGGCGGAATCCTGGTCGACGACAAGAATATGGGCGATGCGGTGGAGGAAGCCGTCGTCGCCGGTATCGGCGGTGTAGGCGGAGCCTGGGGGGCCAACCTGGCCGGGAAGCTCGTCAAAGAGGGGGTGGAAAAGGGGCTTACCCGGGCCGCCGACGACGGGATCGCCGGTGCGGTCAAACGGCATGTGGACCATAAGGCGGGGTTGGTTCTGGTGCACGGGCCCAAACGGGAGGGTGGGCTGCTGGCCGCGCTGGGCGGTGGTTTCGGCGCCTACGCGGTGTCCCCGCAGTCCCCGCAGGCCGTATCGATCGACACCACCGATATCGGGAACGGTAGCTGTCCGGCGGCGATGTCGAATCTGCGGATGCCCGCCGAACTCACCGGGGCCAGTGCCGTCGGCGAAATGTATCTGGGGCTGCCCGGTTATCTCTGCTCGGTGTGGAAGAGCTTCGGCGACGGTGAGCGAACCGCCCCGCCCGCACCGGAACTACCGGAAAAGGCACACGGTACCGAGACCGCGGGCGTGCCCGAATACGCGAAGAAGGCGGAGCAGCTCAACACCGTGATGGCCGGGTTCGCCGAGCTCGACACCAAAGCCGTGCAGCTGATCGCCGACGGTGCGGGCCGGATCTCCGAGGAAGGGCAGCTGGCGGTCGGCGCGCTCATCGACACCGTCAACGCCCGGGCCGGTGAAGCCCTGCCGCCGGATACGTCGGTGCCGGCGTATGCGCTCGAAATCGTGAACGATGCCTTCGGGCAGGGCCGGGAAATCCTGGCGCAAGCGATTACCGCGAACCAGCAGGTCTCCGGTGCGGTCCAAGGGCTCACCGAGCGGCTCGACGCTTTGCAGCAGGAGTTCGACGAGCATATGAGCGGACATACGCCGGGAGTCCCGGTGCCACCCGGCCCCTCGGAGGTAGCACCCCCCGGCGTGCCGGCGCCTCCCGGGACGCCGGGCGCCACACCGTATCCCGGGTCCCCGGGCGTGACACCGCAATACCCCGGAACCCCAGGCGAGACACCACAGGACTCCGGGCCACCGCAGAACTCCGGAACACCGGAGGACACGCCGTCCGATCAGCAAGGGGTGCCCGGCTCCCCACCGCTCGGCACGTCCGCCGGCGAGGAGGCGCCGGGAACGGTGCCGGCGCCACCGGGCGGGTATACGACGCCCGGTATGGACGAAATCGTCGCGTCCGGCGTATCGACGACAACGTGGACCCGGCCTCCCGAGGAGCGGTCCGGGGAGCCGGGCGCCGCCGATCCGCAGTCGCCGGAGACAAGTGCGGTCACGCTGGTGGCCGGTTCGGTGCCACCCGGAGTCCTGGTTGCGCCGTCCGCCTATCCCGCCTCGATACCCGCGACCACAACGGGACCGGCGGCCACGACAGGACCGGCGACCACGACAGGACCGGCGACCACGACAGGACCGGCGACCACGACAGGACCGGCGACCACCTCAGGACCGGCGACCACCTCAGGACCGGCGACCACGACAGGGCCCGCGCCGGTCACCGCGACCGGCGCGGTTCCTGTCGCCGCAGTCCCGGGCCGTACGCCATGGACCGACCCAGGTCGGACCGCACCGGTTGCCGGCTATGCGCTCGCGCCGGTGAACCGCGGGCTCCCGGCCGAATCCCAGCGGTCGCCTGGGATATCCGTACCTGCGGAAGAAATGCACTCCGCCGACTCCGACTCCGGTGCGTTGCCGGTGGAGGCGGCCCCGCGGGCGTGATAACCGCACCGGTTCGCGGCACGTGGGCGGAACAGCGCCGTCCTGTGGGACTGGGGGCGCCGATTTGTGGTGGTTGGGGTTGGAGCGGCGGTGGTCTGTGGGTGTGGGGTGCGCGGGTTTGTGGTGGTTGGGGTTGGAGCGGCGGTGGTCTGTGGGTGTGGGGTGCGCCGGTTTGGGGTTGGCTGGGCACGGAACTGCCGCCTCCTGTGGGGCCGGGGCGGCGGGTTTCGTGGCGGCAGGTTCTCTCGTGGGGGCGGGACCTGCACGTGCTCAGCGGGGGCCGAGGAACAGCGTCTGGGTGCTGCGCCCGAGCGGGCCCTTCTCGTCGAAGAGCGCCGATTCGGCCAGGCCGATCCCGTGCGGCTGCGGGTGGGTGACCGCGTCCAGGCAGACCCACTCACCGGCCGGCTGGCGATGCAGGGTGACCGTCAGATCGGTGTTGATGAACAGGTAGCTGTTCCAATCCAGGACGGAACTGACCCCGTTTCCGGAATCGGCGGCGGCGAGCGTGCGTTCCAGCGGGCTCGGCGTGGTGCCCGCGACGATCGGGTACTTCAGCCGGATCCAGCACACGGCCGGTCCCGGTGTCGAGAACGAGCCGGTGGCGAAACGGTATTCGATACCGGTGTGGAAGCCCACCGGCTGGTTCGAGGGGAACCGCTCCGGTTCGGGGGCCTGCTCGGGACCTGGCCGCGAACCGCTGGGCAGGAACTGGGCGGGGAGGTCCAGATCCGGATCCGCGAGTTTGAACCGCCAGGCGTTGGCCCGCATCACCGGCCCGCGGTCGGTGGACAGGGTGGCCTCGATCAGCTCGACACTGCGGCCCGGCCGTATCACCCGCGCCTCCGCGGTGAGCGTGGCCAGCGGGACCGGACCGAGGATTTCCACCGCGACCCGCCCCACCTGGAAACCGGGCCGGGGATCGCACCGTTCGATCACATGGCCGAGGAGGGCGGACGGTGGTCCGGCGTGCTGGGCGTCGGGTGACCACGGGCCCCGGGTGAGCTCGGTGGAGACGAACCGCCGCGGGTCCGCCGGGTCGGGCAGGTAGAAGGCCTCGTTCACGTGGTTGTCCGTTCTCGCCGCTGGGTCGTACCGGTCCCGACGTTACCCAGAGCCTGTACCAGCGCTTCGACCGCTCCCGGGGTGCGGAAACCCGGAGGCGAGCCGACCGGCCCGTGGATGCCGGGGCGCTGCGCCCTCCCCGCACGACGTCGCGGCCGCTGTCCGGTAGCCGGCCGGCGAGTCGGTTTGCCTGGACGCGGTCACGCACCCGCGACCGCACGGCATCGGCCTGGCCGAATCGGCGCTCATCGACGAGAAGGGGCCGCTGGGAAGTAGTACGCAGTGCCTTCCGGACTGCGGCCGTGGCGATGGTGGTGCCGGTCCGTGGCGCTGGGTGGTGTGCACGGTCCGGGTGCGCCGGTTCGCGCCCGCCGCGTAGGTGCCGTGACGCCGGTCCATGGTGCCGAACCTCAGGTAGTGAGATGGGGTACATGCTTGCATACAAGCTTGTATCTATCGGATAGAGTCGCAGGGTGCCGACCAATTCCGACCCAGCCCGGTCCGCGACGAGCGCCGCCGATCGGGCCTACCAGCTCACCAAAGAACTGGTGCTGTCCGGCGAACTCCCGGGCGGTCACCTGTTCAGCGAAACCGAGATCGCCGGTCGCCTCGGCTTGAGCCGGACCCCGGTTCGTGAGGCCTTCGTCCGGTTGCAAGCCGAGGAATTGCTGACCCTGGTGCCGAAGCGCGGCGCCATCGTGGCGCCCGTCCCACCGGGCGAGGCCGAGGATGTGCTGGATGCCCGGGAAGCGGTGGAGAGCGCCGCGGTGCGCCGGCTGCTGCGCACCCCGGAGCGGATACCGGCGGCCGTGGAACAGCTACGGGCCGCGCTCGAGGTACAAGGCGAGCGGGCGGCGAACGCGGATCTGCATGCCTTCGCTGAGGCCGACGAACGGTTCCACCGCACCCTGGTCGAAGCCGGCGGGAATGCCCTGCTGATCCGCTTCTACACCGGGCTGGCCGACCGGCAGCGGCGGATGAACGTGGCCGCACTGGGGCCGGTGCCCGACCATATCCAGGTCGTCCTGCGTGAACACGCCGAACTGATCGAGATCATCGAGTCCGGGGATGCCGCCGCCTTCACCACCGCTCTGCGGGCCCACTTGGACGGGACCCACCGGCGATGAGAAACGGCTCCATCTCGGTGGCTCTGGCCGCGATCTTCGTCTGTGCGTGGGGCGGTAATCAGTTCACCCCGCTGCTGGTGATGTACCGGGACGCCGGCTACTCGGCGCTCACCGTGAACGCACTGCTCGGCGCCTACGTCCTCGGTCTGGTTCCCGGCCTGCTGCTGACGGGCACCTTGTCGGGACGTTTCGGCCGCCGCCCGGTCGCACTCGCAGGGGTGCTGGCATCCCTGGTCGCGAGCCTGCTGCTCGCGGCGGGGACGTTCGGGGTCGGCTGGATCGCCGCCGGACGGCTGATCACCGGGTTCGGGGTGGCGGTGGCGATGGCGGTGGGGACGACCTGGGTCACCGAACTCTGCTTCCGCAGCGGTGCTGCCCCGGGCACGGGCGCCCGCTGGGCCGCGCTCTGTCTTACCGCGGGTTTCGCGCTGGGCGCCGCGGTCGCCGGTCTGCTCGCGCAATGGGGTCCGCTGCCCATGGTCACCCCGTATCTGGTGCACGCGTTGCTCGCACTCGCGGTTCTGCCGTTCGTGTTCCGGGTGCCGGAGACGGGTACTGCGAGGGGCGCTGTTCACGGGCAGTTCGGTGGCCTGCGCCATCCGCGTTTCCGCCGGGTGATCATGCCGATGGCGCCGTGGATCTTCGGTTCGGCGGCGGTGGCGTACGCGATCATGCCGCAGCTCGTCGGCGACCGGGTCGGCCAGTGGAGCCTGGTGTATTCGACCACCCTGACCGTCGGCGCGCTGGTGGCCGGGACCCTGGTACAACCGCTGGCGAAACGGCTCGACCGCACCAGCAGTGCCCGCGCGGTGATCGCGTCGATGACACTGATGCCGCTGGGCCTGCTGATCAGTATGTTCGCCGCGATCGTCCGGTCACCGGCGCTGGCGCTGACCGCCGCTGTCGCACTGGGTTGTGCCTACGGGATCGCGCTGGTCTCCGGTCTGCTGGAACTGCAGCGGATCGCAGCGCCGCACGAACTCGCGGCACTCACCGGCGCCTACTACGCGCTCGCCTACCTCGGTTTCCTGCTGCCGTCGCTGCTGAGCCTGCTGAACCCCGTCGCCGGCTATCCCGTGCTTCTCGGAGCTCTGGTGATAGTGGCATTGTCGGGCACCGCGGTGATTCTGCGCTATTCCCGGGCACATCTGCCTGCGCCTGCGACGGCCGAGACGAACGAGAAGGAACTGGCTCCCGCCGGATGAACGGCGGCACCGTCTCGGCGCAGGAGGAGTGGTGCGGTAACCGCCACCGGCCGGGCTGCAGTGTTTCACCGCGGCGTCGGTGCCGGGCCGTTCGACGGCCGTCTCGGCGCCGGAACGAACTCCGGCATCTGTGGATCGGGATGACTCGCAACACCCGCAGTTGTGCGCGTATCGGACAAACTGGCCTGGTCCCCGCCTACAGCACGCGGTTGCTCAGACTGCCCGGGGTTCGGTGATCTGCCGGACCGAGAACCGGTAATCGGCCTGCCGCAGGAGCTCGTCCGGATCGTCGGTGGGCGGATAGATCCACAGTTCGTTCACCTTGCGCTTGCGGTTCTTGGCGACCGCCCCGGTCGCGACGACGCGACGGTCCCACCCGTTGGTGAATACCGCGCCGTGGGAGCCCAGGTCGAGGCAGGTGACATAGGGGGTCGCGGTGAACGGCACCGCGGGGAGTCCGAGTAGATCGGCGGCGGCATTGTGGCCCGCGAATTTACCCAGTTGCAGGGCGTGCTGGCAGCACTGCATGACCTGGTGTCCCGGTTCGGCCGCCGCGGCGGCGGTATCGCCGGCCGCGTAGACCGCCGGTACGCCGGCAACCGCCAGATTCGCGTCCACTTCCAGTCGGCCGAGCCGATCGCGGGTCCCCGGGATCCCGGCGGTGAGCCCACTGGCGCGCACCCCCGCCGTCCATATCACGGTGTTGGTGGCGAGGTCTGTGCCGTCGGACAACGTGACCCGATCCGCAGCCACCGCTGCCACGCTCACCCCGAGCCGGTGTTCCACACCGAGGGCAGCCAGGGCGTCGGCGATCTCCTGACGCGGGCCGGGGCCGAGTTCCGGACCGAGGGTGTCTGCCCGTTCCACCAGCACGACCCGGGCCTTCTCGCCGGGTGCGTGGGCCGCGGCGACGGTGCCGAGCCGGTCCATCAGTTCGGTGGCGATCTCCAGGCCGGTGAATCCCGCACCGACCACGACGGCGGTGAACCGGCCCGCGCCCGGCGGCCGATCGGGTAGCCGGTTCAGATGAGTATCCAGCTCTGTTGCCGTGGGCAGCGTGTCCACGTCGAACAGCAGTTCGGCGCCGGGGAGTTCCGGGCGGACGAGTTCACTCCCTGTGGCGAGTATCAACCGGTCGTAGCCGATTTCGGCCCGGCGGCCGTCCCCATCGGTCGTGGTCACGGTCTGTCCGACGGTATCGATTCCGGTCACGGTGGCCGCGACCCGGCGCACTCCGGCGGGCCCGAGGATCCGGTCCAGCGAGACCCGCATCCGTTCGGGTTCCGACTGGTAGAGGCGCGGGCGGATCACCAGATCGTCGCCGGGGGAGATCAGGGTGACCGGTAGCTCGCGGCCGGTTTCGCGGGCCAGGCGCACCGCGCCTGCCGCGCTCCACACGCCGGCGAAACCGCCACCTACTACAACAATTCCGGGCACGGTCGTCTCCTGTCGGGTTTGAAGGGATGAAGTCTCCGGGCCAGCCGGGCCCTTGGGATCAGATACCTGCGGTAGCGATCTCGCGCCGGGTGCGTTCCGCGGAACCCGCCGGTGCCGCGGCCGCGAGATCGGCAATGGTCTGTGCCGCCAACTCGCGACGCCAGGCCAGCTCCGCGCGGCGCATGGCCGCCGCGATACCGCACTGATGGGCGAAATCGGTCGTTGCGGTGCGGCCGCTGTGTCCCCGCTGCCGGATCTCGGTGCAGCGGAACGGGTCCGTACCGCCCTCGATGGCAGTCACCACATCGAGCAGTGTGATCTGTTCCGGTGGCCGGGCCAGACCGAATCCGCCCCGGACACCGGGGGCCGAGGTGAGGATCCCGGCGCGGACCAGTGCCTGGAGGCGTTTCTTCAGGTATTCGACGGGCAGGTCGAACCAGGCGGCCAGGCGCGCGATCGGCACCGGCCAGTGCTCCTCGGCCCAGGTCAGGGTCACGCAGCAGTGCAGGCTCCATTCGACGCCCTCGCCCATCTTCATAACAGGGATAGTAGATGTCCCCTTTTGTGAAGGCAAGTGCGAGGGGCCCGGGGGAAGTCGCCGATTCCTCGATAGGGCAAAGTAGAACGTGTTATAGTTTTCCTCGGTTTGCGAGCCTCGGTGGACGGCTCCGGGTCGCGGCACCCTGCAGGGCGCCGGCGGTTCGGGCGCACCGGAGCGCCGGTCAACTTCGCGGGGCCGCTCGTGCGAGCAGGCCCGAAAGGCAGACGAATGAACACTGAACCGCACGTCGACGACACCGACCTGCTGCACCGCGAGCCCCTCTCGGTGGACCTGCTGGGTAAGGCTCTCGAACGCTATGCCGACCGCACCGCGGTCCATATCGACGACGCCACCCTCACCTACCGCGACGTGCGGGATCAGATCAGCCGGTTCGCGCAGGCGCTGGCCTCGGCCGGGCTCGGCGTGGGCTCACCGGTGGCGGTGCTGTCGGCCAACCGGCCGGAGGTCATCTTCGCCCAGGGCGCGAACAACGTGAACGGGTCGCGGGCGATGGCGCTGCATCCGATGGGTTCGCTCGACGATCACGCCTACGTCCTCGAGGATGCGGGCGTGGAAACCCTGATCTTCGACCCCGCCGGTTTCGACGAGCGTGCCGCGCAGTTGCGCGAGAAGGTCCCCGGCCTGCGGAACTTGTTCTCGTTCGGCCCCTCCGAGGCCGGTACCGACCTCATCGAGCTGGCCGCCGGTTTCACCCCCGACCGGCTGAACCCGCCGAAGGTCGATCCCAATGCGACCATGAGCCTGGCCTACACCGGCGGCACCACGGGTAAGCCCAAGGGTGTCGAGATGAGCTTCCGCGGCAGCGCCACCATGCTGCGCATCCAGATGACCGAATGGGAATGGCCGGACGAGGTCCGCTTCCTGGTCTGCACCCCGCTCAGCCATGCCGGTGCCGCGTTCTGGAATCCCACGGCGCAGCAGGGTGGTTCCATCGTGGTGCTGCCCTACTTCCATCCCACGAAGGTCCTCGAGGCGATCGAGAAGTACAAGATCACCGCGACCATGCTGGTGCCGACCATGCTGTACGCGCTGCTCGACAGCCCCGACCTGGACAAATACGATCTGTCCAGCCTGCAGACCGTGTTCTACGGTGCCTCCGCCATTTCGCCGACCCGGCTGGCCGAGGCGGTCGAGAAGTTCGGCCCGATCTTCTTCCAGTTCTACGGCCAGGCCGAGAGCCCGATGACCATTTCGGTGCTGCGTCGCGCCGACCACGACCTGAACAAACCGGAACGCCTCGCCAGCTGCGGCCGGCCGGTGCCGTGGCTCAATGTGGCGCTGCTCGACGAGAAGGGCAACGAGGTACCCCAGGGCGAACCGGGAGAGGTGTGCGTTCGTGGCCCGCTGGTGATGAACGGCTACCTCAACAAACCCGAACAGACCGCCGAGGCAACAGAATTCGGCTGGCTGCACACCGGCGATATCGCCCGCCAGGACGAGGAGGGCTTCCTCTACATCGTCGATCGCAAGAAGGACATGATCGTCTCCGGCGGGTTCAACGTCTACCCGCGTGAGGTCGAGGATGTCCTGTCGGCTCATCCCGCGGTGAGCGCGGCCGCGGTGATCGGTGTGCCCGACGAGAAATGGGGCGAAGCCGTCAAGGCGGTGGTGGTGCTCCGTGACGGGCAGTCGGTGGAGGTCGAGGAGTTGCAGGCTCTGGTGAAGGACCGTAAGGGCGCGGTCTACACGCCCAAGACCGTCGATTTCGCGGACAGTATCCCGCTCAGCCCGCTCGGCAAACCGGACAAGAAGGCGCTGCGCGCTCAGTACTGGGGCGACGGCCGGCAGGTCAACTGACTCCGGTCTCGACAGAACAGAGGAGCACCATGGGCAAACTGACCGGCCAGGTCGCGTTCATCACCGGCGCGGCCCGCGGCCAGGGTCGCGCGCACGCCGTGAAGATGGCCTCGGAGGGCGCCGATATCATCGCCGTCGACCGCTGCGCCCCGATCGCGACCGCGGGATACGAGATGGCGACGGAGGCCGATCTCGCCGAGACCGCGAAACTGGTGGAAGCCGAGGGCCGCAGCATCGTCACGGCGGTCGCCGACACCCGCGACCTGGAGCCGTTGCAGCAGGCCGTGGACGCCGGCGTCGAACGTTTCGGCCGGCTGGATATCGTTGTCGCCAATGCGGGTATCGCCGCATCGCCGAAGACGTCCTGGGAACTCACACCGGACGAGTTCCGCGAGATGATGGACATCAATGCCACCGGCGTATGGCAAACCACCAAAGTCGCGGTGCCGCATATCATTTCCGGCGACCGTGGCGGATCGATCGTATTGATCAGTTCGATGGCGGGGCTGCGTGGGGTCCCGGGTATCGCGCACTACGTCGCCGCCAAACACGCCGTGCGCGGTCTGGCAAAATCGCTGGCCAACGAGCTGGCGTGGGCGAATATTCGCGTGAACTCGGTGCATCCCGGCAACATTCGCACCACCATGATCGACAACGACCCCATGATCCGCGGTTTCCGCCCCGACCTCGAGAACCCGGTGCTCGAGGACACCGCGGACATCATGCAGAAGCTCAACCTGCTTCCGCAGCCGTGGCTCGAGGCCGAGGCGATCGCCGACGCCGTTCTATACCTGGTCGGCGATACCGGCCGGGGCATCACCGGAGCCGCCTTGCCCGTGGACCTCGGCACCTCCGAGAAATTTCCCGGGTTATAGGCCACGGTCCATCCGGGCCGAATGTCGTTATCACACCGATGCCGTCCAAGCCTTGGACGGCATCGGTGTATCGGGGGATAAACTGGGTACCGCCGTTGAGCGCCGTCGACAACGACCATCGCAGCACTGAAACGCTGGACAAGTTCCACGAAAACAGCTCGCGAGCGGGCCATCCGGGTCCGCACGATGGAACCAGTTGGGATGTGATCAACGATGACTACGACCCACTCCGTCAGCAGCTCCCGAATCAGCCACCGAACCGGCTGGTCCGCGGCCGCCGTCACCGGCCTCGGCGCCGTCGCCACCGCGCTCGCCCTGGCGTCCCCGGGTGCCGGTGCCGTACCGCAGAACGTGGGTGCCGACCCGGGCCGGAGCATGGGCATCAGTACGCCCTTCGGCACCACCTGCACCTACCAGGTGCGGGCCGCGGTCGACAACACCACACAGCCGGTGACCTTCCGCGACAACAACGTCATGGTCGGATTCAACCCGCCGGTCGTCACGCCGAACGGCATCGTCGCCACCACGACCTGGACCCCTCCGAACCCGGGAACGCATTTCATCAGCGCGGAACAGGGCGGCGCCGTCGTGGTCAGCGCGCCCATCGAGGTCCGCACCGGAATCAACGCGGGGACGGGTTGCGCAGTGCCCTGACCGAGCCCATCCGTGAGCCCATCATGGGCGAACTCCGGAACTCAGCGGCTTCAGGCGGCGGGGAAACGTCGAATCGGCGTATCCCCGCCGCCGCGCCTGCATCTCGGGCCGGCCGAGTGCTCTTGCTGTGACGGAATTCGGCGGACGTAACCGAGCCGGTGGTCAGCGGTCCGGTGGGCCGGTCAGGATGGCGGTGACCGTATCGATGAGTTCGGCGAGGAGTTCGCCGGGGGAGAGGCGGGTGCCGCTGAGTGCCAGCATGCCCTGCAGACCTTCCGGATCGCCGAGCGTTTGGAAGGTCAGGTTCATGGCCTGGGTGAGGCGGAAGCGCAGGGTGCGCGGGGCGGTATCCGGGTCGATCTGCTGAAGCAGGGCGTTGAAGCGGCGGGCCTGCGGGGCGAAACCGTCGGTCAGCCTGGTCAGCGCGGGGTGGTTACCGCTCATGATCCCGGCGACCAGGCGGATCCACGGTGTGCCGCCGGCGGCCGCCAGTTCGCCGACCGGGCGGACGAAGGCGTCGGCGAGAGCGCGGGCGTCGGGTGACCCGGCCTGTTCGACCGCGTCGAGCAGTTCGGCGCGGCGGGCGTGCAATTGTTCGCTGCGCCGGCTGATCAGCGCTTCGACCAGGGCGTCCTTGGAGCCGAAATGGTAGTGCACCGAGGCGACGTTGGCGCCGGCCTCGGCCATCACCGAACGGAGCGAAACCGCGTCGATCCCGCGTTCGGCGAACAGCCGTTCCGCGGCGAGAATGAGTCGTTGATCGGTCGGCAGGTCCGGATCCGGGGCGGAGAGGTCCGCCCCGGGATCCGGGTGCGCACGCGAGGGTGTGGCGGCCGGGCGTGCCTCCCGGCCGGTCCGCACCCGGCTTCGCGTCATGATCGAAACTCTAAGAGACCGCGCCGGGCGCGCCGTACAGGGTCACCACACAGGCCCCGCCGAGCCCGAGGTTGTGCGCCATCCCGAGCCGCGCACCGTCGACCTGCCGGTCGCCCGCGCCGCCCCGCACCTGGGTGACCAGTTCGGTGCACTGCGCCAGCCCGGTCGCGCCGAGTGGATGCCCCTTGGAGATGAGCCCGCCCGACGGGTTCACCACCCAGCGCCCGCCGTAGGTGGTCGCGCCCGAGGCGACCAGCTCGCCCGATTCACCTTCCCCGCACATACCGAGCGCCTCGTAGGTGAGCAGTTCGTTGATCGAGAAGCAGTCGTGCAGTTCCAGGACGTCGATATCGTCGATCCCGACCCCGGCGGTCTCGAGTACCCGCTGCCCGGCGATCCGGGCCATGGGCGCACCCACCACGTCGATCATCGAATTCGATTCGAACGAGGCGCCGGTATCGGTGACCAGTTCCTGGGCGAGGATCGGCACCGCCCGGTCGAGGCCGTGTTCGCGGACGTAACGTTCGCTCACCAGCACCGCGGCACCCGCACCGTCGGACATGGGGGAGCACTGCGAGCGGGTGAGCGGATCGGAGACCAGTTTGTCGTTCAGCACCTGGTCGAGGGTGTAGGCGTCCTGGAATTGGGCTTTCGGGTTGCGGGTGGAGTGTTCGTGGTTCTTCACCGCGACCTGGGCGAGCTGCTCACGCGTCGTCCCGTACCGCTTCATATGTTCGTTGGCGGCGGCGCTGAAGAACTGCGCGGTCATGGGGGCGGCACTGAAACCGGCAGCGGCTTTCAGGGCGCCCATATGCCGGTCGACCGTGGTGACCTTGGGGACCGTCCCGTCACCGGCCATCGCCTGTTTGGTCATCTGCTCGAACCCGACCGCGAGCACGATATCGGCCAGCCCGGCCTGTACCCATTCCCGGGCGAGGACCAGCGCGGTCGACCCCGTGGCGCAGTTGTTGTTGACGTTCACCATGGGGATACCGGTGAGCCCGATATCGTAGAGCGCTCGCTGACCTGCCGTGGACGGCTGGAACACGTAGCCGACGGCGGCGCGCTGCACCTGGTCGTAGTTCACTCCGGCGTCGGTGAGCGCCTGGCCCACCGCTTCGGCGACCATCTCCGGGTAGGTCCAGTCACGGGACTGGATCTTCTCGAATTTCGTCATCCCGACACCGGCGACGTACACCCGCTCGGCCATGATCTCTCCTCGTTCAGTGCGGTTTCGCATACCGCGGAAGCAGTTGTTGCCCCGCTGATGGGGCGATTCGGCCTGCCCCTCTGTGGACCGGTGGGGCAGGCCGGTTGTGTTGTCCTGCGACCACCCGCTGCCGCCTGCACGGGAGCGGGTGCGCCGGTCAGGACTGTGGCGGTTCCGAACCCACTACCCACAATGCATGGAACTGGGCCGCCCCGCCCATCGCGTGCCCCACGGCCAGGCGCGCATCCGGCACCTGGTGTTCACCCGCGGTTCCGCGCACCTGCATGGCCGCCTCGGCGAACCGCAGCAGACCTGTTGCGCCGGTGGGGTTTCCGGAGAGCACGCCACCGGACGGGTTGATCGGCAGCGACCCGTCGAACGCGGTGTGCCCGGCATCGACCATCTTCCAGCCCTCACCGACCTCGGCCAGGCCCACATTCTCCAGCCAAATCGGTTCGAACCAGCTGTAGGGGATGTAGAGCTCGGCGGTATCGATATCGTGTGCCGGGTCGGTGATACCGGCCTGCCGGTAGGCGTCGGCCGCGCACAGCCGCCCGGCCTCGGGGTTCACTTCGTCGCGGCCGGCGAAATGCCCGGTCTCGGTCCGCCACGACATGCCGTGGATCCAGGCCGGTGGGCGGCCCGTGTGGTGGGCATCGTCCTCGCCGGTGATCACCACCGCGCACGAACCGTCGGAGGACGGGCACGATTCGAGGAACCGGATCGGATCCCACAGCATCCGTGATTCACGCACCTGATCGACGGTGATATCCGGTAGCTGGATGTGGGCGTAGGGATTGCGGGTCGCGTTCAACCGGTGGTTCACCGCGATCTGCCATCCGATGTGCTCCGGCGCTTCCGACCGCCGGATGTACTCCCGGATCACGGGGGCGAAATGTGCGCCCGCGCCCGCGCCGAGCTGCGCACTGAACGGCAGCCCACGCGAGAGCGCCCAGGTGAAATCGCCCTCGGACTCTTTCGAATACGCGACCACCAGCACCCGCCGCGCCAGCCCCGCCTGCACCAGATGCGCCCCGTAGATGGCGGCATGCCCGCCGACGCTGCCGCCGGTGAACACCCGCGTCACAGGCAGACCGCGCGCACCCATGGCATCGGCCAGATACAGTTCCGGGTTCATCACCCCGTCGAACAGGTCCGGGGTTTTCGACAGCACGATGGCGTCGATATCGCCGAATTCCAGTTCGGCATCGGCCATTGCCTCGTCGACGGCCTCGCGCACCATCGCACCGATGGTGACCTTGCGTTTCTTGGCCTGTTTGCTCTGTCCGATTCCGACGACCGCGAGTTTCATCGGTCTCCCTCCAAAAGGCAGATCATGTTCTGCTGGAGCGCGGGCCCGTTGGTGGCATGCGCCAGCGTGCGGTCCGCGCGGCCGGTCAGGATATGCCGGGCGGCGTCGCCGATCCGGATCAGCCCGGTGGCCGTGGTGGGGCGGGCCACCAGGGGTCCACCGCCGGGGTTGATGGCGCCGGACAGTTCGAGCGCCCCGGCCAGCAGTGGTTCCTGATAGCTGTACTCGGTGTGCAGTTCGGCGATATCGACATCGCGGGCGGCGAATCCGGCCTGCCGGGCCGCCTTGTCCGCGGCGATACCGACGGTATCGGTGCGGGTGAGGTCGCGGGTGCCCGGATAGTGCGAATCCATCCGGTGGTCGGCACCACGCACCCAGGCCGGCCGCTGCGCCAACCGGCGTGCGGTATCGCCGGCGGCCAGTACGATGACGGCCGCGGCATCGCCGATGGGTCCGCGATCGTGTTCCCGCAGCGGTGACGCCAGATACGGGGCGGCCAGCAGCTCGTCCACCGTCACCTCGCCCGATACCTGCGCCGCCGGATTACCCACCGCGCCCGCCCGGGCCCGGGCGACCACTTGGGCCATCTGCTTCTCGTCCAGCGCTCCGGCTGCGATCAGCGCCTGCGCCTGGATCGCGGCGATCGCGTCCTGATGGGGCCGCAGCGGGGCCAGGAAGTAGGGGTCGAGCTGGGTGTTGGTGACCTGGTCCAGGTCGGTCGCGAGCGATCCGCGACCCACCCCGTAGACCACGGCGATCTCACCCTCGCCGAGCTGCAGCCACGACCACGCCTCGTAGGCGGCCCAGGCCGCATCCATCTCGACATGCGATTCCGAGATCGGCGGCCAGGCGCCCACCGCGTCGAGGGATTCGATATAGGCGAAGGTCCGGCCCTCGTGGAAATCGTGGCTGCCCGAGGCCCAGAAATCGACCTCGGTGCGGTCGATCCCCGCCGACGCGAGGGCCTCCCGCATCACCGGCAGCAGGATTTCGGCCATATCATCCTGGCGATCGGCTGCCATACCCGGTGACTGGGCGAATGCCACCACCGCGACATCACGCATCGGAACCTCCCGCGATCGGCCGGTAGTAGCGAATGCTGTTCATGGATGTGTCCAGGTCTTCGTCGGCGCACCACACCGGTTCCACCCGCATACCGATATGGACTTCGCTCAGTTCGACATCCCGGATGAGGTGCATGAGGGTGGTGTCCGCACCGTCCACCTGGATGTAGGCGACCAGATAGGGCGGGTCGATCGTCTGGCCGGGGAACGGGAAGTTCACCACGCAGAAGGTTTTGACGACACCGCTGCCGCCCAGTTCGAACGGTTCGGACAGTTCGACGAGGCAGCGGGAGCAGAATTCCGGCGCGGGCAGGTAGACCCGCTCGCAGGTTCCGCAGCGCCGGGCCAGCAGCCTGCGGTGCTTCAGCCCGCGCAGGAAGGTCGACCGGCCGGTTCCGGCGACGAAGGTGTAATCCACCTTGTGCGGGCTGGTGAACGATTCCACCGGGGTGGGCATAGTACTCATCACGACTCCACCGGTTCGAAGAAGACGATATCGCGGATACTGCCCACCCGTTCCGCACGCCAGCGGGGTTTCACCCGCAGGCCGGCAGTGAGGCGGGCGGGGTCGCCGCCGGTATCCACGGCGTGGAACAGGGTGCCCTCGGTGCCGTCGATGGCGATCAGGGCCCAGGCGTAGTGATCGGCCGCGATCTCGTCGCCGGGCCGGGTGGGTACCCAGGTCCAGTGCCGGACGGTGCCGGCGGGTTCGAGCCGCACCAGGTCACCGGTGGGCGCGGACGTGGCCGGGTCGAATTCGAGGGCCGGGCAGAGGATCGCCCCGGATTCGGTGCGTACCCCGTACAGCTCACCGTCGCGTAGACCGCCCAGAAACGTGCCGATCTTCTCGCCGACCGTGCGGTTGTACGGGAATTCGATCGTGTAGGGCGCGGTGAGACTCGCGCCCGCGGGTTCGGCTGTCATCGTTCTCCTGCCGCTCGGGTGCGCGGCCGGGACACTGCGACCGCGCCTCGATCGTGACCCGCTCGACGGCCGATGTCAATCACTTGATTCAATCGCTTGATAGATCGAGCTTTGTCGTGGCCCGGACGCGTGGATGAACCTTGCTGCACGGCTTGCGGTCATGACGTAAGCTCCCCGGTAAAGTAGAACCTGTTCCAATTCCTCCGGTGAGGAGAGATCACCATGGCCATCGTTGAACAGCTGGAGCCGACCGCCGACGGACGCCGCCGGCTCGAGCTGCGCAGCCCCGCTACCCGCGAACGCGTCGGCGAAATCGAGGTGAGCACGGCCGACGATGTCGCCGCGGCGCTGGCCAAGGCCCGCGCCGCTCAACCCGGCTGGGCCGCCCGGCCGGTCAAGGAGCGCGCGGCGATCATCCGCAACGCGGTCTCGGTACTGCTGAAACGCCGCGACGAGATCGTCGAGACGGTGATGCAGGAAACCGGTAAACCGCGGGTCGAGGCGCTGGCCGTGGAAATGGTCCCGGCCTGCGACTTCCTGAACTACTGGAGTGGGCGAGCCACCAAGGATCTGGCCGACGAGAACCGCCGCCTGCACGGCTACATGCTGCCGCTGAAGAAGCTGGTCATCAATTACCAGCCGCTCGGCGTCGTCGGCGTGATCACCCCGTGGAACGGCCCCTTCATCCTCTCGCTGAACCCGATCGCGCAGGCGTTGCTCGCCGGTAACTCGGTGGTCCTGAAACCGTCCGAGGTCACCCCGCACTCCGGGGAATGGGCGGTCAAGGTGCTGCACGAAGCGGGTGTGCCCAAGGATGTCCTGCAGGTCGTGCACGGCGACGGCGAAACCGGTGCTGCGCTGGTCAACGGCGATATCGACAAGATCTCGTTCACCGGCAGCGTCGGCACCGGTAAGAAGATCGCCGCCGCCTGCGCGACCCGGCTCATCCCGTGCACCCTCGAACTGGGCGGTAAGGACGCGATGATCGTCTGCGCCGACGCCGACCTGGACCGCGCGTCACTGGGCGCGGTGTACCTGTCGATGTTCAACACCGGGCAGGTCTGCGTCGGCGTGGAACGCATCTACGTGGTGGACAGCATCGCCGACGAGTTCATCGAACAGGTCCGCAAACGCGCCGCCGAGGTCACCTACGGGCGCGGCAAGGATGTCGGACCGCTGTTCTGGGACCGCCAGCTCGAGATCGTCGAGAAGCATGTCGAGGACGCCAGGTCCAAGGGCGCCACCATCCTGCTCGGCGGCGAATCCGATACCGCCGAGGGCGTCTTCTTCAAGCCCACCGTGGTCGTGGACGTCACCCACGATATGGACATCATGCAGCAGGAGACCTTCGGCCCGATCGTCGCCATCATGCGCGTCCGGGACGAAGAGGAGGCCGTACGGATGGCCAACGACTGCCAGTACGGGCTCAGTGGCAGCGTGTTCACCAAGGACAAGGACAAGGTCGTGCGGCTGGCCAAACAGCTCAAGACCGGGTCGGTGGTGCAGAACGACGCCTCGGTGATCTACGGCGTCGCCGAAGCACCGTTCGGTGGCCGCAAGGACAGCGGGATGGGCCAGGTGAACGGGCGTGACGCGCTGCGCAGCTTCGTCCACCCGCAGCCCGTTCTGCTGGACCGGTGGGGCCTGAAGAAGGAGAACATCTGGTACCCCTACAGCGAGGCCACCGCCGCCACGCTGGAGAAGACCATCGGCACCCTGTTCGGCAACAAGTTCATTCGCCGCCTGGTGCGCTGAAACTCGGGGCCCCGGCAACGCTGGGCTCCACCCTGCCAGCAGCTGCGCATACGATGCGGCCGACCGCAAAACCGGTCGGCCGCATCGTTGTATATGAGCCGGAAACCGCGGGTCGCCGACTGAGATCGTTGCCGCGGGCCGCGGGGGCGGCCTGTCGAGAGCGCCGCCGGGGGGTGCTGCCGGCCGGAATCGATGCCGGCGGGGGCACCACCGAACGGAATCGTTGCCGCGGGGCGCCGCCGAATGGAGAAAGAATCCGGAGCGGGTCGCACGGCCGGGGGAGAATCCGGGAACCGCGCGGGGCACCGGATCCTGTACACGGCCGCATCGAACAAATGGTCACCGACTCCCACGCCCACCTTCCCTGTGCTGTACGGCCGGTGCTGCGCGGCGGGTCGAGGGTACCCGGGCCCCGGTCGGCGCCGGAGGGCGACGGCGGGCTGCCGGACTCCGGCGTGTGCTGGGATGCAGGGGTCGTGTGCCGGGTACGACACCGGGCCGTCTGCGAGGCGCTGTACACAGCCTCGCAGACGGCCCGGTGCCGACGTCTGGTGACGCCCCGACCCACAACTGGGCGCGGCAGGGAGTCCGGTATCAGGCCGCGGGGTGGTCGATCGGTTCCTCGCTGTTCTTCGGCGCATTACCGTTCGCCCGCCCCGACCGGTACCGCTTGAACACCTCCCACACGATGGGCAGCACCGAAACCGCCACGATCAGCAGGAAGATGAGGTCGATGTTGTCGCGCACGAACTCGATCTGCCCCAGCAGATAACCCAGCATCGTCACACCGGCGCCCCACAGGATGCCGCCGAGCACGTTGTAGGTGAGGAACACCGAATACTTCATCTTCGCCGCGCCCGCGACCAGCGGCGCATAGGTGCGCACGATGGGCACGAACCGGGCCAGCACGATGGTGATCGGCCCGTGCTTCTCGAAGAACGCATGCGATTCGTCGATATAGGCCTTCTTGAAAATCTTGGCGTCGTTGCTCTTGAACAACGCCGTCCCGCCCCGTGACCCGATCAGATAACCGACCTGGTCGCCGGCGATCGCCGCGATCGGAATCAGAACGAGCAGCACCCCGATAGGTGCGAAGGGTTCGATTTCGGCTGATTTGGATGCGGCGATGAGCCCCGCGGTGAACAGCAGCGAATCACCCGGCAGCAGGGGGAACAGCAGGCCCGATTCGATGAACACCACGAGGAGTAGGCCCAGCAACACCCAGGTGCCGAACGAATTGAGCAGATTGACCGGGTCGAGGAAACCCGGCATCAGGGCAAGTTCGGTGGTGGCCGCTGCGGCGGCTGAGTAACTCACCCAGCCGAAGATACCGCAGAAGAATACGCTCCCTGCTCCCGGATTGCCCGTTTCGGGCGGTTATCGCGGAACGGTAGCCGGATCTAAAGCCTGCCGGTAGTTTCCCGCAGCCTCGCCTCGATCTCGGCGACGCGCGGGGCCGGGATACCCCAGGGGTCGGCAAGCCCCAGCCGCGAGTCCAGATCCCACAGTACGCACTCCTCGCCGGGCTGTGCGACCAGCGACCATGCCACCACCGTCCGGCCCAGTTGACCAGACGTATCCGCCGGCTCGGCACCGGACGGTTCCGCGCCCTCCGGGTGGTGGTGCAGGAACCGCCCGTAGGCGCGCTCGCAGAAATCGGCATACCGCCGCGTGCACAGAATGAAACCGTGCCAGGCTTCGTCGACGGCACGAGACGGCATCCCGATCACTTGGTCATCGGCCAGCGCCGCGCCGCAGCACCGCAGCCATTGCCGTAAACCGGTCGCGACGAGGTCCCGGGGTTCCCACGGGCAGGTTTTGTAGACGGCCTCCGGAAGTTCGAGTTCACGGACCGCGCGCTCCACGGCGGCCGGCTCGATACTTCGGCGCCGGGGCCGGGCGAAGGTGAACACACTGGCTATTATCCCGGTTTCTCCGGGGGCGGCGCCGGGCGCGGCAGTCGGGTCCATATCGCCGCCGACTGTCAAGCCCTGCGGCCGGATAAGCCCGTGCGCCAACGCTGTTCGTCGGTACCGTGGAGTAATGGAACTGGTGCTGGGGTTTTTCTTCCTTTTGATGCTGGGGTTGCTCTGCGTGGGGGCGATCGTGGGAATCGTTCTCGCCATCAGCAAAGCCGGTTCCGGCGGGCAGCGGGGCAACCGCGCGCGGCGGGGCGGGTATTACGCGGGCGGAACCTACTTCGCCGGCGACAGTGGTTCAGGGGGTTGGAGTTCGGGCGACGCCGGGTCGAGCGGTAGCGACGGCGGGGCGAGTGGGGGAGGCGGAAGCGGCTGCGGGGGCGGCGGTGGAGGAGGCGGTTGCGGGGGCGGTGGCGGAGGCGGTGGCGGCTGACCGGAAGCGCCGGGAACTGCCACGTTCTAAATGGTGTAACCAACAGTTTCGTGTAATATTCGACGGGCCGGGTCTGCGGAGTGTGATCGGGCCTTCTGTGGTCCCGGTGAAACCTGTTGTCACCTTTGAAGTTTCGATCCGACCTCATCGCGGCACGCCGGTAATTATATCAATTTGATATACGGTGGAAACATGCATTTCCACAGAATGCCGAACCTCTCCGGGTTGTGTCTCAAATTATCCGGCCTGCACCCGGATTCTGTGAAGAATTTCGGATAACTTTCGAATTCACTTCCAAAACAACGTAATTCATGAACAGGCATAGACCATTCCCGGGTGCAGCGTTCACTCGCCCCCGTTACTGTGCGTGCCGTGGTTACCGCATTGGTAGTACTCGCAATCCTGATTCTCGTTGCCTCCGTAGTCCATCTCGCCAGTCGGCCACCGGAGGAACTCGTTTCGCGCAGAACGCGGGTGCGGGCCGGATCGGATACCTACTCCGACTGATCCGCCACCGCGGGCGAAAGCACCACCACCGCAATCGGACGCCGGGTCTTCTTCTGATACTCGCTGTACCGGCCCTTGTTCACCGCGTCCACCAGCCCCCAGCGGCGCGCGTACTCCGGATCGCCGGGCAGAGTTGCCCGAGCCACCACCGGAAACGCGCGCCGCCCCACTTGAATCTCGCATTCCGGCCGCGCCTTCACATTCGCCAGCCACCCCGGCGGCCGCGGCGATCCGCCGTTCGACGCGGTCACCAGGAAATCCGCCCCGTCCATCGCGTACGTCAACGCCGAGGTCCGCGGTAATCCGGTCTTCCGCCCCACGGTTCGCAACAACAGCGTCGGATTCCCGAACAGCAGCCGGTGCCCCACCAGCCCACCGCTGCGCTCGTATATCCACTGATGCGCCTGCAACGCCCGCACGAACAACCCGGCCACACGCCCTCCTCCGCTCGGCAACATCCCCACCCTAACCACCCCCGCGCAGCATCCACCGAGAACCACACCCAGCCTGATTGGCCCCCGCCCACCCAACCGGGTACCATCCCACACCTGCGGCCCCTGGCCGCGACGAGGGGCGGTAGCTCAGTCGGTTAGAGCCGTGGACTCATAATCCATTGGTCGCGGGTTCGAGCCCCGCCCGCCCCACAAACAGCGTCCTACCAGCGAAAACACTGTACTCGACAGCCGAGTTGATCCAGAACAGCGCTCCGACAGCAATGTATTTTGCCGGTAGAATCCAGCCATGGGGATGGATCTGGACGACATACGGGAGCTGTCGGAAGACTTTGCGACCGAGCTCCGCCGGAAGAATCGGAGCAAGCAGACGATCGACGGATACCTCACGCGTATCCGTTACTTCGCCGACTTCCTCCTGGCGAACGAACTGCCCACTGACGCACCAGAGATCACTCGCGACCATATCGGTGCATATATCGAGAACCTGCTTGTTCGGCCGAACCAGCGCACCGGTGAGCCCCTCTCGCCTGAGTATGCCCGTGGGCAGTACCGCTCGCTACAGCAGTTCTTCAAATACCTCACGACCGAAGAGATCATCGATACCAACCCGTTCGACAAGTTGAGCCCGCCGGCGGTTCCCGACCAGCAGGTGCCCGTACCGGCCTTGGACGCGATCAAGGCGCTGCTCGCGGAGTGCGGTGGTACCGAGTTTGTCGACCGCCGGGACAACGCCATCATTCGCACATTCGCCGATACCGGTATGCGGTGCGGCGAACTCGCCCCTTTGGAGGTGGACTCACTGGACTTCAACGAGAACACCATCCTGGTGATCGGTAAGGGTCGCCGCCCGCGAACATGTCCATTCGGCGACAAGACGCGGACTGCGCTACGGAGGTATCTGCGCGTCCGCGCAAAGCACCCCAGTGCAAAAAGCGACAACCCAGCGCTCTGGCTCGGGTCCAAGGGGTCAATGACCGACTCTGGGATCCGGCAGATGCTCGAACGGCGCTGTGACGCCGCGGGGATCGAACGGCTGCATCCACACCAGCTCCGCCATTTCTTCGCGCATACGTGGCTCGACAGCGGTGGCCAAGAGCAAGACCTGATGATGCTTGCGGGCTGGCGGTCGCGGCAAATGCTTGCGCGCTACGGTGCCGCGGTGGCCGATAGCCGGGCAAAATCGGCACATCGCCGCGCGAGACTTGGAGACAAGCTGTGATCAGGCTTGTGCACCTAGCTGGTGCGATCGGGCTAGGTGCATGGTTACCGTGGGCACATGACGTCGGAAGACCGCCACTGGGCTGAACGGCTTGCGCGTGAGCACCTGTCCTCGCTCCCACGTCGACTGGCGCACGTAGAGGGTGTCGCTCGCCGGGCCTGTGAAGCAGTGTCCGCGGTGAACGCCCCGGAACTACTTGTTACTGCGGCGTGGCTTCACGATATCGGTTACGCACCGAAGCTCGCGGCTACGGGTTTTCATCCCGTCGATGGTGCGCGTTTCCTACGGGAGGTGGGTGCCAGCAACCGCCTGTGCGGTCTCGTGGCCAACCACTCATGCGCGTGTGTCGAGGCTCGAAGGCGCGGGATTTCGATCGAATGGGCCGACGAGGAATCTGCCACGCGAGATGCCCTCTGGTGGGCAGATATGACCACAACGCCGGATGGAGACCGTACGGACGTCGACTCGCGGATCGCCGAGGTGCAGGCACGATACGGCTCAGACCATGTTGTTTCGCTCTCGGTAGCAGAGGCGGCACCGCATCTGCTCGCAGCGGTAAGTCGCACCGAGCAGAGGATCCGGAGAAGCGCGGTTACGTGAAATAGGGCTGTTGTTCAGTCGGCGCCAGCGCCCGCTCGATCCGTAGTCGAACAGACGGATGGATATTCAGTTCATGCAACCGCTGTGGCGCTACCCAGTCAACTTCTTTCGACTCACTGCTCGTGCGCACTGCGCCGCTTATTGGCACTGCACGGAAGCAGATCGAAAACTCCTGACGGACTTCGCCGTCATCGAAGGCGATGACATGGTGGGGGTTTGAGAAAACCCCCACCAGTTCCCGAACCTGGACGGTGATACCCGTCTCCTCGAACACTTCGCGTTCTACAGCCTGAGTGACCGTTTCTCCGGCCTCGAGACCTCCGCCGGGGATTGCGTAGAGGTCATTGTCGCTACGCCGGATCATCAGCACTCGGCCTCGGTCGTCTTGCACCAGGGCGCTCACCGCGACCTTGACGGAATTGGCAGCCGGCGCCGCCGGATCGTGGAAGTAGTCGGTCCGACTCATCGGTGTTCCTCGAATTCTGCGGGTTCGCTCTCGCTCCATACCTGCTCGAAGCTGGTCATGTACGTTTCGAAAAGGTCGCCGGCCGGGAGCTGGCGAAGGTGCATCGCGGGCGCGTACGCACCCGGTTGCCCGTATACGTGCATGTTGACGATCATCTCGTCGTCGAATCGGAAAATGGAGTTGTAGAGCGCCGTTCCATGGAACCGGATATCGACGTTTTCGAGCTGGGTCAGTGGCTGGATCAGTGACAGAGCATTCTGGATCCGGGCTGGCACGGTAGTCGGTGCCAGGCGTTCTTCCGCGCTGCGCTTGGTGGCTTCAGGCTCGCGGGGATCGCCGAACAGCATCCGCACCTGCATTCCATCCTTGGTCCGTTGCCGGATGGTCCGTGCAAAAAGCGGGTCTTCCGCCATGAACAAGCCAGCCAGAACGAGGATATCCAGGCGTTCTGCAGTAGACGACAGGAGCC
>NZ_JARWNW010000234.1 GCF_029868325.1 Nocardia carnea
CTGGTCGCCAATGTCGAGGGTGGCAACAAGGAGCTCGAGGGCCTGCGCAAGGCCAACGCCGAGCACCCGATCGAGGTCACCGGTAAGAAGCTGCGCGACCTGATGAGCTGGGTCGACCGGCCGATCACCGAAACCGCCTGAGCAGCAGAGAAAGAAGCAATGGATACTCGAGTAGCAATTGTCACCGGTGCGGGCTCCGGAATCGGTGCCGCTTGCGCAGAGGTTCTCGCAGACGCAGGCCACCACATCGTCGTCGCCGATCGCGATGTCTCGAGCGCAGAACAAGTTGCCTCTGCGCTGAACGCCCGATCTTACAGTGCCGAAGCGCAACATATCGATATCGGGAACAACGATTCGATTCAGACGGCTTTTGACGCTATCGCAACCAAGCATGGACGATGCGACATCCTTGTCAACAATGCCGGTATCTCACAGGTGCACGACATACTTACCTTCCCGGATGACGTGTGGGAACAGACGATCAACATCAACCTGACGGGAGCCTTCCGTTGCAGCCAACGTGCGGCGAAGATGATGGTCGAGCGCAGGTGGGGG
Organism: Nocardia carnea; assembly: GCF_029868325.1. Lineage (GTDB taxonomy): Bacteria > Actinomycetota > Actinomycetes > Mycobacteriales > Mycobacteriaceae > Nocardia > Nocardia carnea_C. The sequence continues at coordinate 556 of NZ_JARWNW010000234.1, forward strand.
CGAATCGTCAATATCAGTTCCATCAGCGGAATCCGAGCGGGTGTCGGTCGAACCGCATACGGATCGGCTAAAGCCGGCGTCGATGCTTTGACTCGCCAATTTGCCGTCGAACTCGGGCATGCGGGTATCACGGCAAATGCTATCGCCCCCGGACCCATCGAAACTCCTCTTGCCCATGTAACTCACAGTGAAGAAACTCGAAAGTCCTACTACAGCCACATTCCGCTGCGGCGGTATGGAAACGCCGATGAGGTAGCTTTCGCTGTCGGCTTCCTTGCATCGGAACGTGCCGGATACATTACCGGGCACACTCTCCCTGTTGACGGAGGGTTCGTAGCGGCAGGTCTCTTGGAGAGATAGCAGCGGAGTTATCTAACAGCAATATGCACGATGCCGCGGCATCGCAGAAAAAATCGATCGATTACGGGTTCTCTTGAAGGAGTTGAAGTGTCCGGACAAGGGTTGTCTTTTCTTACCTCGGACGATGTAGAACTGATCTACGACGATGAGGGTTCGGGGCGCACATTCCTTTTCCTGCATGGCTACAGTTGCCGGCGTGGGCACTGGGAATACCAACGTGAGGCTCTTCTGGCCGGCGGTCATCGAGTAATAGCACTCGATCTGAGGGGGCACGGTGACTCCCAGAAGCCCCAGCATGGCCAGACACTAGCCCGAATGGGACAGGATGTACGTGAACTGATCGAGGGACTCGGTCTCGAACAGACTTGCTTGGTAGCGCACTCGATGGGAGTGTCGGTATCGCTCGCAATGTTCATGATCTCCGGATTCGAGGGGATCGAGCGCTTCGTTAATATAGACCAGACACCCAAGATCATCAATGACGAGGGCTGGCACTGGGGTATCAAGGGTGTGAGCTGGGAAAACTTCTACGACTGTGTAAATTTCCGCATCAAATGGAGCGATGAAGAGCAAGAGCCGTCGCTACCGCCGGGCTCGGCAATGGCGGAAGAGCATTGGGCCAGCTTCGATCATGCCGCTGTATCCAAGCTGTTCCTCAACCACTTCGTATCCGATTGGCGCGACATTCTACCGAGAATTTCGGTTCCGACCTGGGTCGTGACCTCTCGTTTCACCAGCTATTACGATAGCGATCATCCGGAAGGAATGGAGTGGATCGCCAAACAGATACCGGACTCCCGGTTGACAATTTTCGAGCACAGCGGCCATCAACCTCACGTTAGTGAGGCGGCCGAGTTCAACCGAAAATTGCTCGAATTCTGCGCTGTCACGAATAAGTGACTCCCGACGCTAAATCTCATCGAAGGACGATTACCGTGAACAAAGCACTACGTGCCTCACTTGCAAAAAATGAACCCGCATACGGTATGTGGGTGACCTCCGAAGCCGCCGCTGTAACCGAGGTTGCTGCAATTCTGGGATTGGACTGGATTTGTATCGACATGGAGCATGGATACCTGGATTATCGCGACATACAGGGGCATCTTACGGCTGCCCGCGGTACCCAGCTATCTGTGTTCGTAAGGCCACCTACTCAGGACCTCGAACCGATCAAGCGAGCGCTTGATGTCGGCGCCCACGGTCTGATCGTCCCGCTCATCAACAACGTCCGCGAGGTCGAAAACGTCAGGAACCACATCTATTACCCCCCGATCGGCCGACGCGGCATCGGCGGTGAACGCAGTGTCACCTGGGGGCTAGAGCTCGAAAGCTACGTCAAGTCCGCCAACGACGAACTCATGTTCGTACCGATGATCGAGACTCAAGAAGCTTACGACAACCTCGACTCCATCTTGTCGGTCGATAAAATCGAGGCAATTTTCCTCGGACCCGGAGATATGTCCGCCAGCCGAGGGGCCGTCGGTGAATGGGAAGGGCCGGGTGTCGCCGAAATCAATCTCGACATCCTGAAACGTGCCGAAGCCCGCGGTATTCACGCCGGCATCGTCGCGCGCAGCACCGAAGAAGCTATTGCTCGACGGGACCAAGGATTCCGTATGGTTTCGCTGGGTTCCGACATCGGTCTCATGATCCGACAAATTCGATCAATGGCCACCCAGCTCGGACGCGAGCCACGACTACACAGCTGGTTCTGATTCCTGTCTCTTACTATCACTACCTCGGCTTCTGCGCCGGCATCGGCTACTGAGGCATGAGACGCGGGCCGGGCTGCGGTACACGTTGCGCCAGCCCAGCCCGCCCAACTATCGCTCAGCACTCGTCTACACGAGTGGACTTGATCCCAGCACTGAGCCTCTTCGAAACGACTTCTCACACCGGAAGGCCTACGTCCCGGATCTCGTATCTCCATTGACCGAGGACGCGGCCGAAAGGGAGCTATGGTGACCGACAAGACGGCGAGCACCAACGCCGGAAAACCCCTTCTCGAAGACAAAGTTCCCAAGCTGCAGGGTGACCTCGGTGGCCTCGGACTTTTCTTCACCGTGATGGCGTTCAACGCCCCGCTGGTCATAGTGATCGGCGTGATCCCCCTGATGATCGCCCTGGGCAACGGGATCGGCGCCCCGGTGCTGGTCGTCGTCTGCGGCCTGATCGTAGCTGCCTTTGCCACCGGCTTCCTGCGCATGTCCGATGTGTTGCAACGTCCCGGCGCGTTCTATGCCTACGTCACCGCCGGGCTCGGCAAACCCCTGGGCCTGGGCGCAGGCCTCTCGATGCTGCTGGCGTACTTCTGCCTTTGCGCAGGGTACCTGGCTTTCGGAGGCGTCGTGCTGAGCTCGCTGATCTCCACCACCTTCCACGGTCCACAGCTGCCGTGGTACGTCTGCGCCTTGGCGTTCTGGCTGGTCGTCGCGGTGTTGGGCTATCTGCGTGTCGATCTGTCCGCCAAGGTCACTGCGGTTGTCCTGGTTGGCGAGCTGATCGTTGTGTTCATCTACGATGCGGTGATCTTCGCCCGCGGTGGGGCCGACGGTCTCAGCGCGGCCCCGTTCGACCCGGTCAACTGGTTCGGTGGATCGATCGCAGTCGGACTGCTGCTGGCCAGCGGCATATTTGGCGGTTACGAAGTGACTGTGCTGTTCCGCGACGAGGTGCGCGACCCTGCCAAGACGATCCCGCGCGCGACCTACGGACTCATCGCGTGCGTGGTCCTCCTCTACGTCGTCACCACCTGGCTGTTCCTCAATGCCCTCGGCATCGATGAGGCCGTATCGACCGTCACCGCCGACCCGACCGCCGCCATGGATTCGTCCCTGGTCACCTTCGGTGGCCACCTTCTGCTCGACACTGCCACCGTGCTCGTCAACACCAGCGTGCTGGCTGTACTCGTCTGTGGCCACAATGTCGGCGCCCGGTACCTGTTCAACCTCGGCGCCGACGGCGTGTTCCCCCGCATAGTCAGCCGCGTGCACAGCCGTCATGGTTCTCCCCATATCGCCTCGATCGCCATGAGCGCGGCGGCACTGGTTGTCAACCTCGTCGTGGTCCTGCTGGGCATCGACGCACTGGCCTTCTACGCAGCGATACTAGGCATCGCGGCGCTCATCGGCATCACCGTGCAGTTCCTCACCGCCGTCGCGATCCCGATCTACCTGCGCAGTACCGGTAATCACACCGGACACATGCTGAGGTCGATCGTTCTACCCCTGATGGCGGCGGCGGGTTTCGGAGCGATCATGGTGGTGTCGATCCTCAACTTTCCGATCCTGACCGGAGGATCGCAGACAGTGTCCAACGTGCTGCTCGTGTTCGTCTACGGCATCTTCTTCTTCGGGGTCGCACTGGCATCGGTGTTGCGACGCCGACGCCCGGAGGTCTACCAGCGGATCGGCCGACAATGACCGTTTCACCCATCACCCCATGGTTCGACAACGGCATCGAACCTCTTGAGCCCGAGCATGTGACGCGACTACTCGCCTCTTTATCGCCGTCCTGGCACGAGCTCCCGACGCACATCGTGCGACGGTTGCTAATCGATCACGTGTCGGTCGACTGGCGGGACGTGCACCGCGCAGTCAAGTACCCACCTGTGGTGGTCGGGCAGTATTCCCCTTCTACGAACTCGACGAAATGTGCTGGTTTACCGATACCGTTCCCGAGGGCTGGGCGAACCATGGCCCAAGAACAGCGGGCGAAACCCGCACATGAACGAATACGAGGACTTCAACGCCCAACTGCTGAAGTTCGTCGCCCAGAAATCACACTTCACAAAGGCAGGCATGAACGGCACCACTGTCCAACAGTACGGCGGCGCATGGATACCGCGGTTACCCGGCGATCGACTGGACCACCCGTTCGTGCCGGGTCGGGAGGCTTACAAGGTCGGCAGCAAGATGTTTATGTTGTCGACCGAAGTCACCGGCCTACCGATAAGGATCCTCGGGACCGAGCATGCCGACGGGCAGGCACAGCGCAGAGCGCACGCCGAGAACGCCGCAAGCCGTCACATGGACAAGCGGCACTCGATCACCCCGGCAGTCACCGAGTCGACCGATCCAGCGCTGGCCGACGATCCGATCGGCGAACCGTACCTGCTCCCTGCCGGCGATCTCCGCCAGCAGGGTTACCCCGTGGATCCCGACATACTCGCCAAGGACTGGTCATGACGTATCTCCTCCTGGCAATTGCCATCGTGATCGAGCTGGTGGCCACAACCTTGATCAAGTACACCGAGGGTTTCACCCGCTTGTGGCCCACTGTCATCTGTCTGGCCTGCTACGCTGCGTCCTTTTTCGCCCTCGCTCAAACCATCAACCGCGGAATGGAAGTGGGTGTCGCCTACGCTCTGTGGGGAGCTATCGGGACCGCGGCCATCGCCACCATCGGCGTCCTCTACCTCGGCGACAGCTTCTCCACCGCCAAGGTTTTGGGAATCGGTTTCGTCATCATCGGCGTCGTCACGCTGAACCTTGGCGGCGCACATTGAGCGACCCTTCGCCATCACTCTCTGGTGGGGAAGGCGGAGCCAGTGTGCCCGGGGTCTGTCCAGTTTCAGGTTCACAGGCCCTGCTAGGGTGCCGCCTGAGGTTTGGGTCGAGCAGGGCTTGGTCAGCGGAGGTGTGGTGTGGCGCGCAAGGTTGTTGTCACTGTGATCGACGATGTGGACGGTGTATCGGCCGCGGCCGAGACTATCTCGTTCAGCATCGACGGTGCAGTGTATGAGATCGATCTGTCGGAATCGAACGCGCGGGAGTTGCGTGCTGGTGTGGATAAGTGGATCCCGTTTGCGCGCAAGCTCGGTGGACGGGGGCGGACGACCGCAGCTGATGTAGGCCGGCGTCAGGACGCGAGAGCGGTGCGTGAATGGGCGCGCCGCAACGGCCATGATGTTCCTGACCGTGGCCGGATTCCTTCCTCCATTCTCGATGCTTATCAGGCTGCAAACGGTTATGCTCGAAGCAGCCACCTGCCCATTTAGCGCCGTGGGCACCTCGCCGGACTACCAGCAAACTGAACAGTCCTGGAACACGAGGGGCGCGCAAACCCTGAAGCTTTGCTAAATACTGGTGCGCAGATAGGCTGCCCGGATGAGGATCTATTACCTCTGAGCAAGTCTGGTGTAAGTGGAGAGATCGACACCGGTCTTGCCGCAGAGGGGCATGGTGGCGATTAACCGGGCATACATCGGCCGTGACCCAAGAGGTGCAGGGAGGCGGCTGTTGAGTTCGCGGGCTCGGAGTGGGGCTGGGGTGGTCACAGGCTGCCCGAGACGTGGTCGTCACGGATGCTCGTATCCGCTGGTGTGCTCGTGTGGTGGTCTCCGTCGAGTAGCTTCTGGACGATATCGCCGAAGCGTTCCAGCACCTGTTCGGGGTGGGCGCCGGACTGGGGGGCTTCGAAGATTCGCAGGGTGGCGGCGAGACCCATCAGCGCCCCTACTGCCAGCTCGGCCCGCAGTCCGGCGTCGTCATCGCCACCGAGTCGTTCGGTCAGTGCGTCGAAGTATCCGCTGGTGAACTTTTCCTGGATCGTTGCGGGGTCGGGGGCGGTGAGTCGCAGCATGATCGCGCGCCCGAGGGGCTCCACCGCGTTTGCGTGCATGCGTTCGATGATGTGCTGGACCAGGGTGCGGCCGAGTGCGTCGTCCGGAATTCCGGCGAGTTCGAGGGGCTGCACCTCGGCCACCTCGTGGAAGAGTTTCTCCTTGCTTCCCACCACTTTCATCACCATTGCGGGCGACAGATCCGCGGCCAGCGCGATGTCGCGGATGGTCACGTGGCGGTATCCGCGCTCAGCGAACAATTTCGCCGCGGCCGCCAGCGCGGCATCCCTGGCCCGGGTCACCGCGCGGCAGCCGTGTCGGAGTGCGGTGTGGCCGGCGTTCGCGCGCAGGGTTTTGCGAGCTCGAGATCGACATGACGAGCCGAGCCCCAAATCGTGATTGCCTGTGCCGTGGACGAGGAACTCGTGAAGGCGGTGATGATGTATCTCCCGTTCTGCGGCAGCGGCAATTGGTAGTCGCCGATCGCGCCGGTCGTGGTCGTCGCGACGGCTTCGCCTGTCTGCCGGGTGAGTACCATGTGGACACCTTCCACCGGTCCGCTCGCATCGATCACTGTGCCCGCCATCATCAACCGTTCCTTCAGTACGATCGCATCGATTCTGCCATCGGCCTCGATGTTCACCAGGCGGGAGTCCGGTGTCCAGCCCTCGGCCGCGGTGACCAACAGGTAGCGGCCCGGTCCGGGGACGGCGATCGAGAAATGGCCCGCGGAGTCCACTTGGCTCCAATCGACGTGGTCCGCGGAGGGTGTGAACATTGTGACGACCGCGTGAGCGATCGGGCGCTTCGATGGGCCGAGTACTTTCCCGCCGGCCACGGCCTCGTGCGGATGCGTGGATTTGTCGAGTTCTTCGGTGCTCTCGTCCGGAGTGTCCCGGAGCCTGGTCATGGCCCATGCGATGACCGCCGTGACGAAGCAGGCACCCGCGGAAATCCAGAACAGCACGGCGAAGGCGTCGAAGGAGGGAAAGATCTCGTCGGCGACTCGGAGTGTGCTCATGGTCGCCACCGCGGCCATGACCGCGCTGGACAGGGCCGTGCCGATGTATCGCAGCAGGGTGTTCAGTCCGTTCGCGGACGCCGATTCCGTCAGCGGAACGGCGCGCATGATCAACGTGGGCAGGGCGGCGTAAGTCATCGAGGTCCCGGCGGCCACCAGTACCGAGCCGACGACTATCTGCCAGAGTTCATGACTGAAATACACGCGAGCTACATACGAACCCGCCATGACGAGCGTTCCGGTGAGCAATGTTGCCACCGGGCCGTACCGGCGGATGATCCGCGCGGACACCGGCGCCATCGTGCCGAAGATCAACGCGATCGGCGCCATCCACAGCCCGGTGCTCGAGATGTCGTATCCGAGCCCGTACCCCGTACTGACCGGCAGTTGCAGCAACTGGGTGGTGACGAGCATATTCGCGAACATGGCGAAGCCCAGCAGCAGTGAAGCGGTATTCGCCAGCAGAACAGCGGGGCGAGCGGCGATCCGGACATTGACGAGTGGGTTGCGGGCCCGGAGTTCCAGCGGCACCCAGGCGATCAACAGAACTGCGCCTGTGCTGGCCAGGGCAAGGGTGGTACCCGAGGTCCAGCCCCACTGTGCTCCTTTGGACAACGCGAGCATCACTGCTGTCAGGGCAACCGACCCGATGACTGCGCCGCGATAGTCGAACGACCCGCCGGTCTTGACCGGCGACTCGCGGATCACCCGCCAGACCGCGGCGAGAACGACAACTCCCACCACACCGGTCACCCAGAAGATGGCGTGCCAGTCCAGATGCGCGGCTATCAGGCCGGACAGGGGGAGCCCCGCGCCGGAACCGATCGCCAGGCTGGCACTCATCAGCGCCACCCCGAGCGGCATCCGGTCGCGCGGCAGCTCGTCCCGCAGAATTGCGATGCCTACGGGTATGAGGGAAAGTCCTACGCCCTGCAAGGCACGAGCGACGATGATGAGGATGAGGTCGGTGCTCACCGCGCCGAGGACCGAGCCGAGCACCATGACGATCAGCGCGACCATCATCATCCGCTTCTTGCCGAACATATCGGCGAGCCTGGTGACGGTGGGAATCGAGACCGCACCGAAGAGCAGGGTCGCGGTCACCAGCCAGGATGCGTTGTCGGCGGTGGTGCTCAGGAGGCCGGGAAGCTCGGGAAGGAGCGGGAGGACGAGTGTTTGCTGGAGGGAGACGACGGTGCCGGTGAGTGCCAAGGTCGCCATCACGGTCCAGCTCCGTAAGCCTTCGAAGCGGTCTCGAGCGCTCACACAGGAACCCTTTCGTCCGGGGTGAACAAGTGTTCACCCCGGATCAGTGAACCAGTGTTCACCACGTTGAGTCGAGCGCCCGCCGAAGATTGTGACCAATGTAATTTCGGCTGTACCGGGCCAACGGTCGATTGGGTAACTGCGCGTGAGGCGGGTTGGAGGCGGCCGAAGCTTGCCGGTTGGGTAGAGGTCGCCGACGGCTCCGACCGGTCGAGGAGCTCTGGTGCCGTGTGTCGAATACTGCAGCGTCGGCCCGCGTCATGAACCGTTGATGCGCGGTCGGAACGCTCACCCGAACGATTGCGGCGGATGCCGCCATTCGCGCCCGCCGGTAAAGGTGAACATCACTGCGTGAACACTGCCCGCTCGTCAACCGGAGTGGCCCCGCCGCCCTGTCGACTGGGTGTGACTTTGAGTAGTAACGGTTTCACGATGTCCCACAACGCATCGGGGACTAGCTTGAAATTTAGCGTCTGATCTGGGTTTTGTTGACTTTCTGCGGGGCCTTGGCCCCGCGGGTTTGGAGGGCTTCGGGACGCTTCCGGTCTCGGTGTGCACGTTGTAGCCGGAGCTGTCCGCTGGTTTTGGTGGCCTGCTGGTCGGCCGGGTCCGGGGCGGAAGGGGGCAGGCGATCCCGTTCCGCGGCGATTTCGGATGGGACCTGATCGGGGGCGTTGCCGGAGATGTTCCAGATCGCGTACCGGGCCCTCACCACCGGACTGAACCTCGGGCCGGGTCAGACCCTGCTGATCCGCGGCGGAACCTCCGGTGTTCGCCGGTCCGCCGCGAGGCTGGCACAGGACCGCAGTGCGTCCGTGATCTCCATCACCCGGGATCCGCTCAAGAAGGCCTGTTGCGTGGACACGGTGCCGATCACGTGGTCATCGACCGCCGATGCTGTCCGCGATGTCGTCGCGGAAGATGGCGTGGACGCGGCCCTCGAACTTGTCGGCCTGGATGTCCTCGCCGACACGCTGCGGACTGTACGCCGCGGCGGTACTGCGTACTTCGCCGGGGCACTGGACGGGGCGTGGACGCTTCACGAGTTCTCTGCCTTCGAATTCATCCCCACCGGCGTCCGTCTGACCACCTACAGTGGCGAAGCGTCCGACCTGCCCGCACGTGTTTTCTTGGATCAGCTGGAGAGATCGCGGCAGGGCGAGCCCGCCCTGCCATCGCCAAGCTGTACCACGGTCTCGCGCAGGCAGCCAGGCGCAGGGCGATCTGGAATCCGGGCACACCCAGGCAAGCGCGTGGTCGTCACCTGGTCGCCGCAGCCACCGGCGATGTCCGCAAGTGACCACATCCTGTCCGCGAGGGAGCGGCCGGTCCCGCCACCCGACGGTGAGGATGGGATAGCACGCAGCGTCGGCGGTGATCAACCGGCGGTCGACCCGTGCGCCCGCATACGAGAGGAGTACGCCATGAGCGTCAGCACGGAACAGTACAGCGAAGAAGTCCAGAAGCTCATCGAGTTCGAGCAGGCGATCCAGTGGCAGTGGAGCACCGGCGACCCGACCGGATACATCGAGGCTCTCGCGGAGGAGGTCACCTACTTCGATCCGATCGCCGAGTACCTCATCGTCGGTCGTGACGCGCTGGTCGAGCACTGGAAGCGCATCTCCGGAGATCCGGGGATCACGCGGCAGGAGTACCTGAATGAGGTCGCCCACGCGAACGAGGCAGGCGATGAAGTCGTGCTCGCGTATAACTTCAATACCTACCAGAAGGACGACAACGGCGCCGAGAAGCTGTTCCTGTCCTGGAACATCTCGATCGTGTTCCGGAAGATCGAGGGAGAGTGGAAGATCATCCACGGCAACTGGGCGCAGCGCCGGACATTCAACCTGGATGCACTCTCTGAGTAAAGCTGCGGCGGTTCTGTGCCGAGTCGTTGCATGGGCACATAACCGCCAAATCTCCAACGTCACATGCAGATGAGCGGCAATCGCCGCGGCCGTCCGGAACTCCTCGAGCGCCGCCGCAGTCTCGGAGAGGATCTCATCGGAGAAGTCGACGTCGCTGACGGCTCGCGCCATCGCAATGGCGCCGACCAGCGCGCTGCACACCAAGCAGGCGCGACGTCGATTGGAGATTTCACTGGTCACAAACGCCGCCGCGCGAATGACCCGCCACGTACTGGCTTTTGCTGAGCTCGCGCGGGAACTGCTGCGGGTCGGGCCCCGCCTCGGGCCGCGGTGGATGCCGTGTCATCCCGCGAAGTCGATACGCTGCGCTTCGGTGTAGATGTTCATCGTGTCCCCGCGCAGGAAACCGACGAGCGTGAGGCCGGCTTCGGCGGCCAGATCCACCGCGAGTGAACTAGGGGCCGAGACTGCCGCCAACATCGGGATGCCGACCATCACTGCCTTCTGTACCAGCTCGAACGAGGCACGGCTGCTGACAACGAGCACGAGATCCGCGGCGGGAATCCGGTGGTTGCGCACCGCCCAGCCGAGAACCTTGTCGACCGCATTGTGGCGGCCCACGTCCTCGCGCACCACGACCGCGGTCCCGTCGCAGGTGAATAGGCCCGCCGCGTGCACACCCCCGGTGACGGCGAAGGCCGCCTGCCGCGATCGGAGTTCATCGGGCAACGCGGACAGGGTCGGTGCGTCGATCGTCAACGCGCTGTCGGCGGGCCGGAATCTGGTGCGGGACCGTACCTCGTCGACTGAGGTCTTCCCGCACACGCCGCACGCGCCGCTGATGACAAACCGCCGCATCGGCAGTACGGTGGGTGCCCGCAACCGGATATCCAGGACGTTGTGGGTATTGTGGCCCTCTGCGTCGGTGCCGGCGCAGTAGCGTGCGGAGACGATGTCATCGGCCGATTCGATGATGTTCTCGCCGAACAGGAAGCCGTGGGCGAGGTCGATGTCATTGCCGGGTGTTCGCATGGTGACAGCGAGCGATTCACCCTCGATCCGTATTTCGAGTGGCTCTTCGACAGCGAGCGTGTCGGGGCGGCGGATCTCGCCCTCAGTGGTCACTCGTACCATCTTGCGGCGGGTGGTAACTCGGCTCATTTTCGTTCGAGCCGGATCGTGACCGCCTTGGACACCGGGGTGTTGGACCGTTCTGCGACGTGGTCCAGCGGAACCAAGGGGTTGGTCTCGGGATAGTAGGCGGCGGCGTTGCCTCGCGGGGTGGAGTAAGGGACCAGCCGGAAATCGGTGACCCGCCGTTCGGTGCCGTCGGTCCACTCCGACACCAGGTCCACGAGGTCGTCCGGGTGGAATCCGAGGGCGGCAATATCGTCGGGGTGTACCAGAACCACCTTGCGCCCGTGGTGGATTCCGCGATAGCGGTCGTCGAGCCCATAGATGGTTGTGTTGTATTGGTCGTGGCTGCGCAAGGTCTGCAAGATCAACCTGCCTTCAGGGACCTGCAGCCACCGTAGGTTGTTGATCGCGAAGTTGGCTTTGCCGGTGGTGGTGTGGAATTCGCGGTGGTCGCGGGGCGGGTGCGGCAGCTGGAACCCGTCACGGTGCCGGACTCGGCGGTTGTAGTCGGTGCAACCCGGCACCACCTGGGCGATGGCGTCGCGTATGAAGTCGTAGTTGCTGCGAAACCGTGCCCAGGGTACGGGATGATCTTGGCCGAAGAGTTCTTGGGCGAGCTCGCAGACGATGGCCACCTCACTGCGCAGGTGCTCGCTGGCCGGCCGCAGCCGTCCGGTGGACAGATGCACCATCGACATCGAATCCTCCACCGATACCTGGTTTTTGCGCCCGGTGGGCGACAGATCGAGGTCGGTGCGACCGAGCGTGGGCAGGATGAGCGCGGTGGCACCGTGCACCACATGACTGCGGTTGAGTTTCGTCGAGACGTGGACGGTGAGCGCACACCGGCGTAGCGCCGCCTCGGTGGTCCCGGTATCGGGAGCGGCGGAGACGAAGTTGCCGCCCATACCGAAGAACACTGTGGCCCGGCCGTCGCGCATGGCACGCACGGCGTCGACCGCATCGTAGCCGTGTTGGCGAGGGGAGGTGATCCCGAACTCGGAATCCAATGCGGCAAGGAAGTTTTCGGGCATCTTCTCCCAAATGCCCATGGTGCGGTCACCCTGCACGTTCGAGTGACCGCGCACCGGGCACACACCCGCACCCGGCTTGCCGATCATGCCGCGCAGCAACAGCAGGTTGGTGCCCTCCTCGATGGTGGCGACGCCGTGGCGCTGCTGGGTCAAGCCCATCGCCCAGCACAGAATGGTTGCCTTCGATCCCGCCAGCAGGGCGGCGGTGCGCTCGAGCTGATCGCGTGTGAGTCCGGTGGCTTCCTGGACGACGTCGAGATCCACTGCGCGTGTGTGGCGTTCGTAGTCGTCGAAGCCGGACGTCAAGGTGGTGGTGAACTCGCGGTCGATCACAGTGCCCGGTGCCCGGTCCTCGGCTTCGAACAGCAATTTGCCGAGCCCTTGGAACAATGCCATGTCACCGCCGAGCCGGATCTGGAGGAACTCGTCGGCGATCTGGACCCCGGTGGTTAGTCCGGTGATGGTCTGGGGATCACGGAAGCCGAGCAACCCCGTTTCCGGGAGCGGATTGACGGCGATGATCTTTGCGCCCGAGGCCTTGGCTTTCTGGAGGGCCGAGAGCATGCGCGGGTGATTGGTGCCGGGGTTCTGCCCGGCGACCACGATCACGTCGGCCAGTTCGAAGTCCTCGATCGTCACCGAACCCTTGCCGATGCCGATGGAGCCGGTCAGTGCGGTGCCGGAGGATTCGTGGCACATGTTCGAACAGTCCGGCAGATTGTTGGTGCCGAAAGAACGGACGAGCAGTTGGTAGAGGAACGCGGTCTCGTTGGCGGTGCGTCCTGAGGTATAGAACAGCGCCTCGTCGGGCGAGTCCAGACCGCGCAGGGTGGACGCGACCAATGCGTAGGCCGCGGGCCAGTCGATGGGGGAGTAGTGGGTGTCGCCCGGGCGCAGGACCATCGGGTGTGTCAGCCGCCCCTGCTGACCGAGCCAGTACCCTGACTTGTCCTCGAGATCGCTGATCGAATGTTCAGCAAAGAACTCGGGCCCAACGGTGCGCAACGTCGCCTCGTCCGCGACAGCTTTCGCGCCGTTCTCACAGAATTCGGCGAGTCGGCGGTGCCCGGTCGGCTCCGGCCATGCACAGCCGGGGCAGTCGAAGCCGTGCCGCTGGTTCACACGGGTCAGGGTGCGCGCCGTCCGGAGCACACCCATCTCTGCGACCGCGTGGTTCAGCGCCACGGCGACCGCTGTGACCCCTGCCGCCTGGGTCTTCGCGGCAGAGGTCGACAGATCGGACTCGTCGGCGTCTCGAATCGGAGCGTGGTGGTGCATGGCGAAGAATCACTCTCTGTTTCAGCAAATGGAGGGCGTTCGGATCAGTATCCGCGACGGATCCACTCCTCCAGGTGGGGTGCTTCGGCCTCGATCGTTGTGCCGTCGCCGTGACCGGTATACATCGGGAATGACGATGTCTGCCAGCTCGACCGGAGAACCAGGCTTCCTGGCAATGATTCCGCGAACTTGCTGTGGCATGAGATCGATCCTCCCAAGGCTGATGAGCGGACAGCGATGCGTAGTGCGAACACTGCGCAACGACGCTAGCCCGATGGTCGAGCCGAAGAATCTGGCCAGAAGGCGGGCAAAACCTATCCATCGGAGGAGTTCCGGTTGGTCGACGCTGCATGGCCCGTGCGTCTTACACTCGGCGGTGTGAGCGGCCAAGCAAGATGCCAGTCGGAGGAGCAAACACTGCGGAGTCTGCGGGACGTGGTCGACGGCCCGCTGGTGGAGATCGCGCTGCGGCTGTCGCGGTGTCTGGGCGAGCGCTGGCCACATCTGGCGCTGGTGATCTTCACTCGGGAATGTAGCGGTCGTCCGCGCAAAGTCGCCGGACCGGCCGAGATCGTCGATCGGATCGCCATCGCGGAACTCGAGGAGCTCAAGGCGACTGTCGAGCCGGGCGATTCTCGCGCGGACGACGTGGTGCTCGCTGGTACGCAGCGGTGGGTGTGGGCGGTGCGTGACCGCTGCGACACGCTGCTGGTGTTGATGCCACGCCAGCGAGAACCGGTGCCGCATCGGGAAGAACTCGTGGCTGTTTTCGGGATGGTGGCGACATCGATCAGTCAGCAGGTGGCACAAGCCAGTCCCGACTATCTCGCGGAGTCGCGGGCAGCTTCGACTGCCAGAGCGCGGGCTATCAGCGAGCTGACTGCATCACACGAGGCGGTGCTCGCGGGTCTGCTGGTCACGCTGCGCGCGCCCGGTCTCAACGATGCTGGGGCCAGAGCCGCGGCGACCTCGGCGGCGTCGAAGGCGTTGATCGCCCTGCGCTCCGGTGAAGCCACCGATCGTGCGCTGTCGGAGGAACCACCGGTGGCGGCGTTCGAGCGGCTACACCGCGAGCTCGAGCCGCTGTTGCACAGGCGGGCGATCATCGCGGAGTTCGAGGCCCCGATCGTCGACGGGCGGCGACTACCAGGCGAGGTTGCCCATGGGGCCCGTGCCATGACGCAATCGGTGGTGTTGGTCTTCATGGCACAATCCGACCTCGACCGCCTCCGCATCGCCTGGACGTCCGACTCGGACTGGCTTGTTATCGACATTCGTGACACTGCCGCCGGCCGACTCGACAGCTCGGCGACGACCAGGAGTCTCGAAGGAAGGGCACGGACGCTGCGCGCGGAACTCGACATCGAGGTGGTGCCGGGCTGGGGGAGCAGGGTGCGGGTTCGGATCCCGCTCGACTCGCCTGTCGCCGCCAGTGAACGGGCGGAATTGAGTTCGCTGAACCGGCGCGAACGCGAAGTACTGGCACGTGTGGCCGCCGGAATGCGGAACAAAGCGATCGCGCAAGACCTCGGAATCGCCGAGAGCACAGCCAAGTTTCATGTTGCGGCCCTGTTGAAGAAGCTCGCTGTGTCTTCGCGGGGCGAAGCAGCCGTCATCGGAATGCGCGCCGGGCTCACGGCTACTTTCGACTCAACTCAGCCGTGACGGTTCAGGGCTAACATCTGAGGCCGAGCTAGACTCGGCCGCGGTCGGCGCGCCGATGCGCAGCGCGTACACGGCCAGGCCGCCGGCAACGAGGACCACCGACATCAGCAGCTACACCTTCGGGGCACCAGCCTAAAGACAGGAGGCGACCGACCAGAATCGGCGAGAGGATGGCGCCGACTCGGCCAATGCCCATTCCCATCCCACACCGGTGGCGCGCACCCCGGCCGGATAGACCGACGGGGTCAGTGCGCACAGACCGGTGATCGAGCCATTGGCGAAGAGCCTCGAAAAGTTTGAGGCCGAACGCGACTGCGAGGAAAGACGCATTCACCCGCTGCGATCAGATCGCGTTCGAGCCGTCTGTTCACGTGCCTGGCAGTCTTCCATAGTCCACAACCCTGACCGGTTCCTGTTGTATCTGAGCCCATTTCATCAGCGCCAGGTGATCGCTGGTGCTCGCGCCGACAGCCACCGCCGATAGTCGGCGGCGGCACAGTCGGAGTCTCACAGTGGACGTGTGTCACATCTGCTATCAGCCCTCAGCGTTTCCCCTGTTGGGGGACCTGCCAGGCAGGAGCCCAACGATGGCTGTACGCGATGACCGGATGCAGCGCGGCGATGAGCTCGCGGCCCTGCGTGGTGAGGTTGTAGTGGACGGACACGGGGGTCGTGCGACCGTGCGTGACACCAGTCCTGCGTGCTCGAGTTCCTTCAGACGTTCCGAAAGTATGCGACCGGAGAGACCCTCCACCATCGCGAGCATCTCGCCCACCGGGTGGCGCCGTGTCCGAGGACAAGCAGAATCGCGCTGTTCCAGCGGCGTGCGACGAGTTCGATCGTCGCGCAGGTTGTGTGGCATTGCCGGTCGATGGCCGCAGCGTGGTTATGCGGGAGCTGGCCGGGCGGGTCGCGGTCCGGATGCTCGGGCGGTGGTCGGTGCGATTGTCGTGGCAGACCGCCGTGCGGGTACTGCTCGGCATCCCGCTGCCCGACCGCCGCTCCGCCACCTTGGAAACGTGGTTGCGGGCTCATCCAGGCCTCGAGTTCGTAGTGCGTGACGGGTCGACAACCTATGCCGAAGCCATCCGCCGGGGTCCCGACGGCGATCCAGATCACCGACCGCTGACACCTGTGGCACGACCTGGTGCGTGCATGGGAGAAGGTGGTCGCCGCCCACGTCCGCTGCGGGCCCTAAACGCCGGCAGCTGAACCGGGAAACCACTACCCTAGCCCGCTAGCACGTCATCCATAACCTTCTCGACCGCGGGTCGGACTCATGGATTGCGCCTGCCGGCTCAGCCTGGGCCTCCATACCGTGAAACTGTATGCCCGCGTCAGCGAACCCGAGAAGCTGCGCCGCCCGCCGCAATACCGGGCCGGTCGCGTCAACCCCTACCGTGATCACCTACGCGCCCGCCGCGCCACAGAACCTGGCGTCGCGGTCACTACCCTGCTGGCCGAGATCACCGCTCTCGGCTATACCGGTAGCCTGATCTCCTGCACAAGTACCTGAATCAGGGCCGCGCTGAGTCCGACCGGGTCTCGCCCTCGCCCCGGCGTCTCACTGCCTGGGTGGGTGGTCGGTCGAGACGGTCAACCGATTGTCCGGCGTCGAAGACGCGGTGGTGGTCAGCTGATACTGCGCCGGCCTGAAGCGCCGCGTCGCCCAGTAATACTCGAGGTGGGATTTCGGCCACATGGCGATCACTTTGCCATCGGCGTTGGTGTACCAACCGGGACAGTTGTCCGTGAATACGGTCTTGTCCAGACTGCATTGAAGCCAATCCTGGAATTCGCGGTACAGATCGTTGCGGATTTCCATCGCGATGATTCCGCGGTCGGCCTTGAACTCGATCGCCTGGCGTATATAGGCGGCCTGTCGCTCGAGTGAGAAAACGATCGTGTTCGTGATGCTGTTGGTGTTCGGCCCGAACATCAAGACCTTCCGCCGCCATGCCGACAAGGTGCTGCCCGACCGCGGCCAGGTGACCATGACCCAGCCGTTCCTGAAGGCCTACTCGGAACTGCAGCATGAACATGTTCGGAAAGCTGGTGGTCGTCATGCCCAGGTACGCGTGGGCGCCCTGTTCCCAATGGGATGGGTACGCAACTCGAGGCCGTCCGTCCGAGGATACGGATCGGGGCGAGGAATTCACTGGCTCGAAAGCCTGTACACCAGATGAGAACATCGGCGGCGACCTCGGTACCGTCTGGAGTGACACTCCGGACGGGGTGACGAGCTGCACGGCGGATCCGACGAGACGTACGTGCTTCTTGCCGAGCGTGCGATACCAGTCGTTGGACAGCAGTAGTCGGTTGCACAACATCTGGTAGCCGGGGATCGCGGCGGCCCGTTTGCCGGGGTCGGAGATATGGCGTCGGACCTTCAGCCTGACGATGTGTTCGTAAGCCCAGCGAACGGGCCGTAGTTTCCGGGTGACGAACGGCCAGCGAGCCTCGTAGGCGAGGAAGAGGAGATTGTGGTGGGTGATCGCGATGACATCGACCGGGACTTCGGTCCGGGGGAGTGCCCGGCGGTTGCGGATTCGCCACCCCGGGCGGTACCTACCGGGCTCGGAATCTCGTAGGCCGGCCCGGTAGGTCCGTGGATTGTTGTGGGTGTTACTGGTTGGGGAGTACCGGCACTTCGAGATAGGTCTGGGGTCCGTGGTTGATGGTTACCAGTCCTGCTGGTGCGGTGGGCTGCACTCGGGGGAAGTCGCCGCTGCTGAGGGTGACCCGTAGTTTTTCGCCGGTTTTGAAGCGCCAGTGTGTGTGACCGAGATCGATGGTGTATTGCACCGGCGCGTTGGCGGGTACGGGTTCTACTTTCTCCAGTGAGGTCCGCAGTTGCGCGCGCAGATTGCCGGTTTCGATCGGCAGAACTCGGCCGTCGGTGGTGACCGCCTCGAGTTTGCTGATGAAGTAGGTGTCGGCTGCGGTGATGGAGGCGTTGAGGTGCAGGGTTACCGGTCCGGCGACGACGGTGTCCTCCTCATAGGCGGGCAGTGTGAAGGTTGTGCGATCGGAGTTGTCACGTCCTTTCGAATTGGTGGAACTTACTTCGCTCTCGGCTTGGTCGACGGTGGGTTCTGTGGGGACGTTGCCGGTCTGACCGACGGAGGGCCCGTCGTAGGGATTGGCCGAATACGTGGTCTGGCCCGGGGCCGAGGGCTGATCGGCCAGTTGTCCTCCAGGTGCGGGGTAGAGGCGCTGATTTTCGACTGTTGGGGCGGGCCATTGAGCGTGTTTGGTCCATCGGCCGCCCCCGTGCTCGGAGGTGGATTCGAAGCTGGTGACCCGATCCGCGGGGAGGTCGGCGCCGTCGCGCTTGGAGACCCAGTGATCGAACCATTGCAGAACGGTGGCGTAAGAGATGGCGACTGCTGGGTCGGGGTCGTTTGGGCCACGATTCTTGCCCGGCACTGAGAAACCGCCGGCGTGGTCCCACGGGCCGTACAGCAGCCACGTCTGCTCCGGTTTCTGCCGGAAGGCATCGAAGCCGCCAGCTTTGAAGATGTCGAAGTAGCCGCCGACGTAGAGCACCGGCACGTTTGCCGAGGCGAGTTTGTTCGTTGTGGCGACCTGCTTCCAGTATTTGTCGTAGGTGGGGTGGTTCTGGAAGCTGCGCAGGGTGTCGGCATGGGCTTGTGGGCTGATGATCGGCGCTTCGGTTGCCCACCAGGTGCCATCGGTGGTGGGGACGCCGCCGGGGTAGACCCACTCGGCGTAGATGTTGGTCGGCGAGACCACGGGAACGATGGTGCGCAGGTGAGGGGGGTTGAGTGCGGCCACGCGGTAGGCGGTGATCGATCCGTAACTGCCGCCGACTTGTCCGACGTCGCCGGTGGAGTACGGCTGGGCGGCCAGCCATTCGATGAGGTCGTAGTTGTCGAGGGGTTCCACCGGTTGGAACCACGACGGGAATTCACCGCCGGACTCGCCGCTGCCGCGCACGTTGCAGACCGCGACGTTGTAGCCGCGTTCAGCCAGGTACTCGGACTGGTTGTCCGACGCGTCGAGTGCATACGGGGTGAAATTCAGGACGACGCTCGGATATCTGCCGTCGCTGGCTTTCCCGTCGTGTCCGGGACGGAAAAGATTGCATGCCAGGTCGGTTCCATCCCGGGTGGGAACGCGCACGGCCGTTTTGACGGCGTCGAAGTCGGCTTGGCGATCGTAGGCCAGCCACTGGCGTACATCGTCGGGTCCGGGGGCATCGATCAACTGCGCTTGCCCGGAGGCGCTGGAGTCGGAGTCCCGGCCTTGCGACGACGACGGGTCCGTGGAGCAGCCGGCGAGGACGAGTGCGGCACCGAGGGCCGCCGCCACTTTCAGGGCGAACGGTCGTGTTGTCGGTTTCAAGGGTATTGCACTTCCTTTCGGAGTTCAGTCGTGGGCGGGTTCACGTGATCGTCAGAGCGCCCGGTGGCGGGTTTCGGTGAGGATTGCTGTGCACACGAAGCTCAGGACTCCGATCGCGGCGAGCATGATGCCGATGGCGAACGCTCCGTAGGAGGCGGCCAGGGGCGCGGCGACCAGTGGTGGGACGGCGCCGCCGAGTACGCCGCCGAGGTTGTAGCCGAGACCTGCGCCGGTGTAGCGGTGCCGGGTTTCGAACAGTTCGGGCAGGAAAGCGCCGATCGGGCCGTATGCGATACCGAAGATCATCAGCGTGATACAGATCCCGGCCAGGAAAGCGATCGGGTTCCCGGTGTTGAGCAGGGGGAACAGGGCCAGTGACCACACTGTCGCTAGCCCGGCCGAGCAGAGGATGACCTTGCGCCTTCCGATTCGGTCGGAGTACATCGCGGAGACGATGATGGTTGCCGCGAACGCGACTGCCGCGGCGATACCGGCGACGAGGACGAAGGGCCGGCTGAAGCCGAGTGTTGTGGTGCCGTAGCTGGTGAGATACGCGGTGCCCATATAGAAGAAGGCGAACACGATCGCCAGCGCGCCGGCCGACAGCAGGATCTCGCGTGCCTGGCTGCGCCAGGCGCCCAGGAACGGTGCACGCTCGGTAGTGGATTCGGCTGCCTGGCGTTCGCGGTCGGCGCGGAAGACGGGGGTTTCCTCGATCGCCAGCCGCATGTAGAGGCCGATGAGTACCAGCACTCCGGAGAAGAGGAACGGCAGGCGCCAGCCCCACGACAGGAATGCTTCGTTGGTATCGCCCAATAGCGCACCGGTGACGAGGAAGGTGCCGCTCGAGAGGGCGAAGGCGATGGCCGGGCCTAGTTGCGGGAACATCGCATAGAGCCCGCGTTGGGCGGGTGGAGCGTATTCGGCGGTGAGGAGATTGGCTCCGGCCCATTCACCGCCGACCGCGAAGCCTTGACCGAACCGGAGGACCACCAGTGCGATGGGCGCGACGACACCGATGGCGTCCGCTGTGGGTAGACAGCCGATGAGCACCGTGGATACGCCCATCAGCAGCAAGGTCGAGATCAAAGTTGCCTTGCGGCCGATCCGGTCGCCGAAGTGGCCGAACAGCATCGCACCGGCCGGAAGTGCGATGAACGCGACCGCGAAGGTGGCGAACGAGGCCACGGTCGCGGCGACCGACCCCAGTGCGGGGAAGAACACCGTGGGGAACACGAGTGCCGCGGCGGTGCCGTAGATGAAGAAGTCGTAGAACTCGATCGTCGTGCCGATGCAGCTGGCGATGGCCACGCGCACGACGCCGGTTTGCCGTGATCGTGTCGTGGTATCGGCCGTGGTGGCCGGTGGGTGATCGCCGAATGACGTACTCATATCGGATGCTTTCTCGCGAGGAGCCGGCGCACAGGACCGCCGGATTGCGGTGATATCCGCAGACAGGGGGGTGTGACTGCTGTCACTCACCCAGAGGTACGGTACTACATCGGGTACTGAAAATGTAGTAAAAGTACCCAGATATTTCGTTCGGAGCGAACACCGAGCGAACGCGTCAGCGGGTGCGAGCACGCCGCTATGCCCGGCCCGCCACCAGGGCAGTGAGTCGGGCATGGCGACGATGTTCGGTTGAGCTCAGGTGCACCGGCTTTCGGCTGCCGGATGGTCCGCGGTCGTTATCGGATGGAGGAGCCGATGCCGAGGCCGCCGTCGACGTCGAGGACGATGCCGGTGATGTAGCGGGCGGCCGGGGAACAGAGGAAGGCCGCGGCTTCAGCGATATCGGCGGGGTCGCCGCTGGTGCGCTGCGGCACTTTGGCGATCAGTTTGTCGCGGGCGGCGGCATTCATGGACGCCAGCATGGGTGTTTCGATGAGGCCGGGGGCGATGGCGTTGGCGGTGATCCCGTTGCGCGCCGTTTCCAGGGCGAGGGTTCGGGTAAGCCCGACGATGCCGGCTTTGGCGGCTACGTAGTTGGCTTGGCCGAAGTTGCCGCGCCAGCTCATGGAGGAGAACGACAGGATGCGCCCGTAGTTGCGTGCTCGCATGTGGGGCAGGGCTGCGCGCGCGCAGTAGAACGTGCCGGACAGGGAAACGTCGATCACCGCGTGCCAGTCGGTGTCGTCGATGTTCTCGGCGCGGTTGTCGCGGATGATGCCGGCGGCATTGACCAGGACGTCGAGGCGGTCGTAGCGGTCGGCGAGCCCGTCGATCCAGGCCGTGACCTGTGTGGAGTCGGTGACGTCCAAGGCATGGGCGTCGGCGGCTCGGCCGGTCGCGGTCGTGATCTGTTGGGCGGTGTTGCGGGCGGCGTCGATGTTGATATCGGCGATCGCGACCGTGGCGCCTTCTCGGGCGAACTGGTGTGCCATGGTGGCGCCGAGGCCTTGGGCGGCACCGGTGATGGCTACGACCTGGGAATCGAAGCGGTTCATGATGCTCCTGTCTGCGAGATGACGTCGGGTGCGGGTGTTGCGCGGCGGGCGAGGAACCGTGCGAGCGCCGCCGGCACGTCGTGGGTGCTCCAATGGGAGTCGAAGACATCGAGTTCGAATGCGAATCCCTCGTGGGGGCCGAGCTCGTCTAGGTCGAACAGGAGCCGTTTGAACGCGTGCTGGGCCGCGCCGCGGCGCGCGGCCAGGGTGCTGGCGGCTTCGGTCGCCGCGTCGAGCAAGGTGTCCCCGGGGACGACGCGGTGGAGCCAGCCGGTGGCAGCGAGTTCGGAAGCGGGCAGCAGTTCGCCGGTCAGTGCCAGCCACCGGGCCATAGAGGGGCCGAGCTTGCGAGGCAGTCGCACGCTTGCTCCACCGGCCGGCAACAGATCGTTGCGGACGTGGCCGTCGCCGATGAGCGCGGTGTCGGCCGCGAGGACGATATCGCAGGCCAATGCCAATTCCATGCCACCGGCGACGGCGTGACCGTTCAGTGCGGCCACCACCGGCAAGGGCGTGGTTTCCAGGCGCGTGCACAGTGCAGAAACGTTGCGCAGGAAGCCGATCGGGGATTGTCCGGCGTCGTGCAGCTCGAGGAAGTACTTCAGGTCCGCACCGGCGCAGAACGACGGGCCGGCTCCGGTGAGCACGATCGCCGCGGCACCGGGATCGGCCTCGGCGGCGCTGATCGCGTGTTCCAGTCCGGTGATCACCTCGGGGTTGAGTGCGTTGCGGTGGCGGGGCCGGTTGAGGGTGACGATCCGGAGCGGTCCCTGTTCGGTGACCAGTACGGCCTCGTTCCCGGTGGCGCTCATGACGAGGCACTTTCGGTGCTGAGCTGCTCGCGGCGCTGCCTGCGCAGTTCAGCTCGCTGGATCTTCCCACTGGGCGTTTTCGGCAGCGCGTCGACCACATGAATCCGGCGCGGATAGGCATGGGCAGCGTAGTTGGTCTTGACCCATTGCTGCAGTTCGCCGGCGATCGAGGTATCGTCGCCCGTCTGGTTCGCGGCGAGGACGACGTAGGCCTCCACCACTTCTCCGCGGACGCGGTCGGGCGCGGCGACTACCGCGCACTCGACGACCGCGGGATGAGTCAGCAACACCGATTCGATATCGAACGGGCCGATGCGATAGCCGGCCATCAAGATCACATCGTCGTCCCGGGAAGAGAATCGGATGAGCCCATCGGCGTCGATGGCGGCTATGTCACCGGTAAGGAAATACCGGCGCTGCTCGCGACCACCGGCGTCCTCGATCTGCTCTTCTCCGGTGCCGCGGAATCGTGCCGCCGTCGCGGCAGCGTTGTCGGCGTACCCGGTGAAGGTCATCAGGACGCTGGCGGCGACATCGACGGCCAGTTGGCCGATTTCGCCGGACTCGGCGACGATATCGGAATCGGGACGCAATACCGTCATGGTCCAGCCGGGCAGAGCCGCACCCATCGCGCCCTCGAGAATGGGATGCTCGAGAAGCGGGTGATGGGCGTAGCCGATCGGCATCCCCAGTTCGGTCTGACCGTAGTGATCGTGCACTTGCAGACCGAGCGCTTGCCGGGCCCACTCGTTGACCTCCGGTGTCAACGGTTCACCGGCACTGGACAGCCGGCGCAGTACTAGTCCCTGCGGCACTCCCGCCTCGTCGGCGAGTAGACCGCGGTACACCGTCGGGGCGGCCGCGAAATCGGTGACCTGCAGATTCTTCAACACCCGCCAGGTCGTCTGCGCGGTGAACCCTCCTCTGACCAGGATGGTGCCGACTCCGGCCGCCAACGGCGCCACGATCGCGGTGTAGAGCCCGTAGGCCCACCCCGGATCTGCACCACACCAGAACACACTGTCCGCTTCGACGCCCAGCCCGAACTCCAGATAGCTCTGCCACCCAGCCGCATAGCGCACGGGATGCACCACGGCCTTCGGCTTCCCGGTGGTACCGGAGGTGAACATGTGCACCAATGACCCATCGCCGCCGACCGCCACCGACCCCTGCTCGGCCGCAGCTGCATCGGTGATCGACGAGGTCTGCTCGTTCAGGATCGCCGCGGACTCGTGCGCGCCGTTGACGATGAGCTGCCACGGCCCAGCAGGCACTTTGCCGGCCTGGTCGTCATCGGCGACAACCACCGCGACTGCGGCATCGGTGAGCCGCGCGGACACTGTTGCCGGCGCGAACGCGGTGAACAACGGCACGTACACCGCACCCAGCCGCCAGATACCGACCAGCACAGCCAGCAGCTCGGGGCTCTTGCCCATCAGGGTCGCCACCCGATCACCACGGCCGACACCACGATCGGCCAACACAACTGCAACCCGTCGGGACTGCTCGGCGAGCTCGCCGAAAGTCATCGTGCGCACCGAGTGATCGGTGTCGACGAACGTCAACGCGACGGCGTCGGGCCGGTGGCGATCACACAGCAGATGGGCGACGTCGACCTGAGCGCCGGTAAAGCTTGCGAGAATGTCGAGGACGCGCGCCTCGATAGGAGATGTCATGTCCCACTCCGTTGGGGATTGTCGAACTTGGGTACCGAAAGAATTCTGAAAGTACCCAATAAAGTACCCCATGGTTGGAGGGTGCGGAAAGGGGGACCTGCACGTTGCCCTGCCTGTGCCAGACTCTCGGCATGGCAGCTGTGTCCCCGCGTGCGCGATCATCGGTGAAAACCCCCCGCCGACGGCGGGTGGACTCGACACGTAGAAACGATCTGCTCGACAGCATCGAGCAGATCTTCCTCGACGAAGGATTCACCGCGGTCACCATCGGAGAACTCACCGAACGACTGCACTGCTCCCGGGCAACGCTCTACAGCGTCGCCCAGACCAAAGAGCAGCTGGTCGTTCTGGCCACCAAGCAGTTCTTTCGCACGTCGGCCGAGTGCATCGAACGGCGCGTCGCCGAGAAGTCCGACCCCCGCGAGCGCATCCTCACCTACCTCAGCGGTGTCGCCGAGGCCATGCGGCGCAACTCGCAGGCCTTCTACGACGATATGGTCGCCTTCGCTCCGACGGCCGAGGTCTACGCCCGCAACACCGAGCGCGCCGCCGCACGGGTGCGCGAGCTCATCGATGAAGGAGTCGCCACCGGACAGTTCCGAGCCACCGACGGGAACTTCGCCGCACAACTGGTGGCCCTCGCGATCGAAAGTGTGCAATCGGGGGTGCTACTTGAGCGCACCGGGATGACTGCTGCCGACGCATTCAACGAACTCGGAACTCTGCTACTCAACGGACTCCTCCGCGGTGCCGACTGACCTCTTCGGCCTCGTCGTCACCGAGAGGCGTCGATGGTCGAGTCGACACGGCGAAGGGCAGTTTGCGCTGCCGAGCAATCGGGGTGGGCGGATGGAAAATCGAGTGGCATCGGCATCAAGGAGGCGGCGGCCGGTCGGCTGGACGACGGGAAGTTCGTTCGACTATGTGTGCGGGATTGCCACCGCAACGAGGAGTCGGCATCCGACGCACTGGGCCACCCTCGGGCCGTGGAGAGCGATACTGCACCTGGCTTCTGTAAGACCGGCAATATTCGATGCCGCTCACGGTCGGCAAACCCCCAGGGCCGCCCGCAGCTGGCCATCGGTCTCCACGGCATCCGTGTGTTCCGGAGTGGGCACTGGCCGGTGAGCTGTCCCGCTCAGCGGTCAGTGCCCCGGCTGCGCCGCTACGCCATCGCCATGACAATTCTGTAGCGCCGATCAGCGACGTGGATTCGGCTGGACTACATGAAGAGCAGGCGGCCGACGCGGGTAGCGAATTCGGGGTCGTCGGGCGAGGCTTCGTGGCCGAAGCGGTCGGCAAACACCGCCTCGGCCAGTTGGCGGCGATTGGGCAGCTTATCGCGCTCTGCCGCAGCCAATGCGGCAGGCAGCTCATCTTTTGTGAGGTCGGTACAGTAGGCCGGTGCGCCCGGACGCACCCTCCATATCGACAACGGTAGGCGCCGACACCTCCTCCGTCAAAGCGGCGCTGCGATCGCGCGCACCCGCCTCACCCGACGTCGAACGCGTCCAGGCCTTCGACATGACCATGGGATGGACCCGCTCACCAACCTCCACGAGATCCGGCGTGCGGTTCATCTCCGCGCGGCCCTGGTTCGATCCGGGGACTATCGACTAAGGGTTGGTGCGCCGGCCCGGTGGCTCCCCTCGATCATGTGACTGCCTGGCAGGGCTCCATCGGGTGCCCTGCTCATGCCGTCCCGAAGCATGGTTTCGGGAATACCGGATGCCGATACTCGTGTTGGAAGTCCTGGGAAAATCGTAGAAAAATCGTAGAAAGCGGGGGTGGACCCCAAAGATGCCCAGGTCAATGGTGGTATAGGCTTTGTCGGTCATGAAATCGGCTTTTCCGGGTGCGGTCAACGGTGTGCCCACGACGGTTTACCTCGATCATGCGGCGACCACACCGATGCTGCCCGCCGCCATCGAGGCGATGAATACTGTCTTCGGGTCGGCCGGGAACGCGTCCTCGCTGCACGGATCGGGCCGGGCGGCCCGCCGGCGGCTGGAGGAGGCCCGCGAATCCATTGCCGCCGATCTGGGGGCCCGGCCGTCCGAGGTCATCCTCACCTCCGGCGGTACCGAAAGCGATAATCTCGCGGTCAAGGGTATTTTCTGGGCCCGCCGCGATGCCGATCCCCGATGTACCCGGATCCTCGCCGGTGCCACCGAACATCATGCGGTGCTCGACGCCGTGGAATGGCTGGAACGGCACGAGGGTGCGCGGGTCACCTGGCTGCCGGTGGATTCCGACGGCATCGTCGCGCCGGAAACCCTGCGCGCCGAACTCGCCGACAATCCCGGCGAGGTAGCGCTGGTCACCGTGATGTGGGCGAACAACGAGGTCGGGTCCATCCAGCCGATCGAGGAACTGGCGGCCATCGCGCGCACGGCCGATGTGCCGATGCACAGCGACGCGGTGCAGGCCGCCGCGCAACTTCCCATCGATTTCGGGGCGAGCGGGCTGGCGGCGGCGAGTTTCGCCGGCCATAAGCTCGGCGGGCCGCACGGAGTGGGTGTGTTGCTGCTCGGGCGGCAGGTGGGCTGTGTTCCGTTGCTGCACGGTGGCGGGCACGAGCGCGACCTGCGGTCGGGTACCTCCGATGTGGCTGCCGTGGCCGGGCTGGCCGCGGCATTGCGGCAGACCGTGGCGGAAATGCCCGCGCGGGCAGAGGAACTGATCGCGCTGCGCGACGA
This sequence comes from Nocardia carnea, assembly GCF_029868325.1. Lineage (GTDB taxonomy): Bacteria > Actinomycetota > Actinomycetes > Mycobacteriales > Mycobacteriaceae > Nocardia > Nocardia carnea_C. Next base: position 27,750 of record NZ_JARWNW010000234.1, read on the forward strand.
ACTCATCGCCGGGGTGCGCCGGATTGCCCCGGACGCGGTGCTCAACGGCCCGCACGACGACCGCCGGCTGCCGGGTAACGCCCATTTCACCTTCCCGGGTTGTGAAGGTGATTCGCTGCTGATGCTGCTGGACGCCGCGGGGGTGGAATGCTCCACCGGTTCGGCGTGCACGGCGGGAGTCGCCTCGCCGAGCCACGTCCTGATCGCGATGGGGGTCGAGCCCCGGGAAGCGCGCGGATCGCTGCGGTTCTCGCTCGGGCACACCTCGCAGCGGGCCGATATCGAGGCCCTGCTGGAAGTATTACCGCAAGTGGTGGAACGAGCCAGAGCCGCCGGCCTGGCCGGTGCGAGAGGAGGTGCGTAGCGTATGCGCGTACTCGCCGCGATGAGTGGTGGAGTCGATTCGGCGGTGGCGGCGGCACGGGCTGTCGACGCCGGACACGAGGTGGTCGGGGTCCATCTGGCGCTGTCGAGCGCGCCGGGCACCCTGCGAACCGGTTCCCGGGGCTGCTGCTCCAAGGAAGACGCCGGTGACGCCCGCCGGGCCGCCGATGTGCTCGGTATCCCGTTCTATGTCTGGGATTTCGCCGACCGGTTCAAGGAAGACGTGATCGACGATTTCGTCGCCGCCTATGCCGCGGGCGAAACGCCGAACCCGTGCCTGCGCTGCAACGAGAAGATCAAGTTCTCCGCGCTCGCCGACCGGGCGGTGGCCCTCGGCTTCGATGCCGTGGTCACCGGGCACTATGCGCGGCTGACCGACGGTGTCCTGCGCCGGGCCGTGGACGCGGACAAGGACCAGTCCTACGTGCTGGCGGTGCTGACCGCCGAACAGCTGAAACGGGCCATGTTCCCGGTGGGCGACACCCCGAAGCCGCAGATCCGCGCCGAAGCCGCCGACCGCGGCCTCGCGGTGGCCGATAAACCCGACAGCCACGACATCTGCTTCATCCCCTCCGGCGACACCCGCGCCTTCCTCGGCGCGAAGATCGGGATCCGGCCGGGCGCGATCGTGGACTCCGGCGGCGCCGAACTCGGCCGCCACGACGGAGTACACGGGTTCACCATCGGCCAGCGCAAGGGCCTCGGCCTGCCCGGGCCCGGACCGGACGGCAAACCGCGCTACGTCACCGAAATCGACCCGGACTCCGGCACCGTGCACGTGGGCTCGGCCGACGATCTGCAGGTGTGGTCCATCGACGCCGAACGGGCCGTCTGGACCGGCGGCACGGCCCCCGATGGCCCGGTCGACTGCGTGGTGCAGGTCCGGGCGCACGGCGGTACCGCCCCGGCCACCGCGGAAGCGGTGGGCGACGGGTTGCGGGTGCAGTTGCACGAACCGCTCAGCGGTGTCGCGCGTGGCCAGGCCGCGGTGCTGTACCGGCCCGACACTGCCGGGGACGTGGTCCTGGGCAGTGGCACCATCGCCGCCACCGCGCGCACGGCACCCGCCGGCGCGTCCCGATGAACCAGGCCGGATTCCCGGCGGGGGTGGCGACAGGGGTCGGCTCCTGGCCGGGGACCGACCCGCGCGAGGCCGCCGCGGTGATCGTCGGCGAGCTGCCCGGACTACCGCATCTGGTGGAACTGCCCGCGCGGGGTGTGGGCGCGGATACGGTCGGGCGGGTCTCGGCCCTGCTGGTGGATATGCGTTTCGACACCACCCCGCGCGGCTACCGGCTCGCCGCGCGGCCGGGTGGAGTCTCGCGGCGGGCACACGATCTACTGCGCACCGATCTGGACGCCCTGCAGGAAGCCTGGGAGAACGCCGGGCTGCGCGGGTCGGGCCGGCCGGTGAAGGTACAGGCGGCGGGCCCGCTGACGCTGGCGGCGGAGGTGGAACTGCCCGGCGGCCACCGGGTACTCACCGACCGCGGTGCCGTGCGGGATCTGGCGGATTCGCTCGCCGAAGGAGTGGCCGCTCATATCGCCGAGATCGCGAGGCGGCTGGAAACCGAAGTCGTCCTGCAACTGGACGAACCGCTGGTGGCCGATGTGCTGAACGGTTCGCTGCGTGGGGCCAGCGTGCTGAACACGGTCCGCGCCCTGCCCGAACCGGAAGCATTGGCGGTCCTCGACGCGGTGCTGACGTCACAGCGGGTCCCCACCCTGGTGCACACCTGCGCGAACCGGCCGCCGCTGGATTTCCTGCGCCGAAGCGCGGCAGACGCGCTCGGATTCGATCTCGCGACGCTGTCCGGGACCGCGGGTCTCGACGCGGTCGGACAGGCGCTGGACGCGGGCAAACGCCTCGTGCTCGGGCTGGTGCCGACCAGCGCCCCCGGTGCCCCGGTGACCTGGCAGGATATCGCCGAACCGGGCGCTCGGCTGATGGACCGCCTCGGGTTTCCCCGCGCGACCCTGGCCCGGCAGGTAGCGGTGAGCCCGGCCTGCGGACTCGCCGCAGCCTCGCAGAGCTGGTCCCGTGACGCACTACGACTCACCGCCGACGCCGCGAAAGCCTTCGAGCAGGACCCGGAATCGCTGGTACCGCAGTCGTAGCTGTGAGCTGTGAGCTGTGAGCTGTGAGCCGGCGACGAGTGCCGCGTTGTCCGCGAGCAGTCGTCGTGCAGCCGCGGAAATCGGCTGTCCGCGAGTTGGCCGCCGAACTTCCTCCAGGCGGCCCGATTCGCCCGGATCGGGGCGGCGACGTGCCATAACGGTGGGCCGGAGTGTCGGTGGGCTCGACTAATCTGCGAGATGTGAGTGAGATCGGAACCCCCACCGAACGGGATACCCCCACCGGCGAGGCCGCGCCCGCGCCGGCCGCCGGGGAGGAACGCGCGCGTTGGCAGGAGCTCGCCGATACGGTGCGCGAACATCAGTTCCGCTACTACGTCCGGGATGCGCCGATAATCTCCGACGGCGAATTCGACCGGCTGTTCCAGCAGTTGCTGGCGCTCGAGGACCGGTACCCCGATCTGCGGACCCCTGATTCGCCCACCCAGTTGGTGGGCGGTGGATTCGCCACCGATTTCACCCCGGTGGATCACCTCGAGCGGATGCTCTCCCTGGACAATGCCTTCTCCGAGGCCGATATGCGGGCTTGGGCCGCGCGGGTCGAGGAGGAAACCGGCCCCGATCTGCATTATCTGTGCGAGGTCAAGATCGATGGGGTGGCGCTGAACCTGGTGTATCGCCACGGCAAGCTGGTACGCGGCGCTACTCGCGGGGACGGGCGCACCGGTGAGGATGTCACGCTCAACGCGCGCACCATCGAGGACGTCCCCGGGGAGCTGACCGCCACCGCGGAGTTTCCCGTACCCGAACTGCTGGAAGTGCGCGGTGAGGTGTACTTCCGGCTCGAGGATTTCGAAACGCTCAATGCCGCGATCGTGGCGGAGGGTAAGCCGCCGTATGCGAATCCGCGGAATACCGCGGCCGGTTCGCTGCGGCAGAAGGATCCGGCGGTCACCTCGCGGCGGCGGTTGCGGATGATCTGCCACGGTCTCGGGCGAGCCGAAGGTTTCACCCCGCGGTCCCAGCACGAGGCCTACCGCGCGCTCGCGGCCTGGGGGTTGCCGGTGTCCTCGCATACCGAGCTGGTCAGCGGGGTCGATGCCGTGCTCGCGCGGATCGCCTACTGGGCCGAGCACCGCCACGATATCGAGCACGAGATCGACGGTCTGGTGGTGAAGGTCGACGAGCTGCTGCTGCAACGCCGGCTCGGTTCCACTTCGCGGGCACCGCGCTGGGCCATCGCGTACAAGTATCCGCCCGAGGAAGCCACCACGAAGTTGCGCAATATCGCGGTGAACGTCGGGCGCACCGGCCGGGTCACGCCGTTCGCGGTGATGGAACCGGTGGTGATCGCCGGGTCCACGGTCGCGATGGCGACCCTGCACAATGCCGCCGAGGTGGTGCGCAAGGGTGTGCTGATCGGCGATACCGTCACGATTCGTAAGGCCGGCGATGTGATCCCGGAAGTGCTGGGCCCGGTGGTCGATGCCCGCACCGGCGACGAACGCGAATTCGTGATGCCGACCCACTGCCCGGAATGCGGTACCGAACTGGCCTACGAGAAAGAGGGCGACGCCGATATTCGCTGCCCCAACCAGCGCACCTGCCCCGCCCAGCTGCGGGAACGGGTATTCCATGTGGCCGGCCGCGGTGCGTTCGATATCGAGGCGCTCGGCTACGAGGCGGCGGTCGCGCTGCTGAATTCCGGCGCCATCACCGACGAGGGCGATCTATTCGATCTCGATACCGACCGGCTGCAGAATGTTTCGCTGTTCATCAACAAGAACGGCAGCCTCTCGGCCAACGGCCGGCGCCTGCTCGATAATCTCGCCGCCGCCAAGGACGTCCCGCTGTGGCGGGTTCTGGTCGGCCTGTCCATCCGTCATGTCGGTCCGACGGCGGCACGCGCCCTGGCCGCCGAATTCGGCAGCCTGGAACGGATCGAACAGGCGTCCCTGGAAGAGCTGTCGGGAGCCGAGGGTGTCGGTCCCACCATCGCCACCGCGGTCGCGGAATGGTTCACCGTCGATTGGCATCGCGCGATCGTGGACAAATGGCGCGCCGCCGGGGTCCGGATGGCCGATGAGCGCGACGAATCGATCCCGCGCAACCTCGAGGGCCTGTCGATCGTGGTCACCGGATCGCTGCAGGGGTATTCGCGCGACGGCGCGAAGGAGGCGATCCTGCAGCGCGGCGGTAAGGCCGCCGGATCGGTGTCGAAGAAAACGGCTTTCGTGGTGATCGGTGATTCCCCCGGTTCCAAAGCCGCCAAGGCCGAAGAACTCGGTGTCCCGATCCTCGACGAGGACGGTTTCCGCACGCTGCTCGAATCCGGTCCGGATGCGGTGCGCCCGGCCGGTGAACCCGGTCCGGAAGCAGATACACCGCCGGAGTAGGTGCGACACGGGCGCGGTCCCGGTGCTGCGGTCCGGTGGCGGGGCACGGCAGGATGGCGGGATGCTGCGCAGTTTTCGGGTGTCCAACCACAAATCGCTGGCCGACCTACAGGAATTGCGGTTGACCCGCGGCAGTGCGCCGGTGGCGGTGCCGGTGACCGCGATACACGGCGGGCCCGCGGCCGGTAAATCGAACCTGGTGGACGCGCTGGGGCAGATGCGTGCGGCGGTGTTGCGTTCGGTAACCGGCTGGGATCCCTACGCCGGGCCGGAGCGGGCGCCCCATCTCGGGCATACGGGGCAGCCCTCCGAATTCGAGGCCGTGTTCATCGCCGAGGAGACGCCCTACACCTACGGGTTCCGGCTGGATGCGGCGGATGTGGCGGCCGAATGGCTCTACAGTCATCCCCGGTCGCGGAAGCGGATCGTGTTCGAACGGGAGGGCGAGGCGGTGCGGGTCGGGCCCATGTTCGAGGCCGCGCGGTTCGGGATCACCGCCCTGATACCGCTGGTGCGGCCGAACTCGCTGCTGTTGAGCCTGGCCGGGCAGATGTATGCGGAGGCGCTGGTACCGGCCTACCGCTGGTTCGAGACGATGCTCGAGGTGTTGCACGGCACCGGCGATATCGACTCGGTCGAGCTGCGGGTGGGGTCGCATCTGTCGCGGTCCACCGAGAACGCCGCCCGGCTGCTCACCCTGCTGCAGACCGCTGATCTCGGGATCACCGATCTGCTCATCGCGCAGAACGATCCGGGCTACGCCGACTACCTGCGCGATCTCGACGCCGATATCGCAGCCTTGGGCGAACAGACCGATCGCGCGGCGGGCTCGGCGGCGTACGCGGCGCAACTGGAACTCGACAGTGGGCTCACCGCCGCGCAGCTGGCCCGCGAACTGACCAATATGCGCAATGCCCGCGATGCGCTGTACACGCGCATGGTGGCGCGGCGCGGCGTCGGGCTGCGGCTGGTGCACACCGGTGTCGACCCGGTGTTCACCCTGGCCGAAGAATCCTCGGCGACGGTGGCGCTGCTGCGGCTGCTACCGGTCCTGCTCGACGCCTTGGACGCCGGCAAGGTACTCGTCGTCGACGATATCGGCGCGCACCTGACCGTCGAAGAGGCGGACCGGCTGATCCAGCTGTTCCAGAACCCGGAAACCAATACCCGCGGTGCGCAATTGGTGTACACCACCGGCGACCGCGCCCTCGTCGACCGCGGTAACGGCCGTTCGGCGCGGACCCGGACCGGTGTCTGGGCGGTCCGCCGGTCCGACGCCGGTACGAGCACCCTCACGATGTCCTGAAGCCCGGCGGGGTCTGGGCTAGCTGCTCGGTTGCGGGATTGTGCACCCCATCTTCGGGTTCATTCCCATGTAGTTCAGCGGTCCGGCGAGGACCGTAACCGCCAGGGTTGCGGCGTGGGAACACTCGGCGGGTGGTTCGTTGAAATAACCGCGCTGTCCGGCGGCGACCAGCCCCGCCACGAACCACACGAGGATGACAATGCTGACTACTCGGCTTCCCATGGCACCTGCTCGAATCGATGAGTCCGGCATATCGATCGTTTCCTTCCACATCGGTACTTTCCGGATACCCCGTGGTGGCGGGCTGATGCGCCGATGACGGTGGTGTCATACAAACAGGAGCATTCCGGCGGGGGTGCCGATCTTTCTTCGGTGCACGGGGTTTTGCGGGAACATTCCGCCGCCCGGGGTTCGACCGGCCGGTGCCGAATCGCGGCGTGGCTGTATGCCGTTCGGCCGCGCAGGGGCTGCGGGCCGAGCCGGACTTCACGAAACGCCCAGGGGCGAATATGCCGCGCGGCGGAGTCCGTTCGTCGTTTCGTCTCCGGGCTCGGCTCCTACCGGCACATCGGCGGCGTGGCGCCGAGGCTTGTGCAGTCCGCGCCGCTGTGGGCGTGTCGGCGTACCCGGGCGAAGGCGAGGCGCGGTACGCCTACCATGGGGGTGTGTTCGAACTGGCGATGCTGGCGGTCATGGTGGCTGCACTGGTCGGGATGCTGGTCCTGGTGTTCCGGGGGCGGCGGGGTACCGCGTTGCCGCAGGACGCCGAGGTCGGGTCGTTGTATCTCACCGGGGTGAGCCCGCGGCCGGAGGCGATGGGCGAGCAGTTCGTCACTCTCACCGGAAACCTTTCCGGCCCTTCCGAACCTGGGAAAGTGGTGTACGGGCGGCTGGTGTGGGATGCCGCCTACTGGCCGGCCATCGGCGATACGCTCACCGTCGCCTATCCGCCCGGTAAACCGGATCGGTGGCGGATCATCGAACCCGGGAAGTAGGGGCCTCAGCCCAGGACGGTGGCCACGATCCCGGCGAGGTAGCCGAGGCGCGCCACCTCCGACGGCCGGAAATCGGGTCCACCGGGACGGCCGAGCAGCAGCGCCTTACTGGACGGACCCAGCGGCGCGGCCGCCATCTTGGTATCCATATCGCGCCAGATCTCGGGCACCCAGTCCGCGTCGGCGTCGAGGGCGAGCGGTTTCTGCAGCGGCATCCACGGCACCGAAGCCGCCTGGGTCTGCGGCGCACTCTGGCTGCCGACCAGCCGGTAAGCGCCCTGCGGGCCGATATCGAGTACCGTGCTCCAGCCCACCCGCAACACGCGCGGGATACCGTCGACCAGTACCTGTAAGCGGTCGTCGCGGGCGTTGGCCACATTGTCGATGAGTTCGAGTTCGCGGTGGGTGTCGAGAACACCGGAATAGGGCCGGATCGAATCGACCCGCACATCGCCGAGCGATTCCGCGGCGGTGATGAGCGTATCGGGAAGTGCGTTGGGGGCGATCTCGACCACCAGATCGTCGACGGCGAACCCGGCGCCGCGTTCGACCACATCCAGCGAGAGGATATCGGCGCCGACGGTGCCGAGTGCCACCGCCAATGACCCGAGGCTTCCCGGACGATCCGGAAGTTGCACGCGGAGCAGATATGACACGTGCGTTTCCCTTTCCTTCTGCGGCCGAGGCTCTGGACGAATACCCGGTCTGCCCATCCTTACACCCATTTCGGGCGGTTATCGACTCGAATTGTGCGCGCTGACCGCCGCGCAACGATAGCGAACGGTGTGAATCGGGTGGCCCGAGGTACTCCTGTGGCCTCGCGACCGACCCCGCGCGGCGGCACCATTAGGCTGTTCGTTGCTCGTGATCCGTATCCGAACTACACGCCGAAAGGGGTTCGCGGTGACCGCCATCTCCCGCGACGAGGTCGCACACCTCGCCCGGCTGTCCAGGCTCGCCCTGTCCGAGGCCGAACTCGATCAGTTCGCCGGACAGCTGGATTCGATCCTCAGCCATGTGGCGACCATCTCCGAGGTGGCCGCCGCCGATGTTCCGGCCACGCCCTCACCTGATCCGGTGTCGAACGTGACCCGCCCCGACGAGGTCCGTCCCGGGCTCAGCCCCGAGCAGGCCCTGTCCGGTGCACCGGCCAGCGAAGACCAGCGGTTCCTTGTTCCGCAGATTCTGGGAGAGGGCGAATGAGCGACCTGACTCAGCTCGAGGCATCCGAGCTCGCCGCCAAGATCCACGACCGGGAAGTGTCGTCGGTGGAGGTGACCCGGGCGCATCTGGACCGGATCGCCGAGGTCGACGGCGAATATCACGCCTTCCTGCATACCGCCGGTGAGCAGGCGCTGGCAGCCGCGGCCGAGGTCGATACAGCGCTCGCCGGCGGGAAAGCGCCGGCCTCGCCGCTGGCCGGTGTGCCGCTGGCACTCAAGGACGTGTTCACCACGACCGATATGCCCACCACCTGCGGGTCGAAGATCCTCGAGGGCTGGGTGGCGCCCTATGACGCCACCCTGACCTCCCGGCTGCGTGCCGCCGGTATCCCGATCCTCGGGAAAACCAATATGGACGAGTTCGCGATGGGTTCCTCCACCGAGAACTCCGCCTACGGGCCGACCAAGAACCCGTGGGATACCGGGCGGATCCCCGGCGGCTCCGGTGGTGGTTCGGCGGCGGCGCTGGCCTCGTATCAGGCGCCGCTGGCGATCGGCACCGATACCGGTGGGTCGATCCGGCAGCCGGCCGCGGTCACCGCGACCGTCGGCACGAAACCCACGTACGGCACGGTGTCGCGGTACGGGCTGGTCGCCTGCGCTTCCTCGCTGGACCAGGGCGGTCCCTGCGCCCGGACCGTGCTGGACACCGCGCTGCTGCACGAGGTGATCGCCGGGCACGATCCGCGCGATTCGACCTCCCGCAATGTGCCGGTACCGGCGGTGGTCGAGGCCGCGCGCCGGGGTGCGGGCGGGGATCTGCGCGGGGTGAAGATCGGGGTGGTCGAGGAACTGCACTCCGACAGCTACCAGCCGGGCGTGCTGGCCTCCTTCGATGCCGCGGTAGGTGTGCTGAAGGAGCTCGGCGCGGAAGTGGTCGAGGTGTCCTGCCCCCATTTCGAATACGCGCTGGCGTCCTACTACCTGATCCTGCCCAGCGAGGTCTCCTCCAACCTGGCCCGCTTCGACGCCATGCGGTACGGCCTGCGCGTCGACGACGACGGTAAGCACAGCGCCGAGCAGGTCATGGCCGCCACCCGGGCCGCCGGGTTCGGGCCCGAGGTGAAGCGACGCATCATGATCGGCACCTATGCGTTGTCGGCCGGGTACTACGACGCCTACTACGGTCAGGCGCTCAAGGTGCGGACCCTGATCGCGCGCGATTTCGAGCAGGCCTACGAACAGGTCGACGTGCTGATCTCGCCGACCAGCCCGTTCACCCCGTGGAAGCTCGGTGAAAAGGTCGACGATCCGCTGGCGATGTACCTGTCGGACCTGTGCACGCTGCCCACCAACCTGGCCGGGCATCCGGCGATGTCGGTGCCGTCGGGTCTCAGCCGCGACGACGGGATGCCGGTGGGCCTGCAGATCATGGCGCCCGCACTGGCCGACGACCGGCTGTACCGGGTGGGTGCGGCCTACGAGGCGGCGCGCGGGCCGATCGCCTGAGCTTGTCGTAGCGCTCACAGATTCCGGCCGCGGGCGGTGATCCTTTACGGGTTGCCGCCCGCGGTCTATCGGGCGTGTTCGGCAAGAGGTTGCGCTCGGTAGCGCCGCCGCGGGGAGCCGGTGTTGCGGGCGCCGGGGCCGGCCCCGGGTAGGGGCCCGAATGTTTCTGTAAGAATCCGTCGCCGTCGCCGTCGCCGTCGCCGTCGCCGTCGCCGTCGCCGTCGCCGTCGCCGTCGCCGTCGCCGTCGCCGTCGCCGTCGCCGTCGCCGTCGCCGTCGCCGTCGCCGGCCGGTCGGCGGTCGTAGGCGAATCGGAATCGACTCATGCGCCGCCTGGCAGTGTGGATACGCCCACCTCGTAGGCGGTTGGCAAGCAGGACTGGACAGCGTCGAGTCGCAGTCCATAGCTCGTGTCCGCGGGCATCGGCGTGGCCTCCGCCGGCGTGACCCGTGCCGTGTGGGTCTGGCGGCTCAGGCCGAGCGAGGTCGCTCGGGCGGCGGGATCAGGAGGCCGCGTGCCGACGTTCGGCTTCGCGTTCCACCGCGGTGGTCATCCCGGGGAAACCGCGCCGGAAACCACGGCCGAACAGGAGGCCCACCAGCGGCGCCAGCCACCCGGCGAGTTCGAAATGCGATTCGTAGCGGGTGCGGTTGTCGCCGAGGGGGGTCAGGGTGTGGGAGCGGTTGCTGCGTAGCGCGCCGAGCGGGAGCGGTTTCATGGAGTAGCCGAACTCCCGGCCCGGCGTGACGGTGTGGATGAATTCGCGCATGGGGATCGGCAGCGGCATCAGCTGTTGGACCCGCATATCGATCGGCGCGCCGACGGTCAGGTCCGCGCGGCAGCGACTGATGAAGGGATTCCAGTCGCTGTACCGGTCGAAATCGGTGAGGACCGACCACACCACGTCGGCGGGGGCGTCCACTTCGACCACATCGTCCACAACAAGCACGCCCCCAAACTAGAACGTGTTATAGGCGGGGTCAACCGGGGCCTGACTCTGCCGGGCAGGAGACTTCCCGGGCACCGGGAGCCGCGGTAGCTGCGGCAGCGGGACGGGCTCCACCGGCAGCCGGATCAGGCCGGGCAGCGCAAACCGTGGGCGGCGGCGGGCGGCCCGGGCCGACGCCACGATATGGCCGGGCCGCGCCGGTAGACCGCGATGACCGCCGGTGCCGACGACCGCCGGGCGGCGGATCCGTCGATGCAGCCGCCGCACACCCAGGACCAGCCCGGCGACCGCCGTCAGCCCGAACGTGACCAGCCGCAGCAGCCACGGCTGGGTCGGATGCTCGGTCGCGGCCTGGGTCGCCGCCTGCGTGAAGGTTTCCACCACCGGCACCCCGTAGTGCTGGCGGCGTGAGTTCAGCTCCACCGCGGTCGCCGCAACCGAGGCCAGGGTTTCGCAGCGGGTCCGCACCATCGGCTCGCCGTGCGCATCGCAGGCCTGGTGCAGCCGCACACCCAGGGTGCGGTCCAGCTCCTGCCGGGCCCACGGGCCGAGCGGGGCGCCGACGCTGTCGGCGTAGCGGAGCAGGTCGTAACCCAGGTCGTGGGCCATACAGGCGGTATCGAACTCCGGCGGCAGTTCGACCGGTGACGAACAGTCGCCGTCGGGTGCCACGAGCACGCCCTGGCGCAGGACGGGGTCGTAGCCGGAATAGGTCGCGAAGTCGCGCGGTATGGCCGCCGTGGCAGCCTTACCCGGATCACCCGAAGTGAGTCCCACCACCGCGAGTCCGGTGGGGCCTGTGATCGAACCGTCGAAACCGACGGCGTCGGAGGCGGGAGCGGATACCGCCGTCAGCGCCAGACTGAGCAGGGCGGCGCCGGCGAGCGCAGGTGGCGATATCCGCCGCAACCGGCGCCGTTTCCGGCGCCGGTGATCGTCACTGGGTGAAGCCATGGTGGGACACCTTAAGGGCAGAACCTGTGCGTTTCCGAACGGCACCGTAGGCGGTACGGGCCGGTGCGGGCGCGGTGGCGCGCCCGCATCCGGCGGGCAAACCCGCGCGCACCGCTGTCCGCCGCTATCCGCAGCCCGTGAGAGCGGTGCCCTGATCCACGCCGTAGCGGTGACCGTGACCGGGTGGCGCGGACAGGGCGCCCAGCAGGTCGGCGGTGGTCTGGACGAAACTCACCACCGGCAGCCAGCCAGGGGCCGGAGCGTCGCGACGAGCGCCGGTGAGATCCGGCGGCCGCCACAGCAGGCCGGGTGACCAGTGCACGACCGGGTCGGAGGTATTGGCCAGGATCGCCGTCCGAGCGCCCGGCTCCCGGCCGCCGCCGCCCGGCATACCCGACCACAGCACCGAACACGCCCGGCGGTTCTGTTCGGCCGCCCCGGCGAACACCGCGCTACCGCCGAGCGCGCCGAGGCTCTGCCCGTAGAGGTGCAGCCTAGGCGGGTCCGGCAAAGTCGCGGCATGCTCTTCGATAGCTGTGAAGAGCGCGCGCGCCGACGCCGCGGCCGAATCCCGGCCCAGCACGAACGTCGCCCAGCTCGGCAGGTGGGAATACTGCAACGCCGTCACGGCGAAATCCGCACCGAACCGTTCCCCGAATCCGCGCAGGGCTCGCGCGTCCACCCACCCCGAACCGGTGGGCACGGCCACCACCAGATGCGAGCGGTCGAATCCGCCGGCCCGATCGAGTTCCCGGACCGCCAGTTCGGCTCGCGACGCCAGATCGGGCGCCGACCGCAATCCGACATACACCCGCACGGCACCGGCCGGGCCGTTCGTCACGAACCGCTGCCCCTCACGACCCAGCGAGTCCCAGCTCACCAGGGACTCGGCGCTACCGGATCGGGTCATCGCCACCGGCTGCACGAGGCCGGAATCGGTGCCACCGCCACCGGCCGCGGCGACCCCCGGAATCCCGAAGAAGGCCACCGGCAGCGTCGCGACCAGCGCCGTCGCCAACCCCCGCGACCACCCGATCCGCCGTAGCAACCGGCCGGTCCCGGAACCCACGGCAACCAGGACGACGGTGACCACCAGCGACCCGGCAGCCCAGAAGGCCCAGTACTCCGGTCCGATGCGCGCGACCCCCATGGCGTCGCGCAGGGTGTTCTGCCACGCCGCCGCATGAACCAGCGCGGTCACCACACCGACGACGGCGGACGCGAGCACCAGATGCCGTACGGTTGGCACACCGGCGAAGCCATCCGGAACCGACCGGCGCAGGCGCCCGGTGGCTATGCCCCGGTATCTACGGATGAGCATGCCCAGGCGCCGGTCGGTGAGCTTGCCCGATGGTAGATCGGTGGTGTGATTGCCCTGCGCTCCGGTTGCGCCGGTGGTCATGGGCGCCGAGGGTGGTCGGCCGTTGTGGCCCCGGCGGACCGGGTCGGCTGTCTGCTCGCCGGGCAAGCCTGAGGCCCGACTGCCGACGGTGCTCGAACGGCCCCGGCGTGGGAGGTGTCGCCCCGGGTCGTTGCGCCGGCGGCGGGAGAGGATCGGGTTGGCGCGCCGGCAGCGGGAGAAGAGGGACCCGGCGAGTTGCGCGATGCCCAGCAGGGCGATGACCAGCACGGAGGTGAGTAGGGCCTGGGCGGCGGCGGAGCGGGGGAGCAGGCCGGGGGCCAGCGACAGGATCGTGCCCAGCGCCACCGCGAGGGTGACACCTACCGGGAAACCGCGGCGTGCCAGGCGGCGAAGATCACCGGGTGCGTTCGTATCGGATGTCGCCGGGCGGAGCGGGGGAGCCGCTACCGCGGTACCGGTTCGGTCGAGCGGCCGTAGGAGAAGGGGTGCCGGCGACCAGAGGGGCTGGGCCGCGGCCGGGGTGATGTGTTTCATGCGAACTCCTGCCGGAACGGGATCACCGGGAACGCGGCGCGCGGGGAAATGGCCGGCGATGTGCGGCCGCGTAACGCCGGGCGGCCGAACCGGCCACCCGCGCAACTACGCCAGGTCAGCAACGCCGCGAGCGCGGTGAGTACCAGCGTCAGCACACGCGGCAGCCAGGCCGCGGCCGTCTCGGCGAACGAAAAATGTTCGACCACCGGCACCCCGTAGCCCTGCCGCCGCGAATTGAGGTCGACCGCCGTCGCGGCGATCCCGGCCAGGGTGGTGCAGCTGGTGCGGGCCATCGGGTCCTGGCGGTGCCGGCACGCCGACAGCATTCGGTCGGCGAGGGCGCGATCGAGGTCGCGCCGGGCCCACCCGCCGAGCGGGTGACCGCTGTGCTGGGCGTAGCGCAGCAGGTCGTATCCGAGGTCGTGTGCCTTGCAGGCGGTGTCGAACTCCGCGGGCAGCGGAACCGGTGACGAGCACGATCCCTGTGGGGCGACCAGGATTCCGTCGACCACCGCCGGGCGGTATCCGGTGACGGCGCCGAAATCGCCGGGAAGCTGCGGTGCGGCAGCGGTATCGGTCAATGCGCGGACAGCGACCGCGGCCGGGGTGGTGTCGGCCGCCGGTCCGGCGGCGTCGGCCGTGGGGACCGCGAGCAGCGATGCCGCCGCGGCGATCCCCGCGACGGCGAGCGCGGCGGGCCGGCGGCGCACCGAGGCCGGGCGGTGCGCGGCAGAGTTCGAGACAACCATGGTCGTGACGGTATGAATCGATAACGGTCGCGGCCGTCCCGCTCAGGAGCGGTTCCGGGCCCGCCCCGGGCGGTGAGGGCCGGGGTGGTCTACCCCGGGTGTACGGGTCCGATTTCACCCCACGGTATGAGGTGGATCCGGGTGGCGGTTCGTAATGTCGGTGCCATGATGGAGATCGGCGCCGGGCAGCCGGCAGCGAAGTCACTGCCTCTCCGGAGCAGGCTCGCCCGCCTCGGACCCCGGTGGTGGGTGGATGCAGGCACGGTCTTCGTGGTGCTGGTGTTGTTCTCGGTGGCCTGGCCCACCCTGCACCTGACCCATGACGTGCCGTGGTCGATCGCCCCGCTCATCGCGGCGTTCGCCGCCCTGCCGGTACTGCTGATCCGGCGCAACGCGGCGCTGGGCTGGGCCGTCTCCGCCGGTTCGGCGTTGTTCATCGCGCTGGCCGTACCGAACGAGCCAGGTGAAGCCCTGCCCTTCCAGGTGGTGCATATCGTCGCCCTGTACTTCCTGGTCTTCGGGGTGGCGTTGCGGTCGCCGCCGCCGCTGGTGGCGGTGGTGTGGGCGGCGACATCGCTGCTGCTGGGCGCGGCGCTCTCGGAGGAGGGGGTCGGCGCCGATCCGTGGGCCTGGCCGGTTTCCCTGGCCGCGACCGTGTTCGTCGCGGTACTGCTGCGGTCGCTGATCCGTTCACGTTCCGAGCTGAACCGGCAGACCGAAGTCAGTGAACTCGAACGCGCGCGGCGCACCATCCTCGAGGAGAAAGCGCGGATCGCCCGCGATCTGCACGATGTGGTAGCGCACCATATGTCGCTGGTGGTCGTGCAGGCGCAGACAGCCCCGTACCGCGTGACCGGTGTGAACGACGCCGCGCGGGCCGAATTCGAATCGATCGGCGCCACCGCGCGGGAGGCGCTCAACGAGATCCGCGGCCTGCTCGGTGTATTGCGCAGCGACGGTCAGCTCGCCGAACACACCCCGCAGCCCACCGCCGTGGACTTGGAAGCGTTGTTCCAGTCCGCCACCCGGGCCGGGGTGGATCTCACCTGGTCGGTCGAGGGCCCGCTCGCGGCGATACCCGACACCGTGGGCTCCGCGCTGTACCGGATCGTGCAGGAATCGCTGGCCAATGCCGGCCGGCACGCCCCCGGCGCCCCGGTCCGGATCGGAATCGACTGCGCCGAAACCGTCACCCTCACCGTCGTCAACGGTCCGGGCACCGGTCCGTCGGCCGCCGGCACCGGCGGGCACGGAATTCCCGGCATGCAGGCACGAGCCCTGGCGGTCGGCGGACGGCTGACGGCGGAACCGACGGCCGACGGCGGATTCCGGGTCAGTGCGCTGCTACCCCGCACCGTCGCGATGGACCTGTCCACGCCGGCCATCGCCCAACCCGGCACACCCGCCTGATCCGATCCAGGTGGGTTCGCCCTGGCCGAGCCGTTCGGTGGTTTCCGGCAGCGCGGTGCCCGCCCGGCGTAGACGTGGCGCTGCGGCTATCACACCAGCGCACAACGTCTCGAATGGCCCGGAAACCCCGTGCTGTCAACAGATCACCGAATATCCGCCGGCGTGCCCCACGCCGTCCGAACCCGGCCAAGGCATTGACGGCAACCGAATTGCCCTCGTCGATCCTTCGATCGGGCGTGCGTGCCGTTTCCGGCGGTGTGGTTCCGATAGCAGGCACGCGGCCTGTCTCGGAACTGGACCGTCCGGGCAGAGGCCGAACCGGTGCGATACTCCGCACCGGTTGCCAGAGCGTTCGTGGCCGACTTCGCCGGACCAGATGCTCCCTCCTGGCCTTGTTGTGGCCCACCCCACAGGTTCGGGGCCCGTCTCGTTCTGGAGCGACGGAGCGGGGGAGCGAAGCGGAGGAGTGAAGAACGAGACCTCCAGGGCCCCGAACCCGGGGCGCCCGGGGGGGGGGCCGCCCCACACCACATTTAAGTTGGGGGGGGGGGGTTAAGGGGTGTTTTGGCGGCCGGCGGGGCGGGGGGGGGGGGGGGGGGGGGGGGGGGGGGGCGGGCCCCCCCCGAAAA
>NZ_JARWNW010000235.1 GCF_029868325.1 Nocardia carnea
CCCCCCCCCCCCCCCCCCCCCCCCCCCCCCCCCCCCCCCCCCCCCCCCCCCCCCCCCCCCCGCCCCCCCCCCCCCCCCCCCCCCCCCCCCCCCCCCCCCCCCCCCCCCCCCCCCCCCCCCCCCCCCCCCCCCCCCCCCCCCCCCCCCCCCCCCGCTGCTGTCCCGGTCGCTGGTGCTGCAGTTGCATTCGCTGACGGGCGACGATATCCGCACCGTGCTCACCCGCGCCCTCGCCGACCCCCGCGGGCTGGACGAGCAGTTCACCGTCACCGGCGAGGCGATCGACCATATCGTCCGGATCGCCGGGGGCGATGCCCGTCGCGCGCTCACCGCCCTGGAGGCCTCCGCGGAATCCTCGCTGGACGGTGCGATCGACCTCGACCTGGTCGCCGCCAGCGTGGACAAGGCCGCCGTCCGCTACGACCGGGCCGGTGATCAGCACTACGACGTGATCAGCGCGTTCATCAAATCCATTCGCGGCTCCGATGTGGATGCCGCGCTGCACTACCTCGCCCGGATGCTGACCGCGGGAGAAGACCCGCGTTTCATCGCCCGGCGCCTGATGATCCACGCCAGCGAGGACATCGGGATGGCAGACCCCAGCGCATTGCAGACCGCGACCGCCGCGGCGCAGGTGGTGCAGCTGGTCGGTTTGCCCGAGGCCCGGCTGGCGCTGGCCCAGGCCACCATCCATCTGGCCACGGCCCCGAAATCGGGCGCGGTGGTGGCGGCCATCGGCGCGGCCATGGCCGATGTGGCGGCCGGTAAGGCGGGCGCGGTGCCGCCGCATCTGCGCGACGGCCACTACTCCGGCGCCGCGGCGCTCGGTAACGCGCAGGGCTACCGGTACCCGCACGACGATCCGGACGGTGTGCTCGCCCAGCAGTACCCGCCGGACGAACTGGTCGGGGTGGATTACTACCACCCGACCGACCACGGCAACGAGCGGACCGTCGGCCCGCGGGTGAGCACCTTGCGCCGGATAATCCGCGGTCTGCGGGCT
Source organism: Nocardia carnea (assembly GCF_029868325.1). GTDB lineage: Bacteria > Actinomycetota > Actinomycetes > Mycobacteriales > Mycobacteriaceae > Nocardia > Nocardia carnea_C. The sequence goes on from NZ_JARWNW010000235.1 coordinate 1,004, forward strand.
TCGAACGGACGCAGCAGGGCATAACCGGCCGCAGCCGTGGCAAAGGGGTGGTACGCCTAACCCGGCTCGGTGATAAATCGCGTGCGCGGTCCCGGTAGGCTGGATATCTGTGCAGACCCACGAGATCAGACGGCGATTCCTGGACCATTTCGTTCGTGCCGGGCATACGGAGGTGCCCAGTGCATCGCTGATTCTCGACGACCCGAACCTGCTGTTCGTGAACGCGGGCATGGTGCAGTTCAAACCGTACTTCCTCGGTCAGCAGACGCCGCCGTATCCGCGCGCGACCAGTGTGCAGAAATGCGTGCGCACCGGTGATATCGAGGAAGTCGGCGTCACCACCCGGCACAACACCTTCTTCCAGATGGCCGGGAATTTCTCCTTCGGCGATTACTTCAAGGAAGACGCGATCCGCTTCGCCTGGGAACTGATCACCAAATCCCAGGAGGACGGCGGCTACGGGTTCGATCCCGAGCGCATCTGGGTCACCGCCTACGAGGCCGATCCGGAGGCCGCCGAGCTGTGGCGCAAGGTGGCCGGTATCCCCGAGGAGCGGATCCAGTTCCGCGACGGCAAGGACAACTACTGGGATATGGGTGTGCCCGGCCCGGGCGGGCCCTGCTCCGAGATCTACTACGACCGCGGCCCGGAATACGGCCGCGACGGCGGACCCGTTGCCGACGAGGACCGCTACCTGGAGATCTGGAACCTGGTCTTCATGCAGGACATCCGCGGTGAGGACAGCCCCAAGCTCGGGCATCCGCCGATCGGTGTGCTGCCGAAGAAGAATATCGACACCGGTATGGGTATCGAGCGCATCGCGCTGCTGCTCCAGGGGGTCGACAACGTTTACGAAACCGATCTGCTGCGCCCCCTCATCGATAAGGCCGAAGAGCTCACCGGCCGGTCCTACGGCGTCGAACACGCCGACGATGTGCGCTTCCGGGTAATCGCCGATCATGCGCGTACCTCCGCCATGCTGATCGCCGACGGCGTCAACCCGGGCAACGACGGGCGCGGTTACGTGCTGCGGCGCCTGCTGCGCCGGATCGTGCGCTCGGCCCGGTTGCTGGGCGCCGAACAACCGGTGATGAGCCAGTTCATGCGGGTTGTCAGCGAACAGATGTCGCCGTCCTATCCCGAACTGTCCACCGATTTCGCGCGGATCGAAACGGTCGCGGTCGGGGAGGAGACGGCGTTCCGTAAGACGCTGGCCACCGGGTCGCGGCTGTTCGACGAAACCGTCGAGGAGGTCAAGGCAGCCACCCCGGCCGGTAAGACCGGCAGGATCTCTGGATCCGACGCCTTCACCCTGCACGACACCTACGGTTTCCCCATCGACCTCACGCTCGAGATGGCGTCCGAAGCCGGCCTGTCCGTCGACGAGGCGGGGTTCCGCTCGCTGATGGCCGAACAGCGGCAGCGGGCCAAGGAAGATGCGCACGCCCGCAAGCACGCCCACGCCGACCTGTCGGTCTACAAGGAACTGGTCGACCGGGGTGATACCGAGTTCACCGGATTCGACGAGCTGACCTCCGAAGCGCGGGTGCTCGCGCTCATCGGTGACGGGGTCCGCGTGCCGACCGCCGTCGCCGGTACCGATATCGAGGTGATCCTGGACCGCAGCCCGCTCTATGCCGAAGCGGGCGGTCAGATCGCCGATCGCGGCACGATCACCGCCGCGGGCACCAAGCTCACGGTCAACGATGTGCAGAAGATCGCGAAGAAGCTCTGGGTGCACCGGTGCACGGTGGACCAGGGCCAGATCACCGAGGGCGATGTGGTGCTCGCGCAGGTGGATCCCGCCTGGCGGCGCGGCGCCACCCAGGGCCATTCCGGCACCCATATGGTGCATGCCGCGCTGCGGCAGATCCTCGGCCCCAATGCGGTGCAGGCCGGTTCGATGAACAAGCCCGGGTACCTGCGATTCGATTTCAACTGGCAGGGGCAGCTCTCCGAACAGCAGAAGGCCGATATCGAGGCGGTTTCCAACGACGGTGTCGGCGCCGACTACCCGGTGAACACCTTCGTCACCGATCTGCCCAAGGCCCGCGAAATGGGGGCGCTGGCCCTGTTCGGCGAGAACTACGGCGACCGCGTGCGTGTGGTGGAGATGGGTGGACCGTTCTCCATGGAGCTGTGCGGTGGCACCCATGTGGGGCATTCCTCGCAGATCGGCCCGATCACCCTGCTCGGGGAATCGTCGGTCGGTTCGGGTGTGCGCCGGGTGGAGGCGTTCGTAGGACTGGATTCCTATCGGCATCTGGCGAAGGAGCGGGCGCTGCTGGCCGGTGTCGCATCGATGCTGAAGGTGCCCTCCGACGAAGTTCCGGGACGGGTGGAGCAGCTCGTGGACCGGCTGAAGGTCGCCGAGAAGGAGCTCGAACGGACCAAGGTCGCCGCGGTGCTGTCCTCGGCCGGTTCGTATGCCGATGCGGCACAGCGGATCGGTGACGTACTGCTGGTTGCGGCGGCCGCGCCGGAAGGTGTGGCGGCCGGTGATCTGCGCACCCTGGCCACCGATATCCGCGGCCGGTTGGGCTCCACGCCCGCCATCGTGGTGTTGCTCGGAAATAACGAGGGCAAGGTGCCGTTCGTCGTGACCGTGAACAAGGCGGCCCAGGAACTGGGTTTCGCGGCCGGTACGCTGGTCGGTGTCTTCGGTCCGAGTATTTCCGGCCGCGGTGGCGGGAAGCCGGAAATGGCCCAGGGTGCGGGTTCGGACCCGTCGGGTATCGAGGCGGGCCTGGCGGCGGTCCGGGACCATATCGGCGCACACGCCGGCTGATGGCGGCGGGTTCCGGGGCAGATACCCCGGTCGACCGGCCGCATCCCGATTCCGACCCCGGTCGCGGCCGGCGGCTCGGTATCGACGTGGGCAGTGTCCGGATCGGGGTGGCGGCCAGTGACCCCGACGGTGTGCTGGCCACCCCGGTGGAGACCGTGCCACGGGCCGGTGCACCGGGGCGCCGCTCCGGTCGCAAATCCGCAGGTTCCGCCGCCGCCCGTACGGGCGGAACACCGGCCGGTGCGGATATCGCGCGGATCGCCGCGATCGCGACGGAATACGAAGCGGTGGAGATCATCGTCGGGTTGCCGCGCACCCTCCGCGGCGAAAGCGGGACCGCGGCACGGCTGGCCGTCGAGTTCGCCGGAAAGTTGCGCGACTCGCTGCCCGAAGTGCCGATCCGCCTTTCCGACGAACGTTTGACTACGGTGTCTGCTGCACGCGCTCTGCGGGACAGCGGTGTCCGAGCACGTGGACAGCGGCAGGTGATCGACCAGGCGGCTGCTGTTTCGATCCTGCAGAGCTGGTTGGACGAACGGAGTTCGATGATGAGGTCGGCCGAGGACGCGGAACGGACCGCGTTGTTCGGAGACGATGAATGACGGATCGGTGGGCGCAGGCGGAGGCGCGGTTCCGGCAACGTGAGGCCGAGCGGCGATACCGCCGCGACGACAAGGCCTGGGAGCGGTCCCGCCGGTCGGCCGCCACGCCGGTAGCCGACGATCCCGAGTGGGACGATGAGCCGGATACCGGCTGGGACCCCTACGAGGACGACGACACCGCGGTCATTCCCCGCTACGTCGACGAGGACGAATACATCGACGACGAGGACGATTACGGCGACGCCGAGCCCGAGCCCGAGCCGCGACCGCGGTCCCGGGCGCGCAGCCGCGCCGGTGCCCGCCGGGCGCCTCGCCGCGGTGGCCGGGCGGCAGCGCGCCGCGCCCGGGAACAACAGGGCGGTCGCCGCCGGAAGCTGATCTGGGCGGCCGGCGCGGTGGTACTGGTCCTGATCCTCGGCGCCGGTGTGTACAAACTCGTCAATCGCTATACCCCGCCGGAGGATTTTGCCGGTCCGGGTGGCGCGCCGGTGGTCGTTCACGTGGCCTCCGGTGATACGGCCACCGAGATAGCCACGGCGATGGAAGAAGCCGGCGTGGTGGCCAGTTCGGCCGCGTTCTACGAGGCGGCGGTACAGAACGAGGGGATGAGTTCGGTACAGCCCGGGTACTACGCCATTCCCGAGCGGAGTCCGGGCCGCGATGCTGTCGCGGCGCTGGTGTCGCCGGAAGCGCGGGTGGGCAATCTGGTCATCTCCGAGGGCCGGCAGTTACACGATCAGCACGATGTGAACACCGGTGCCCGCAAGGAAGGGATCTACACCAAGATCGCCGCCGCCAGTTGTGTAGGCGCCGACGCCGAACGCCGGTGCGTCACCTACGAACAACTCGAGGAGGCCGGCGCCGGTAGCGATCTGGCCGCCCTCGGGGTGCCGGAATGGGCGATGGACGCCGTACGGCAGGTACCCGACCGGCGGCGTCAGCTCGAGGGTTTGATCGCCGCGGGCAGCTGGGATTTCGACCCGAACAGCTCCGCTCAGGAGATTCTGCGGAAACTGGTCAGTGAAAGCGCGGCGAGCTACGAGGCGACCGGGGTGCTCGAATCCGGGGCCGCCAACGGGCTGAGTCCCTACGAAACGCTGATCGGCGCCTCGCTGGTGGAACGCGAAGCGCTGCCCCAGGATATGAGCAAGGTGGCCCGGGTGATCGTCAACCGGCTCGAGATCGGTCAGCCGTTGCAGTTCGATTCCACGGTCAACTACGCGCTCGACAAGACCGAGGTCGCCACGACCGACGCCGATCGCGCGCAGACCACCCCGTGGAACACCTATGCCATGGCCGGTCTGCCCGCCACCCCCATCGCCGCCCCCTCGATCGGGGCGCTGGAGGCGATGGAGAAACCCGAGCCGGGGGACTGGCTGTACTTCGTCACGGTGGACAAAGAAGGCACCACGATGTTCACCGAGAGCTACGGCGAGCATCTGCAGAACATCGAATTGGCACTGGAAAGCGGGATTCTCGACAGTGGGCGCTGAACCGGGTGCCGGTACCGGATCGCCGGTGAGTTCCGGAACTGCGGAGGGCTTCGGACCGGCGGAAGCATCATCGGCCGCCGCACCACGGCGGGCGGCCGTACTGGGCAGTCCCATTACCCATTCCCGCTCGCCGCAGCTGCATCTGGCCGCCTATCGGGCGCTCGGCCTGGACTGGACCTACGACCGGATCGAATGCACCGCGGCCGAGCTGCCGCGGCTGGTGGACGGGCTGGGCCCGGAATGGGTCGGTCTGTCGGTGACCATGCCGGGCAAGGAAGCCGCGCTGGCCTACGCGGACGAACGGACCGAACGCGCAGTGCTCGTCGGCTCGGCCAACACCCTGGTCCGGACCGAGGCCGGCTGGCGGGCCGACTGTACCGACGTGGACGGTGTGCTGGGCGCATTACGGGGCGGCGGCGTGACCGGGCTGACCGAAGCGGTCGTACTCGGCGCCGGCGGGACCGCGCGTCCGGCCCTGCTGGCGCTCACCGGGCTCGGTGCCCGCCGGGTGACCATCGTGGCGCGCGATGCGGGCCGGGCTGCGGGTGCGCGCGAACTCGCCACGCAACTCGGCGCCGACACCGAGGTGATCGGCTTCGATGCACCCGAGCTGGCCCGGCGTTGCGCGGCGGCCGGGGCGGTGGTCAGCACCGTCCCGTATCAGGCGGCTGCCGGTATCGCCGACACGGTGGCGGCGGCTCCCGTCGTACTCGATGCCCTGTACAACCCGTGGCCGACACCCCTCGCGGAAGCAGTGGCAGCGGCCGGTCACACCGTGATCGGTGGTCTGCACATGCTGCTCGAGCAGGCCTACGGGCAGGTCGAACAGTTCACCGGGAAGCCGGCCCCGCGGGCGGCGATGGCAGCGGCGGTGTCCGACCTGGGCTGAGTACCCGTGAGTCACCGTTTGCCACCGATATTCTGTAACCGGTTCTAGCTTTGCGGTGAAGGGGGTTATGGTGATCGGCATGACTGCGTGGTTGTTGCGGGCACTGGCGCTCGGTGGGCTGGCCGTCGTGCTGCGGGTACTCCTCGGATTCGCGATGGGGTTCGTCCCGACCTTCGGGGTATGGCTGCGGCTGCTGTGCCTGGTGGTGTTGATCGGTGCCGCCGTCACGTGGGGTCTGATGGACGGCCGGGCGGACCGGCGGGCCAACCCGAATCCGGAACGCGGCGCCGACCTGACGATTCTGTGGCTGCAGGCCGCCGTGGCCGGGGGTATCGGCTGCGGCCTCGTGTCCTGGCTGCTGGATTTCATTCCCCGGGTCGACCTAGGTGACGCCGGGCTGCTGTTCGAGGCGACCGCCGCCTCCGCGTTCATCGTGCTGCTGATCTTCGTCCCGGCACTCGTCGGCGTGGCTGTCGGCCGGCGGCTGGCGCGCCGGGAACAGGACCGGACAAGTGATACCGCCGGATTCCGTCCGGCCGGCTCAGCTGCCTGAGATCGACCGGCCACCGGGCACTATGAGCCCGGTCTCGTAGGCGATCGCCACCAGTTCGGCGCGCCCGCGCGCCTCCAGTTTGTCCAGTAATCGGCCGATATGGGTCCGGGCCGTCGCGGGGCTCATATGCAGGGCGGCGCCGATCTCGGTGTTGGATCGGCCCGTCCCCACTGCGAGCAGGACCTCACGCTCCCGCGGGGTCAGTCGCTCCAGCAGCTCCGCCGCCCGCATGCTCGGCCCGGCGGCCTGCGCCGCCGCCCGCATCACCCGGCGGGTGACAGCCGGAGCGAGCAGCGCCTCGCCGGAGGCGACCGTCCGCACCGCGGCACGTAGTTCGTCGGGATCGATATCCTTCAACAGGAATCCAGCAGCGCCGGCCCGCATCGCATCGAGGATATTGTCGTCGGTATCGAATGTTGTGAGGACGATGACCTGGACGTGTCGCAGTGCGGGATCGGCGACGATCCGCCGGGTCGCGTCGAGACCGTCGCCGCCTGGCATCCGAATGTCCATGAGTACCACATCCGGCCGGGTACGGATCACGAGCGCAACCCCTTCCGCACCGGTACCGGCGAGGCCGGCGACCTCGATATCGGTGGCGCGTTGCAACAATGCGCGCAGGCCTTCTCGGATCAGGGGCTGATCGTCGACCACTGCGACACGGATCATGCCGATTCCCGTACCGGAAGTTGTGCTTCGACCACGAATCCGACTCCATGCATCGGCCCCGCCTGCAGAGTACCGCCCAGCAGGGCGATTCGTTCACGCATTCCGATGATGCCCCAGCCTGTGCCGGGCCGGCCGGTACCGCCCCGGCCGTCATCGGCCACGCGCACCAGAATGCTCTCGCGCTCCTGCCTCAGTTCGACTATCGCGTGTCGGGCCGAAGCATGCCGGAGCACGTTGCTCAGCGCCTCCTGGACCAGTCGGAAGATCGTGTCACCGGCAACCGCCGGCAACCGGTCGGCCGATTCCGCGCCGTGGAGTTCCACAGTGAGCCCGGTGGCCCGCGTAGCGGCGACGAGCTCGGTCAGGCGCGCCGAAGCCGGAGACAGCGGGCGTTCCGGGTCGAGACCCGGTTCACGCAGGGCATCCAGCGTCGCCCGCAGTTCGCGGCCCGCAGTCCGGCAGGCGGCGCGCGCCGCCGCCCGCGAGTTCTCGGCGGTCGCGGGGGCCTGCTGCAGCGCTTGCCGGGCTTCGCCCCCGCAGACCGGAAGCCGGTCGAACCTTCTGCCCACGTGGCTCCAGGAGTAAACTGACCATTCACTGTTCGACTGCTCAGGGTGCTGCAACCGGGGGGATCCACACGATCCAGGAC